>CAVFVJ010000007.1:0-38801 GCA_963626085.1 Alistipes ihumii | reverse complement strand
GACCCCAAAAATAGGGTCTCGAGAGGGGGTGTCATTTCACTCGAGTGAATTGATCGATCCACTCGAGTGCTTTGATCAATTCACTCGAGTGAATAAAAATTGGATATTTTGGGGGTATTTTCAGTCCTCTTATTTTGTGTTTTTCTGTAGTTGTCAATATCACAACTATCTTATTTGTACTTTTACAAAACCTTGTAGCATAAACGAGAGACGTGCCCGGGATTCCCGGACACGTCTGCATTTGTCGTTTGACAAAGAGAAGGGTGGAGGGTGGGACTCGAACCCACGACATTCAGAACCACAATCTGACGCTCTAACCAACTGAACTACATCCACCATGTATGCTCTGTTCTCAAAAGCGAGTGCAAAGGTAGGCATAATTTCGCAACCGACAATGGTATTCTGCAAAAAAATGCGTTTCTGCCTTGTATTTTACCGTGTTTTACTGGTAGAACTCCTTTTTGCCAGCTGACAGGGTGTTCTTCATGAGTGAACAGATGGTCATTGGACCAACACCTCCAGGTACAGGTGAGATGTAAGAACACTTGGGTGCGACGTTGTCGAAATCCACGTCGCCTGACAGGCGGAAACCGCTCTTGCGGGTAGGGTCGGGCACACGTGTGGTACCCACATCGATGACCACAGCTCCCTCCTTCACCATGTCAGCGGTGAGGAAGTGTGGTTGTCCCATTGCTGCGATGATGATGTCAGCAGACTGGCACTCCTCCTTTATGTTCTTCGTATGGCTGTGGCAGACTGTTACCGTGGAGTCGCCAGGGTAGCTCTTCTGCATCATGAGCTGTGCCATAGGCTTGCCCACTATGTTGGATCGGCCGAGCACCACACATTTCTTTCCGCTGGTCTCAATGTTGTAGTACTTCAGCAACTGAAGGATGCCGTTTGGGGTGGCACTGATGTAACAAGGTAGTCCGATGGACATACGTCCCACGTTGATTGGATGGAAACCATCCACATCTTTCTTGTAGTCAATTGCCTCAATCACTTTCTGTTCAGAGATGTGTGAGGGTAGCGGTAACTGTACAATGAACCCGTCTACGTCTTGGTCTTCGTTGAGTCGTTTTACTTGCTCCAGCAGCTCATCTTCAGTGATGTCGCTCTCCATGCGTATGAGGGTTGACTTGAATCCGCACTGCTCACATGCCAGTACCTTGTTCTTTACATAGGTCTCGCTTCCTCCGTCGTGACCCACTAGTATTGCTGCCAGGTGTGGACGTTTGCCTCCGTCCTTGAGAATCTGCTCCACTTCCTTAGCGATGTCTTGTTTGATGGCTGTCGCTACAGCCTTTCCGTCGATGAGTGTCATGTGTGTGATGGTGTGTGGTGGTTTAACGTTTAGCTCGTTTCATGTTTGCCATAGCTTTGCCGAACTGTGGGCTGGCTATGGTCTTCATCATCTTGCGCATTTGGTCGAACTGCTTTGTGATACGGTTGATTTCCTCGATTGGGTTGCCTGAGCCCTTAGCAATCCTCTGTTTCCTACTGATGTTGAGACATTCGGGGTGCTCGCGCTCGTAAGGGGTCATTGAACCAATCATGGATTCAACGCTCTTGAAAGCGTTGTCGTTGATGTCCAAGTCTTTTATCTGTTTGCCTACACCAGGAATCATTGAAGCGAGGTCTTTGAGGTTTCCCATCTTCTTCACCTGTTGTATCTGACTGTAGAAATCATTGTAGTCGAATTTGTTCTTGCGTATCTTCTTTTCCAGTCGCTTGGCTTCCTCCTCGTCGAATTGCTGTTGTGCGCGTTCCACGAGGCTGACGATGTCGCCCATGCCGAGGATGCGGTCTGCCATACGTTCGGGATGGAACACGTCGAGAGCTTCCATCTTCTCGCCTGTGCCGACAAACTTGATAGGTTTGTCAACGACAGTACGGATGGACAGGGCTGCTCCACCTCGCGTGTCACCGTCGAGTTTAGTGAGGATTACACCGTCTATCTCGAGCCTTTCGTTGAATATCTTGGCAGTGTTTACAGCGTCTTGTCCTGTCATGGCATCCACTACCAAGAGGGTTTCGTCGGGTGTGCACGCTGCCTTGATGTTCTGTATCTCCACCATCAGTTGTTCGTCCACAGACTGTCGTCCTGCAGTGTCCACGATGACGGTGTCATGTCCCTTGGCCTTGGCTTCCTGTATGGCGTTCCGTGCTACCTGTACAGGGTCCGTTGCCCCAGGCTCCAGATAGATGGGGACATCCACCTGTTCTGCCAGTACGCGCAGTTGTTCCATGGCTGCTGGACGGAACGTGTCGCAAGCCGCCAACAGTGGCTTGCGGTGTTTCTGGTTCTTCAGCAAGAGTGCCAGCTTGCCACTCATAGTGGTCTTCCCTGCTCCGTTGAGTCCTGCCATGAGGATGACAGACGGACGGCTGGTGAGGTTCAGCTCGGTTGCCTGTCCTCCCATCAGTGCTGTAAGTTCGTCGTGTACAATCTTCACCATGAGTTGTCCCGGCTTGACGGCTGTCAGCACGTCCTGTCCCAGGGCTTTCTGCTTCACGGTATCAGTGAAGGTCTTTGCCACTTTGTAGTTCACATCGGCTTCGATGAGTGCTTTCCGCACATCCTTGAGCGTCTCGGCAACGTTGATTTCGGTGATTTTACCTTCACCCTTCAGTATCTTGAACGACCGTTCCAGTCGTTCGCTCAGGTTCTCAAACATCTTTTTCCGTAATTTTATTGCTGTTTCTTCACGCCATTGTCTTTCTTTACACCTATATATATAAGGTATGCTACCAGAGCAACCACAGCGACTATGGCGATGATGCCTATGATGTGGCTGTAGTGGGCTATCGTGTCAATGAGTTCTTTCTCGGGTATGGTGGTGTGGCACACGTAACCGATGCCTACCAGTACGCAGTTCCACAGGGTCGCCCCTATGCATGTGTAGAGGATGAAAGGCACGAGGTTCATCTTGGCGAGACCGGCAGGGATGGAGATCAACTGCCGTATGGCAGGGATGAGTCTGCCGATGAGTGTGGACATCGCACCGTGGCGGTCGAAGTACTGTTCTGCCTTCTCCACTTTGGCCTGGTCAATCAGACACATGTGGCCGAAGCGGCTGTTGGCGAACGAGTAGACTATCGGTCTGCCGAGGTAGTAGGCGAGGACATAATTGACGAGTGCCCCGATGAGTGCTCCGAGAGTCCCACAGGCAATGATTGCCACATACGACATCTCACCGCGTGAGGCGGCTGCATAGGCAGCAGGTATCATCACCACTTCCGAGGGGAAGGGGATGAATGAACTTTCGATGGCCATCAGCAGTATAATCCAACCGTAGTTGAGGTTGTCGAGTGCTGATTGGAAGAGTTCGACGATCATAATAAGCTTATTATATGTTGGTTTGAGGTGCAAAGGTACGGAAAAACCATGAGGAAACAGCGTGGTGCGTGCCTAAAATGAAGAAGGTGATGAAAAAATCTTGTCATTCTTTGGTCGGTTTCCGTAAATGTGCTACCTTTGCACTTGCAAACGGACATCACATGGGTAAGTCCTATACGGCCAGCTCCCTGCGAATCCTCCAGGGCTTGACCGCAGCAAAGGCAACAGGTTGTAGCGGCGCGATGTAGTTCGCTTACCCACCCTCATAGGAGGAGCACCTAAAAAAAAGTGCTCCTCTCTTCTTTTTTTTAAGTTTCTTTGTTCGCTATGTCTTGTGTGTGACAAAAGTTTTGTACCTTTGCATCCGATTAGCAAGCGATGTGAATGCGGTAGTAGCTCAGTTGGCAGAGCGTTGGCTTCCCAAGCCGAAGGTCGCGGGTTCGAGCCCCGTCTACCGCTCACTGATAGTTTTGGGACAAACTATCGGCATTGCATCCTTGACCCAAAAGAAAACTATGTATAACCCCTATGTAATGTTCATCGTATGTTGGTCACAACTTTAGCTATTGTAGCGATAGTCTTGGTAGGAAGCATTATGATGAGTTCAGTTTCCGTCACTCATATCAACCGGGCAGCTGTGGCCATGTTCTGTGGTGTCAGCGCTTGGGTGGTGTACATGTTGCACGGTGCCGACTTCCTTAACCTTATGGGCTATCCGGCTTATCAGATTGCAGGACTGTCGGGCGACTTCATCGCCAACACTGTGATAATGAAATATGTTAATGAGGCGTGTCAGGTCATACTGTTCTTGATTGCCACCAATACCATAGTGGAGATAATGAACAACAATGGGGTGTTCGACTCGCTGGTGGTGTGGTTGCGTACACGCAGTAGCAAGAAATTCTTGTGGATGTTGTCAGCCCTTACGTTCATAATCTCTGCTAATGTGGATAACCTTACAACAGTGGTGCTGATGATGACCATCCTCGACCAGATAGTGGCTTCGCACAGACAGAAGACAGTCTATTCTTGTGTGATACTCATCAGTGCGATACTCGGTGGTTCGTTCACTGTCATTGGCGACATGACATCGCTCATGTTTTGGGTGGATGGGGTAGTGACCCCTTCATCGTTTGCCGGTGGACTGATACTCCCAGTACTTGCCAGCCTTTGCACGTTCAACCTGCTCATATCGAGGTTGCTTGTGGGAAAAATAGAGGTAACATCCATCCTCAACCGTTTTGACGGTGACGATGCCTTGCTTCTTCCGTGGCAGAAACTCGTCCTGTTGTTCGTGGGAATAGCGTCGCTGTGGTCAATCCCCACATTTCATAGTGTG
The DNA here is from genome assembly GCA_963626085.1 of Alistipes ihumii. Lineage (GTDB taxonomy): Bacteria > Bacteroidota > Bacteroidia > Bacteroidales > Bacteroidaceae > Colivivens. The sequence continues at coordinate 34,122 of CAVFVJ010000007.1, read as the reverse complement.
ACAAAGTTGCCTCCGTTCTTAGGCGCACTGTGTGTGCTTGCCCTTATATGGTTGCTTGAAAGTCTTTTCACTTTTAAGAGGAACGGCAACAGACTGTTCGTGCAGCACAAGTATATCCGCAATACTGAGTTTATAGGCATGCGTCTCATCCTTTATTTCCTTGGAGCGACGCTTGCAATTGGAGCATTAGTGGAGTGCGGAGCGTTGAGGTATGCGAGTGGATTGTTGAGTACGCACATCCACAACGTGTACATCTACGGTGGCGTGTTGGGACTTATATCAAGTGTGATAGACAACATACCGCTCGTGATGGTGGGACTGAACCTCTTCGAGCATGATGCGATGGAGACAGGGTCGATGTTCGTGCAGAACGGAATCTATTGGCAGTTGCTAGCCTTCTGTTCTGCTATGGGAGGCAGCCTGCTTTATGTCGGTACTCTTGCCGGTCATGCGGTATCAGAGGTAGCCAAGGTCAGCCTGAGGTGGTATTTCAATCATATCACATGGAGGGTGCTTGTTGCTTGGGGGGTAGGTCTCGTAGTGTTTTATCTGACCCATTCATTGTGACAGGGGCATGCAGAGTGTATCAGATTTAATCAGTTGATGTATGGATAAAGGTCGTTGGGGTGTGATATACAGTGCGCGTGTCGGTCTTGCATATTCGCATAAGCGGTGGGTGGCGATACAACGTTATATGGAAAAGCGTGGTGTGCAGTTCGATTTCGTGCAGTCGGAAGGTGCAGGGTCTGTTGAAAGACTTGCCAAGATGCTTGGTGACAATGAGTACCATACGGTTGTCATAGTCGGAAATGACGAGGCTTTGAACGAGGCTTTGAACGGAATCATGCGAAGTGATTGCCTGCCTGACGATTTTGCCCTGGGACTGATACCTAACGGTATCGGAAATGACTTTGCACGGTTTTGGGGAGTGACGGTGGACGATTACAAGAAAACCATTGACATGATAATAGCCAGGCGCACGAGGCGTATCGACGTGGGCTATGTAGTCTATCCTGACGAGGACAATGTGCCGCAGAAACGTTATTTCCTCAATTGTGTAAACGTAGGTTTGGGCGCCCGACTTATTGACCTTACGAGTAAGGCAAATCGTTTGGTCGGTTCCAAGCGACTTTCTACCATTCCTGTAGCTATCGCCAATATATTCGAACGAAAATCGTTTAACGTATGGTTCAAGGCTGACACGGAAGAGATAAAGGGCGAGGTGATGTCGATATGTATAGGCAACTGCTCTGGTTACGGACAGACTCCTAACGGTGTTCCCTACAGTGGGATGCTTGATGTGTCTGTAGTAACACTGCCTCAGTGGTGGCAGCTCTTCGAGGGCTTCTATCTCTTAGGAAAAGGAAAATTCCTCAATTATAAGAATGTCCATCCGTACAGAATTCAAAAGATGGAACTGTTTGATGTGGGGAAAGCAAGAGTGTCGCTCGACGGATGCATACTCGATTCGAAACATTTGACACCGATGCGAATTGAATTGGTCCCAGAGTGCCTGAACTATATTATCTGAACTACGTTGTAGGAAAAATAAAAGCGGTTTCCCTACAATAGAGAAACCGCCTTGCTTTTATTCAGATTTTGCGTTGGATTCTGTCTTTTTCTTTGTCTTTGCCGGAGAGGCTTTCTTAGCTGTCTGCTTTTTTGTCGTAGGTTTCTTTTCCGCCTTCTCAGTCTTTTCCTCCTTCTCAGTGTCGGGACGGTATTTCTCCAGTTCCGCTTGTAACTTCTCAATCTTGTGGTCCTTCGCCTCTATCTCCTCGCCTTGATTCTTGATGGTTGTGAGGAGGGAGTTCAGTTCTTCGTTGTCCATGTCAAGAGGGTAGAGGGTATTGACCCTGTTGATGAAGTCACCCAAGATGTTCATGTAGTTGGTGAAGGCATCATAGGGACTGTCGTAGATCCCTCTGTTCATGCTCACACTGCTTTGTTTGGTAGTCATGAAACGGAAGTTGTTGGATGCCTGTAGGTAATCCCAGTCCTGCTTGATGCGCCTGTCGGTGCAGATGCGCACACGGTCAGCCACACTATATAGCTTGTTGAATGCTTCGCGCTGCATGACGTTGCCGAGCCAACAACTGGTGTCGCGCTCCTCGTCTACCCAACTGATGCTGTACGGCACGTCCAGACTTCCTACAGACTTGACCTTGCTACACAGCTCGCCTGGTGTAGAGAAAGTGATGCCCCTTGCCTTGGCGCAGGTTGGAAGGGCTTTGAGGAACTCAAGAATGTTGCTGCTGAGTGGTTGGTAAATTCCCAGTGCACACAGTTCCATGAAGATGTTGACCACTTTCTCCTCTTCTGGCAGAGCTGCAATCCAGTCTATATACTTGTCCGCAAACAATGGGAACTCACTCCAGTCGGAGTTGTTGAATCGCAGACTTATGTCGTCACTGAACTTGTAGTCGCGCAACAGTAACTTCAGGTTCGGGTTGAGCGCACAGTCATAGATGTAATGCGGCGATTTCCATCCGAGCAGATGCCTTGCGCCTTCTGTAAGCATACCCTTGAATCCCATGTCTGCCACTTGCAGTCCTATGTCGTTCGAATAGATGAGCGAACTGTTGCGGAACACCGTCGGAGTCTGTCCGAAGAGTTCCTTGATCTTGGCCTTCATCCTCAGGCTCTCCTCACGGAAACAGTCCTCGTTTGCCAGTGATGACAGTCCATGGCTGTAAGGTTCACACAGGAACTCTACGCAACCGGTTTCGTTCAGTTCCTTCAATAGGTCGAGCACGAGAGGTGCGTGCATCTCCATCTGTTCTATGCCGACTCCAGAGAGTGACAATGCCACTTTGAAGTACTTGCCGTGTTCCTTTGCCATCTCTATTAGTGTACGTAGTGCAGGGATGTACGACCGCTCTGCTATGTCGCTGATGCTGCGTTCATTCTCATAGTCATCATAGTAGTAGTGGTCACGCCCGATATCAAAGAACCTGTACCGTTTCAGATGAATAATCTGGTGAATTTCGAAGTATAAACAAATTGTCTTTGCCATATCCTTATGTGATTTTAATTTATTCCTAAACATTGATTATAAAGTCTGCGGATGCGCTGTCCCACTTTCTCCCATGTGATTCCAGCCACTTCCTTTATCCCTTCCTCCTGAAGGTAGTTGAAGAGTGACGGATTGGTACAGATGGAGTAGATGGCATCTGCCATAGCGTAGATGTCCCAGTAGTCTACCTTTATCACTTTTGACAGGATTTCTCCGCATCCCGACTGTTTCGATATGATTGACGGTGTTCCGCACTGCATTGCTTCCAACGGTGCTATACCGAATGGTTCGCTGACAGAAGGCATCACGAACACGTCGGAATTTTTGTAGCACTCGTACACCTCCCGTCCTCGTTGGAATCCTGGGAAGTGGAAACGGTCGGCAATGTCGCGTTGCGCCACAAGTTCAATCATCTGTTCCAGCATGTCTCCCGAACCAGCCATGACGAACCTGATGTTGTGAGTGCGTTGCAGTACTAGTGTTGCTGCTTCTACGAAGTATTCTGGTCCTTTCTGCATGGTTATGCGCCCAAGGAAGGTTACGACCTTTTCTTTGGAGTGGTCGGGGCGTGGTATGTCGAGTAAGTCTTGTGACAGAGGATAGACTGCGTTGTGCATCGCAAAGCACTTGCGTGGGTCTTGGTGGTATTCGTTGATAACTGTCTGACGGGTCAATTCACTCACGCACATGATACAGTCCGCATGGTCCATTCCGTTCTTCTCAATGGAGTAGACAGTGGGATTGACCTTCCCACGGCTACGGTCGAAGTCTGTCGCGTGCACATGTATGCACAGCGGTTTTCCGCTGACCATCTTGGCGTGTACACCGGCAGGGTAGGTGAGCCAGTCGTGCGCATGTATAATGTCGAACTGCTCGGCTCGCGCCACCACTCCGGCTATGATGGAGAAGTTATTTATCTCTTCATGCAGGTTCTGCGGATAGCCTCCTGCAAACTCCATGCATCCCAAGTCGTTGGTGTGCATGTATGAGAAGTCTGCGTATATATTGTCTCTGAAATGATAGTACTCTTCAGGTGTCTCGTAGTCGGGCAGACGGTTCTTCAAGTAGTTGTAGTCATGGTCTTTGTAGACTATGGGCACTTGGTTCATACCTATAATCTTAAGGAACTTCTCCTCTTGGCCTGTCGGCTTGGGCAGACAGAACACTGTCTCCATGTCGGGTTGCAGACTCAGTCCTTTGGTGATTCCATATGAAGCCACTGCCAGTCCACCGTATATTTTAGGAGGGAACTCCCATCCAAACATTAAAACTCTCATCTTGCTCTCCTTTTTTTTAGTAGTTATAGAATTTAGACAGCAGCTTGTTCACGCGCAGTATAGCCGCCACGTTCATCGCAAACGACAGAGCTCCCCTGCCGTGGAATGGTGGGTTGCCATCGAACAACTCTGGTAGGGTGCCGATGCCGTGGTAGAATATCTCCTCTTCGAGTCCAATGAGACAACGGTCTACATAAGACAGTCCGCTGCGCTTATATATCTTAAGGCAAGTCTCGAGATAGAATCCCAGCATGAATGGCCAAACTGTTCCCTGATGGTATGCTGAGTCGCGCTCGGCTTGTCCACCTGCGTAGATAGGGTTGTAGGCTCCGCTCTTTGGTGAGAGTGAGCGCATTCCCTTAGGTGTGCGCAATTCCTTTGTACAGATGTCATAGATGCTCTTCCGTTCGGCTATTGTGAGTGGCGTGTTCTCCAGGGCTGTGGCTACGAGCATGTTAGGACGCACCTCCCATGACATATTGAATCCGTCAACATAGTCCATCAGATAGCCGTAGTCGTTGATGAACGTTTCGCGGAATGACTTGCCGCACAAGTCTGCGATGGTTTGCAGTTCTTTGGCATCAGCTTCCTTGCCTTGCCGTTCATAAATCTGAGATGCGAAGATTAGGGCATTGTACCACAAGGCGCAGATCTCAACTACATACCCAGTGCGTGGTACTACAGGACGACCGTTGACTGTGGAGTTCATCCATGTGGCAGGGTGATTCTTCCCATTGATGAACACCAGTCCGTTGTCGTGCAAGAACAGGTTGGGGTGTTTTCCTTGCTTGATGTATTCCACAATATGTTTTACGAGTGTGCCGTACTTCTCCATGGCTTGGTCCATGTCTACTATCCTCGCATACTGCTGGATGCACCATACAGCCCACAACAGTACGTCAGGGTCGTCCATTTCTCGAATCTTCACTGAAATGGGTCGCCCTGCAATGAAATCGTTGATTGCTTTCTCTGCAGTCGACATTGTTTCCGTGAATTGGTCCACCTCGTCTATCGACAGAGTCAATCCTGGAAGTGAGATGAATGTGTCTCGCGCCCTTGCCTTGAACCATGGATAGCCAGCTACAATATAGTGCTCCCCGTCCTTCTTGTTATGGAACTGATGGGCAGCGTTGACTAGACAATGGAGGAAACTGTCACGCGAGGTGTGTACTTCCACTTCCTGGTCAAACACCTCATTGATGGTCTTCGTGTCCATCTCTTCCAGTCCGGCGGCAAAAATCACACTCTCACCCTTCTTGATGTTAAACTCAAAGTATCCAGGCACATAGAGGTCTTCAATATACTCATAACCCAGTTCTTGATCTTTAGGGTACTCGATTCCTTTATACCAGTCAGGCTTGAATACATAGTCTGCTTTTTTGTTTAGTTGCATGTATAGTTCCGGATACCCTTTGTATAGGCTAGTTTTGATGCCATTGTCAATCTCTGTGTAGCTCTTGTTGGCAGTCTGGTTCTCGTGTGTCAGTTCGTCTGCTCCCCTAAACGCAAGGAACGGACGTAGTCTGAGTGTTGTGACTGAGTGTGCGTCGAGCAGTGTGTAACGTATCAGTATCCTGTCGTGGAAATGCTGGAAGACTCTCTCTTTTTTCAAGATGACCCCTCCCACTCTGTAGATGGTGGTTGGGACTTTATCCCAACTCCATTCGCGGATGTACTTGTGTCCGTTGGGACTGAACACATTCCCAGCATACTTGTGTAGTCCAAGGTTGAACTCAGCACCGTGCTGTATGACCGTCTCGTCCAGTGATGACAACAGAACATGATTTTTGTCGTCAATTTCAGGTACAGGTACAACCAACAGACCGTGGTATTTCCTTGTGTTACAGTCAACAATCGTTGAAGATGAATAGGCGCCAGAACGGTTTGTGCGGAGAATCTCTTTTGGTAATGATTCCTGCAGATTAGTCATTAGGCTTTTCTCGAATTGTAAGTAACTCATCTTATAGGTATTGTGAATTATTATTGTTAAACTTTCTCTTCAACAGTTTCCAATACTGTTGCGTCCAACAAATATACGTACTTTTTTTGTCCGCACAAGTGTTTTATCAATATTTTTGATGGAAATGCAACATTTGCTCTTGGTGAAATGCTGAAAAATGCAAAATCGTTTGTGCAATTGGGACAATAGGCGTAACTTTGTAGTCGTTAAAGGATTTGATATTATGACCAAGAAAACGAGCTATCAACCAGAGGAACTGTTAACGGCATTACATCTGTTGACACCCTGTCTCACGCCAGATCAGCAGACGGAGTTGCTGGCTCATTGCTCCATAATAGAAGTGAAACGTAACACCTTTATATATGAGGTGGGAGAGGCTTCGTTCAACTTGTTCTGTCTGCTCTCTGGTGTGGCCAAGATTTACATGGAGGGGGATGGAAAGCAGAGACAGATAGTGAGAATGGTAAAGGCTGGTGATATGTTCGGTTACAGAACAGCCTTTTCCGCACGGAGTTATACGACAAGTTGTGTCGCTGTGGACGATGTCGTTGCATGTGTCATTCCCATTGATTGTATCGTCAATGACATGAAGGAAAGTTTGGCTGTCACCCGTTTGTTTCTCAAACTCATGTCAGTCGATTTAATGGATTCCGATGCCCGGTATGTTAGGCTGGTGCAGAAACATCTGCGTGGGCGACTGGCGGAGACATTGCTTTATCTTGCCGAATACTTCGGAATGAAGGGTGACGGTCAGACTATATCAGTTGCTCTGTCAAGGGAAGACTTGGCAAATCTGTCTCTCATGACGACAGCAAACGCCATACGCACACTTTCCGCTTTCGCGTCAGAAGGACTAGTGGAACTGAAACAACGTGAAATCAAGTTACTCGATACCGCCCGTATTCGTTTTGTGAGTGAACACAGTTGACATACTTGTCTGCGTTTTGTGGAAGTTTGATGGCTGCAAAACCATGCCTGTTTGGCTCTTTTGGGGTGTTGAGACAATAAAACTAAAAAAAAAGTCACCAAAAGTTTTGCTGGTTTTGAGAAAAGTACTACCTTTGCACTCGCAATTCGAGAGAGGTGCGATGAAGCCTCGACAAGGGCCCACGTGGCGGAATGGTAGACGCGCTCGTTTCAGGTGCGAGTGTTGAAAGACGTGCAAGTTCGATTCTTGTCGTGGGCACATAAAAAATTGCGGAAATAGCTCAGTTGGTAGAGCACAACCTTGCCAAGGTTGGGGTCGCGAGTTCGAGTCTCGTTTTCCGCTCATGAAGGTTCGAGTCATCAAGGCTTGAACCTTTTTTTATCTCGTTCCAGCTTTTTTTTTTCTAAAATATTGCGGCCCCAATGCTTTTGCTCTTACAGAGCGCATACCTATAAATCGTTTCAAGTTCCGCAAGTTCCTAACTTGCTATTTTATACTGATATAATAGATGTAGACACCGTGATTTTGTTCTGCCAATTGGTTTTTTATAGAAAAGGCAGACTTGTAGTCGGGGAAATTGTGTAAATTTGCAGAACAATATTTGAACCAAAACGTTATTGAGTTATGGAACATCCAGAGAACAATGCTGAATATGAGGGACTGACGGTTAATGCTGGTGTTGACCACCAGGATATGGTCAGTCCTTACCTGAGCAGGACAAGAAAGAAACGCAACCGTTTGTTCGCACCTGACGAGTATGTCAGCGGTATCCTGAAGGGCGACGTGACTATGCTCAGTCAGGCAGTGACACTGATTGAAAGTACCCTGCCCGAGCACCAGGCGGTGGCTCAGGAGGTGATAGAGAAATGTCTGCCATATTCGGGCAATTCTGTGAGGGTCGGCATTTCGGGTGTGCCAGGTGCCGGTAAGTCTACTAGTATTGACGCTTTCGGTATTTATGTACTGGAGAAGTACGGTGGCAAACTGGCGGTGTTGGCCATCGACCCTTCGAGTGAGAAAACCAAAGGAAGTATTCTCGGTGACAAGACCCGCATGGAGCGGTTGGCAGTTCACCCCAAGTCGTTCATCCGTCCTTCACCTACGGCAGGGTCGTTGGGCGGTGTGGCGCGCAAGACGCGCGAGACCATAATATTGTGCGAGGCTGCTGGCTACGACAAAATATTCGTGGAGACAGTGGGCGTGGGACAAAGCGAGACCGCCTGTCACTCTATGGTCGATTATTTCCTTCTAATACAGTTGGCTGGTACAGGCGACGAACTGCAGGGAATAAAACGTGGAATCATGGAGATTGCAGATGGTATAGTGATAAACAAGGCGGACGGCAGTAACGTTGACAAGGCAGAGCTTGCGGCAAGCCATTTCCGTAATGCGTTACATATCTTCCCTCTGCCAGAGAGTGGTATAGTGCCCGAGGTGCGCTGCTATTCAGGTTTCTTCAATCTCAATGTCGACAAGGTTATGGATATGGTATTCGATTATGTCGCTAAGGTTAAGGAATCGGGCTACTTCCAGTACCGCCGCAACGAACAGTCTAAATACTGGATGTATGAGAGCATCAACGAGCAACTCAAGAACAGTTTTTATTTCGACAGTCGCATCAAGTCGATGATTCCGGACATGGAGAATCTGGTGCTTGGCGGACAGATGACATCGTTCGTGGCTGCAGGCAAGTTGCTCAACGAGTACTACAATACGATAAGGCATAAGGAATGAATGAAAGAAAAGTCCACGGATACATGAACAGGCATTGTTGCTTGGTAGCCCTTGTCTGTATGATGGCGACAGGAGCTGCGGCACAGGAGGGCAGTACTGGATATCAGTTTTTAGAGGTGCCAACATCAGCCCATGCTGCTGCGTTGGGTGGACACAATGTGAGTATAATCGAGGATGATGCCACACTGATGTACTCCAATCCGGCACTGACAGCAAACGTGACATCTGGTACCCTGAGTCTTGGCTATACATCGTACCTTGCCGGGACAAACAAGCTGAGTGCATCTTTCGTAAAGCAAACAGGAGAGAGGGGCACATGGTCCGTAGGTGCAATGATGCTGGACTATGGGACGATGACAGAAACTGATGAAAACTTCAATGAGACGGGTTCGTTCACAGCAAAGGATATCTGTGTTGGAGGTGGCTACTCATACCTCTTCAGTGACCGTTGGAGTGGTGGCGTGCAAGGCAAACTGCTTATGTCAAAGTATGCTGAGTTCTCGTCTACAGCAATCGGAGTAGACCTCGGAGTAAACTACTACGACGAAGAACATGGGTTGTCGCTGAGTTTGGTGGGACAAAACCTCGGTGGACAGATTGATGCGCTTTACGAGAAGAACGAGGCGTTGCCGTTCAACCTTTTGTTAGGTGTGTCGAAAGAACTTGCCAACGCTCCGATAAGGGTGTCACTCACCTTCGATAAGTTGACCGATTGGGACGACAGTAAATTGGGGCATCACCTGACGGTCGGAGCCGATTTCTTCTTCTCAAATACCACATGGGTGGCTGTGGGCTATAATCCACGGAGAGCTAAGGAAATGAAGGTAGCGGACAGTAGCCATTGGGCTGGAGTGTCTCTGGGTGGTGGACTGAACCTGCGCCGACTGAAGATAGGAGTGGGGTACGGCAAGTATCACGTGGCATCATCATCACTTATAATAAATGCTAGTTATGTGTTCTAAGAAAATAATTGTAGCCATCGATGGACATTCTTCGTGTGGCAAGAGTACTATGGCAAAATGGTTGGCTCGACAGGTGGGTTACATCTATGTAGACACTGGAGCCATGTACCGTACAGTGACGCTCTTTGCCATCCGCCACGGATTCATTACAGCGGATGGATTGAACGAAACCGGACTTGAGGTCGCATTGAAAAATGTCAGCATCGGTTTCCGTCTCGACCCAGAGACCCGTCAGCCATTGGCTTGTCTCAATGGAGAAGTCGTAGAGAACGATATAAGGAAAATGGATGTTTCGTCGAAGGTTAGCAGTGTCGCTGCCATTCCGTTTGTGCGTTGTATGCTTACAGCTCAACAACAGCGCATGGGCGAGGACAAGGGTATTGTGATGGATGGACGTGATATAGGTACAGCAGTGTTTCCAGATGCGGAACTGAAGGTCTTCGTCACCGCCTCTGCTGAGGTGAGGGCACAGAGACGTTTCGATGAGTTGCTTGCCAAAGGTGATACGAGCGTGACGTTTGATGAGATCCTGAGGAATGTGGAGCAACGTGATTATGCGGACTCCCACAGAAAACTCAACCCCCTGCGCAAGGCGGATGACGCATTGGTGCTCGACAACTCTACCATGACCAGAAGTGAACAGAACCAGTGGTTGCTCAATCGCTTCTGTGAAGTAACCGGCATGTCTGCGAATGCGGACGGTGAGGTGTTTAAGTAAAAGTGGAGGAAGGCAACTATGCTTATTGAGATCGATAGTGGGTCTGGCTTCTGTAACGGAGTGACGACTGCAATAAGAAAGGCGGAAGAGGAATTGGACGCTACGGGGACTACCCTGTATTGTCTCGGTGACATCGTACACAACGGTCGCGAGTGTGAACGCCTGAAGACCAAGGGATTGATTAGTGTTGACAAAACAGAACTGGAGAAACTGCACGACACACGGGTGCTCTTGCGCGCCCATGGCGAACCTCCTTCCACTTATCGCATGGCAGAACAACGAAACATACAACTGATAGATGCGACCTGTCCTGTTGTGCTCCACTTGCAGAAACGAATAAAGGCGGACTACGACAGTGATCCAGACCACTTGAACCAAATAGTGATTTATGGTAAGAATGGCCATGCTGAGGTCGTCGGACTGGTGGGACAAACCGAAGGAAATGCCATTGTTATTGAGAACTTGGAAGATGCACGTGGACTGGATTTTTCACGTAACATACAATTGTACTCCCAGACAACCAAGTCACTGGAGGGTTTCCGTGAGATTGTGGGTTACATCCGCAGTCACATGAAGGACGGAGCGGAGTTCAACTATTTCGATACCATCTGTCGACAGGTGGCAAACAGAATGCCCCGTATCCGTAAGTTTGCTCAACAGCATGATGTGATTGTATTTGTGTGTGGAAAGAAAAGTTCCAACGGAAAGATTCTTTTCTCCGAATGCTGTAAGGTCAATCCGCACTCTCACATGGTTGACGATGTGTTGGAAATCGATAATGCGTGGTTCGCGGATGCTGTATCAGTGGGAATTTGTGGTGCCACTTCCACTCCCAAGTGGCTAATGGAACAATGTAGGGACGCAATAAAAGCAATGATAGGATGATTGTCTGTATAGCAGAGAAACCAAGTGTGGCACGTGACATTGCCAATGTACTCGGTGCAACCAATACAAAACAGGGATACATCGAGGGAAACGGGTATCAGGTCACATGGACGTTCGGACATTTGTGCGAACTGAAGTCTCCTGGTGAGTACAAGTCGCAATGGGCGCATTGGAGTCTGTTCGACTTGCCGATGATACCAGACCGGTTCGGTATAAGGCTGAAGGACGACGAAGGGATTAAGAAACAGTTTGCGACGATAGAGAAACTTATGCAGGCTGCGGACGAAATAATCAATTGCGGTGATGCCGGACAGGAGGGTGAACTGATACAGCGGTGGGTCATGCAGAAGGCTGGAGCCAAATGTCCCGTAAAGCGACTATGGATAAGCTCGCTCACCGAGGAATCGATACGTGAGGGGTTCCAAACACTGAAAGATCAGTCTGAATACCAGTCTCTATATGAGGCTGGACTTAGTAGGGCTATCGGTGACTGGACTCTTGGTATGAACGCCACACGACTCTATACATTAAAGTACGGACAGAACAGGCAAGTATTGTCAATAGGACGAGTGCAAACTCCGACATTGGCATTGATTGTACGCAGACAACAGGAGATAGAGAACTTCGTGCCCGAGCAGTACTGGATTCTCTCGACCGTCTATAGGGACGTGACTTTTCAGGCGACCAAGGGTAAGTTCACTACTCAAGAGGAAGGGCAGTTATATTTGGATAAGGTGAAGGACTGTCCGTTCACCGTCACTCAAGTGTCGGCAAAGAAAGGAACTGAAGCTCCTCCTCGACTATACGACCTCACCTCGCTGCAAGTGGATTGCAACAGGAAGTTCGGTCTGTCAGCGGAACAGACGTTGCAGATCATACAGAGTCTGTACGAGAAGAAGTTCACCACCTATCCGCGTGTTGACACCACCTTCCTTAGTGACGATATATACCCCAAGTGTGCAGGAATACTTAGAGGTATAAAAGGCTACGAACAGTTTACCGCACCTTTAGCTGGGAAGAAACTGCTGAAGTCGAAGAAAGTGTTCGACTCGTCGAAGGTGACAGACCATCATGCCATCATACCGACAGGGATACCAGCTCAGAATCTTACCGACTACGAAAAACGTGTTTATGACCTCATCGCACGCTCGTTCATTGCTGTGTTCTATCCAGACTGCCATTTCCTCACCACCACCGTACTTGGTATGGCAGGTGACGTGGAGTTCAAGACTACAGGGAAACAGATAACCGAACCTGGATGGCGAGTCCTCTACCAAAAGAGTGAGATGCAAGTGGAAGGTGACGGACAAAACAAGGAGGCAGAGGAACGTACACTACCAGTGTTTGTCAAGGATGAGACGGGGCCACATGTACCATCACTGATGGAGAAATGGACAACCCCTCCCAAACCTTATACCGAGGCGACGTTGCTGAGGGCAATGGAGACCGCTGGAAAGTTTGTGGACAATGAGGAATTGAGGGACGCACTGAAAGAAAACGGCATAGGACGACCATCCACGCGCGCTGCTATTATCGAGACTCTGTTCAAACGCAAGTATATACGTAAGGAACGCAAGTCACTGGTAGCTACTCCTACAGGTGTCGAACTGATAGGGCTCATACATGAGGACTTGTTGAAGAGTGCGGAACTGACGGGACTGTGGGAGAGGAAGCTGCGGCAGATTGAACGCCATGACTACAGTGCCACGCAGTTTATCAGTGAACTTAAGCAGATGGTGGCAGATATCGTTGACAGTGTGCGTGCCGACAGCTCTAACCGCAGAATCACCCTGGTGGAAGCAGAACCGGCAAAGACGAAGAAAACAACAGCCAAGACAGCGGATGCCAAGGTCAAGACCGCACCTGCTAAAATTAAGTCGAAGGGTAGTGCACCAGCTGGATTCCAGCCTCGCAAAAGCAGGACTAAAACCATCCAGAAGGCAGACACAACGTCTACGGTTGCGGATAAAGTGTCATCCGCAGTGGCAGACCAGTGGGTCGGATTGCCTTGCCCCGTGTGCCATACAGGACACATCATCAAGGGCAAGACGGCATATGGCTGTTCCCGTTGGAAGGAAGGCTGTGGTTACAGACGACCGTTTGACGGTGATTGAGATTGAATAAACAAAAACAAGAATAATTATGAACGGAAAATTCAGAATACTGTGTTCAATGTTGACGTTGTTGATGTTGGGCGTGATGGGTGTATCGGCTCAGAGTTACTCTTCCTTATGGAAAGCCGTTGAGGAAAGTGAATCCAAAGACCTTCCTCGAGGGGTGGTCCAGAATGCGATGAAGATTTACACGAAGGCGTTGAAAGAGGAAAACTTCCCTCAGATGATGAAAGCGTGGATTGTGGTGTCAGAAACCAAGTGCAGTCTGGATGCGGACAGTTTCAATGTGGAAAAACTGCCTGCTGTGAAATGCAAAACCCCGGTGGAGGCGGCCGTGTACAACGCTGTGCTCGGCTCTGCTTACCAGGCGTTGTGTGGTGCATCGTCGATAGCGTTCGATGAGGATACGCAACAGAAGTACAAGTCTGCTGCTGCGGATTGTTTCAGAAAGGCTCTGGTGGACAGGGACGCACTGGCGAAAGCGAAGGCAACGGACTATCTGCCGGTGGTCAACAGGGGGGAGAACAGTCGTCTTTACGGCAATGACATGTATTCTGTCATAGTGATGTTTATTGTTGACTATTCTTCATGGGACAATGACTCAATTGTGGTTTTACTGAAGGATGCGGCTGCGTATTACAGACAGTCGGGCAACACCAATGCTGCTGTTATGATGCAGCTGGCTGCTTTGCGCAAGGCACGGATGACACTGACTGCAACCAGTTATGCTGCTGCTGTCAAGTCTTTGTTCGAAAACTCTAAAGACATGGAGGCTGGGGCTGATGTGTCAGTTGAATATCTTGACGCTATGGAAAGCAACCACGTTTCGGAGGACAGCTTGTGGCAGTTTGTCATGTATGCGAAGAAGCAGTTCCGCAAGTCTCCGCTGGTGAACTACTTCGTAAATGAGGAGAACTGCATGAAGCAGTCCAAGTGCGGCTTGTATTTCGAAAAGGGCAAGGGCAGTCCTTCTGCTGCATATTACATGTATCCTGACACTCCGTTCCCGTTCGAACTTCAATATTCAAACCTCACCTCCGTAAGTCTAGAGGTTCGTGAATATGTAGGACAGGACGACAAACTCGGACTGAGACGTGACGGCAGACTTCTGGAGAAGCGTCGCATAGAGTTGGGTACAGACAGTGTGTCCCGGGCACGGCAAGCAAAGGGTATGCCATATAGGGGAACGGTGGTTGACAGTCTCACCCTGCCTGTCGGTCAGTATGTCGTTGTCTTGAAAAGCAAGGGCCAGACCGATGCAAGGAGACTGAATGTGTCATCGTTGCGGGTTATCTTCATCGATCAGCCTGAGGGTAAGAAACTGGCTGTTGTGGTCGACAACATGACAGGTAGACCTCACCCGGGTGCCAAGATTCACCTGTACGACAGAAAGGGCAATGAGAATACAGTAGTGTGTGACGCTGACGGTTCTTGTGTCTTCGACATGTCGGGTGTCACGGAGGTATCCGCTTCGATAAGTGACAGTGACAAACTGGACAAGGGTTATATCGGTGTCTATTCATCTGTGAAGGGAAAGAACGACGGCATGCAGGTAAGTGCCTATACCGACCGATCCATATACCGTCCGGGACAGACAGTGTACGTGTCGGGCTTGGTGTACGCAGGTCAGGATGACAAGCAGTTGCATGTGTCGGTCGGGACTCAGATTCCAGTCCGACTGACGGATGCCAACCGACAGCTGGTGCAGTGCGATACTCTGAAAAGCAATGAATGGGGTACATTCGACACGCGTTTCGTACTGCCTAAGGACAGGCTTCCCGGTACTTATACCATCTCTTCTTATCATGACGGCAGATGGCATGCTCTGACCTCGGTGCGTGTGGAGGAATACAAACGTCCTACTTTCGATGTGACTACTGAAGCTCTGTCGGATGGCAAGGAACTCTCGTTCGGTGATTCTGTAAAGGTGAAGATAACGGCTTCTACGTTTGCAGGTGTTCCTGTGCAGGGTGCATCGGTGAGATACAAGGTTGCATGTGGCGCATCAAAGTATGGCTTCCGTAATATCCGTGGATGGAAGGAGACTGACCATGGGGAGACTGTCCTCAACGACAATGGTGAGGCTGTACTGACAGTAAGGACGGAGTCCGACACAACCAAGTATGATATTGATGATGTGGTGAGATATAGGCTGACGGCTGAAGTGACCGACATCGCCGGTGAGACTCATTCCGTGGAATATAATGTGAAACTCTCTGGACTTGGTTTCTCCTTACAGGTGCCTTACTGGCAGTCGGTGGATGTGTCCGACCCACAGCAGACGCTGACTGTGGATGCTCTCAATCCCAACGGACAGTCGGTAAGGGTGAGTGGGGTTTATACTGTAAGCAAGGCTGGCAAGAAGGTCGGTGAAGGTACATTCGTGTCGGGTGAGGCAATCACCCTTCCGTCACTTGCGATGGGAACTTATGCCTTTGACTTTACTGCCAAGGACAGTAAGGGCAACCCTGTCAAGGCACAGAGAACGTATGATGTATACGACTCGGAGGAAGCAGTCGACCCGCGTATGAAGATAAAGGCTGCTCCAACGTCATTCGACAATAATCTTTTCGTGTGCCGGAAGTCTACCTTCTCTGGCGACAACCCTGCGGAGATTCTGTTCGCTCCGTGCGATGGTGACGTACAGGTGTTCTGTTCCATCATGTCGGGCGAGAAGGTGTATGAACAGGGATGGATAAGTCTGGGACAACACCTCTACCATCTGTATGTGGATTATAATAAGGAGTATGGTGACGGAGTGACACTGGTGATGGCTTACGTGAGGAACGGTAAGACTTTCACCAAGGCGCAGGAACTGATGTATGAGCAACCCGACAGACAACTGAAACTGACATGGAAAACATTCCGTGACAACCTGACTCCGGGACAGAAGGAAGAGTGGATACTCACCGTGAAGGACAAGGACGGAAAGACTGTGGATGCCGCAGAGATGATGACTGCGATGTACGATGCATCGCTTGACCAACTCCTTCCGTTCAAGTGGAATTTCAATATCCTCAACAGTTTGCCGTTCTATGTGTCTTATCCAATGGTTTTTGGTCAGAAAAAGCCGTTGGGAATGTGGCTTACTTCAGATATAAAAACCTTGAGGTGGAAAGAACATGATTATGACTGTCTGTTGCCGTTTGAGTATAACAGGCATACACGTGTCCTCAATAGCCGTATCCGTGGTGGGGTAGCTCTGTTGAGCGCAAGTCCTAAACTGGCTGCAGTGGAAGCGAATGACGTGAGTATGATGTCTGCAGAGGATACGCAACTGGTGGGACGTATAGCAGGATTGGCTAATGATGAAGATTTCCAGTCTGAGAATCTGGAGGATAACAAGGTGGCAGCACTGACGGACAAGGTACGGAGCAACTTCAACGAGACGGCTTTCTTCTATCCTCATCTTACGGCTGACCGCAACGGTGACGTGCATATTGCATTCACTATTCCTGAGAGTGTCACGAAATGGAGGTTACAGGGACTGGTACACACGAAAGACTTGAGTTATGCCTTGATTGACACTACGTGCGTTACGAAGAAAGATTTCATGGTGCAGCCCAATATGCCGCGGTTCGTGCGTGAGGGCGACAAGGTAAGTATCGTGTCGCGAGTAATAAACCAAGGCAAGGCTGCACTTGCAGGTAGGGTACGTATGGAGATGATAGATGCAGAGACTGGCAAGGTTGTGTCAAGACAGACTAAAAACGTGCGTGTGGCTAACGGACAGACCGAGTCTGTGGCATTTGAATATATTGTGACCGACAAGTATCCGCTTCTCGTATGTGAGGTAACGGCTGAGGCTGGCGACTGTTCTGATGGGGAACGCAATTACCTGCCTGTACTTACGTCCAAACAGTATGTGACAGAGACCGCTCCGTTCTATATAGACAGTAAAGACAGCAAGACGATAGACCTCTCATACCTGTTCAACTCCAACAGTAAGAGTGCGACACGGAAACAGATGACTCTTGATTACACCGCCAATCCGTCGTGGACTGTCATCGGTGCTTTGCAGGGACTGCGTGTGCCTGACAATAACGATGCAGTCAGCTTTGCTGCCTCTCTCTACGCCAATACTACGGCAAGCAAATTGGCTCAGAGTGTACCAGGATTCAGAGAGGCATTGCAGTCACAATACGTAATGACGGACTCTTCATCAATTAACTCAGAACTGGCTGACGACGAACGCATGAAGGATATAGTACTTAGGGAGAGCCCATGGTTGCGTGACGCTTTGAAGGAAGCTGACCAGCGTGCGGAACTGGTAGACCTGTTCAACGAAGGACTGATAATTAGTCGTACTGCTACAGCCAAGGGGAAACTGGCTGCACTACAGAACGCAGACGGTTCCTGGAGCTGGTTTGATGGAATGCAGGGTAGTTGTTATGTGACATTGGCTGTGTGCGAGAATCTGGCTCTCCTCAACTCTGACGACAGTGAGGTGCGGTCTATGCTTGCTAAGGCGATGGATTATCTTGACAAGGAGGAATACTGTAGGTTTGCGCAGTCCGCAAAGAACGGTCTTGTAGTTGGTGACGAGAACCTCCATTATCTCTTTGTGAGTGCACTCCAGCCGGATAGGCGTGTGGGTAAGAATATAAGTAAGATGCGTGAGGACTACCTCGCTCAGTTGGAGAAGTCGGTACGCAACTTATCTATATACGGAAAGGCTAACGCTGCATATGTGCTCCGTGTATTCGGACACCGTAAGGCTGCCGACGAGTTCCTGCAGTCTGTCATGGAATACTCGGTAAGCAAACCTGGTATGGGACGTTATTATGCTACTGATGCGGCAGCTTATTCATGGTGTGACTACCGTATACCGACACAATTGGCTGCCATGAGGGCAATACGGCAATCTTCAGTGGCTGACAAGAAAACGGTACTTGCCGACATGCAGGTATGGCTGCTCTGTCAGAAGCGGACGCAGACATGGGACAATCCGATGAACACCATCAGTGCTGTGAGCTACCTGTTGAATGACTCTGGCAATATCAGTAACAGTACGGTTCCTGTATTCTATATCGATGGAAAGAAGATTCCAGTACAAATGGATACAACTAAGTTCTTGGCAAAACAACTCGGTTATGTGAACACGGTAGTCGATGACCATATTTTGTTGAAGGGCGTAAATGAACTGAAGGTGGTTCCTGAATCGGACGGTGACACAGCCAGTGGTTCTCATATTGCATGGGGATCTGTGTCCGCACGCTTTATGGAAGACATGCAACACCTGCAGGTGCAGTCGTCTGGCGAGCTGAGAGTTACTCGTCGCCTAATGGTGGACGGCAAGGCATTTGATTCAAATACATCCACACTGAAGGTTGGCGACAAGGTGACAGTACGTCTGACTATAACCGCTGACCGTGATATGGATTTCGTACAGGTGCATTCGCTGTCTCCTGCATGCTTTGAACCGACTGACCAAAGCTCAGGCTATAGATGGATGAACGGAAGGGGCGGTTACGTGGCGCGTCATGACGCTTCTGTTGATGTGTTCTTCGATAGTTTCACTAAAGGTTCTTCTACTTTCGACTTAGATTATTATGTGACTCGCAGTGGCGAGTATCTCACAGGAGCGGCAACGGTGCAGTGTGCTTACGCTCCTGAATATGCAGGACATACGGATAGTGTGAGGATAAAAGTGGACAAGTAGTACTGCTTGCTTTAATTAACCCATTGAAAGCTGTTGTGTGCAATTTCTTGAAAGTGCAACACAACAGCTTTGTTTATGTATTCAGAATGGAGATTTCACATGTTTCGAAGTGAGTGTGCAAAAAATACATCTAACCATTGCACATATAAGAAAATCTTGTGTGATTTGAGAAAATAGTGACTTGTTGTTGTCAATGTAATGGATGAGATGAACTAATTTTGCAGCGTAAAAGAATATAAAGACAAAAAGAGATGATTGAACATTTTCTGAAAAAGGTGGATTTCTCCAGTATGGAAGATTACGAGAAGAACCTTGAGTTTATCGTACCAGAGAATTTCAACTTTGCATACGATGTGATGGACCGTTGGGCTGCTGAGGAGCCTGATAAGCTCGCTTTGTTGTGGACAAACGACAAAGGTGTGGAGAAGCGGTTTACTTTTGCTGACCTCAAGCGGATGAGCGACAATATCGTAACGTTCCTCGTTGCTTTGGGTATACAGAAAGATGACATGGTGATGTGCATCCTCAAACGCAGATACCAGTTCTGGCCTCTGATTTTGGCTCTGCACAAGATTGGGGCAGTGGTTATTCCTGCGACTTATCTGCTTACTAAGAAAGATATCATATACCGTTGTGAACAAGCTGACATAAAGGCAATCGTGGCATGTGGCGATGAGGATATTTTGGAACATATTGATTCGGCTTTCCCATCTTGCCCAACTGTTCAGCAGCGCATCAGTATCGGTCCTGTTGTTCCTGATGGTTGGGTGGCACTGACAGACAATGACATTCAGAACGGTTATGGCAGTACTGACAATGCCGTGAAGGAACTGCGCAAGAAACACTATGGTGGTCGCGACAATCATATGATCATGTACTTCACGAGTGGAACAAGTGGTGAACCTAAGATGGTTATCCATGACTACACTTACGCTCTCGGTCATCTTGCCACGGCTGCATTCTGGCACAACCTTACTCCCGACAGTCTGCACCTCACAGTCTCAGACACCGGATGGGGCAAGGCTGTATGGGGTAAGCTCTATGGTCAGTGGATCGTGGGTGCAGCAGTGTTCGTGTACGACCACGATATGTTCCGTCCAGCGGACTTGCTTGGAATGATAGAGAAATACCACATCACTTCTTTCTGTGCACCTCCAACCGTGTACCGTTACATCGTGCGTGAGGACCTTAAGAAGTATGACTTGTCGGCTTTGAAGTATGTGACTACAGCAGGTGAGGCTCTCAACCCGTCTGTGTCCGACAAGTTCTATGACATTACAGGACTGCGCATACGTGAGGGATTCGGACAGACGGAGACCACGTGCACCCTCGGTACATTCAAGTGGATGGATGTGAAGCCGGGCAGTATGGGTAAGCCGAATCCTCAGTACGACATCCATCTGATGGTGGACGGCAAGGAGGTAGGTACTGATGAGGTCGGTGAGATTGTCATCCGCACTGACGAGAACGTGCCGTTGGGACTCTTCAATGAGTATTACCGCAACTCTGAACTGACAAACGAGGTTTGGCACGACGGCTATTATCATACGGGTGACCTTGCGACACGTGATGCAGATGGTTACTTCTTCTATGTAGGGCGTTATGACGATGTGATCAAGAGTTCTGGTTACCGTATCGGTCCGTTTGAGGTGGAGAGTGCCTTGATGACTCACCCTGCTGTACTTGAGTGTGCTGTTACCGCTGTTCCCGACGAACAACGTGGACAAGCTGTGAAGGCAACTGTCGTATTGGCACGTGGTTATGAGGATATGAAGAATAAGCGCAGTTTCGCTCATGAGTTGAAGGAACATGTGAAGAAGGTTACTGCGGCTTATAAGGCTCCGCGTATTATTGAGTTCGTGGACGAACTGCCGAAGACTATCAGTGGAAAAATCCGTAGAGTGGAAATTCGTCATGGTGACGGTGCAAATGCAGAATGAGGCATTTGAGAACATAGACAATAAAAAAGAATAATCGGGAGCATCTGCTTCCGATTATTTTTTTTACCTTTGCGTATTGATTACTTATCCAAAAACTGAACTGATTATGAAAAGATATCCGTTGGTTGCCGCTTTGGCAATGCTTACATTTACGAATGTGTCCGCTCTCTCGGGGGACAAGGACAGCATCATTTCCATGCAATCGTCTGAGTTGGGCAAACTCTATAACTATGTCTCCTATGATAGGGTCAGCGTGCACGACCCGTCAATTGTGAAGTCGGGCAACAAGTATTACATCTATGGCTCGCACAGAGCTGCGGCTGTAACTTCCGACCTGCAGAACTGGACTTGGCAGAACTGGACTTACGGTGTTCCTCAGACTGACGGTAAGGTGACTTCCACCGATAACTTTGAGGGGGTGTTCAATACCAGTATGACCACAAAGGTAAAGGTGTTGCAGGGTACAGACACCGTTGAGGTGTCGTTGGACAACTTCGATGCTGAGGCTTGGAGATATACGGAGAACAACGCATCGCTGGGTGGTAACCAATGGGCTCCTGACATCATCTGGAATCCTCATATGAAGAAATGGTGTCTTTACATGAGTCTGAACGGGGACGACTGGCGTTCGGCCATCGTCCTGTTGACTTCCTCGTCTGTCACCGGACCGTTCGTCTACCAGGGTGCTGTGGTTGTGTCTGGATTCCAGTGGAACGACACGGATTATAAGAAGACAGACCTTGAACTGGCTATCGGTGAACAGTCTTCGCTCCCTTCCCGTTATGCTTTAGGAAAAGGGTGGGGCAGTCGTTGGCCCAATTGTATCGACCCTTGCGTGTTCTTCGATGAGGAGGGTGAACTGTG
Organism: Alistipes ihumii; assembly: GCA_963626085.1. Taxonomy (GTDB): domain Bacteria; phylum Bacteroidota; class Bacteroidia; order Bacteroidales; family Bacteroidaceae; genus Colivivens. The sequence goes on along the minus strand of CAVFVJ010000007.1, from coordinate 12,062 downwards.
GATGAGCTATGGCTCGTGGTCGGGCGGTATCTTCATACTGAAGCTCGACAAGGAGAACGGACTGCGTGACTACACTCACTCTTATCCTGATGTCAATGCTTCTACCGATGCTGTGTCCAGTGACCCTTATTTCGGGAAGAAGATAGCTGGTGGCTATTACGTGTCGGGTGAGGGTTCGTATATAGAACATGTTGGCGACTACTATTATTTGTTTGTTACCAACGGTGGACTGAATGCTGACGGTGGCTATGAGATGCATTACTTCCGTTCGGCTACTCCCGACGGCACTTATGTGGATGCAAGCGGCAACAATGCACGCTATTCTGCATATCAAATGAACTACGGACCTAATGCGACAACGACACGTGGAATGAAGCTTCTTGGCTCATACCAGTGGGAATATATGTCGCTCTGTGAACTGAGTCAGGGACATAACTCGATGCTTCTTGATGACGACGGTCGCGCTTACATAGTTTACCATACGCGCTTCAACGGAGGAAACGAGGGACATGCGGTGCGTGTGCATCAGCTGTTCTTGAACAATAAGGGCTGGCTTGTCGCTTCTCCGTTTGAGTTCAACGGACTTAAGGGCACACACTCGCAGTACAAACAGTCGGACATCGACTCTACGGAGTTGTGCTCTACAAACGATATTGTCGGAACTTACAAGGTGTTGCTGCATCCTTATAAGGTGGACTACGCCAACCTTGCTTTTTCATCACCTAAGACGATGGAACTGAGTGCTAATGGACTCATCTCGGGTGATTATTACGGCCGTTGGTCAGTAAAAGATGGAACTTCGTACATCACGTTGCGTGTGCGCCTCAAGGGTGAGACGACCTATACTGAGTACTATGGTGTGGTCCTGCCTCAGACAGTGACACACAGTAACATGCCTTCTGTATGCTTCACAGCCATCGCTTCTTCGGGTGTGAGCCTTTGGGGATGTAATGTGGACGGAAACTATGCGGTCGACCTGACGTACTCTAATTTCACGATGCCAGTAAAGGCTCGCCAGTACATCACTGAGGATGTGGACTTGGCTGCCAACGTGGGTTCATGGGGCACTACCATCACTTGGAAGTCTTCTCATCCAGAACTGTTGTCGGATGACGGTAAACTACAGGTACCGTATTATGCTGACGGAGACTCTACGACGCTCGTGGGTCTTACTTACACAATTCAGAAGGACAATTATGCTTATAGCTATACACGTAATGTGCGTATCCGTACATACAAGTCGTTGATCTGCGAGAAGGAGGATGTCAATATGGACGGAATGGTGGACACGCAGGATGTCTTGAGCGTATATGAATATATGCGGGATAATTCTGCTGTTGACTCTCCAACGCAAGACGTGAATGGTGACGGACTGGTGGATACTCAGGATGTGCAGGCTATATACGAGTACATGAAAGAGAACTGACGGTTTGACTCATGGTTGAAATGCAGGCTTGGTGAAGGCTTTATCTCTATAAAGGAGTTGATAGACGGTATCGGCAGAACGTCTGCGGTCTATGATGTCAATGGTCAACCAAAATCCTGTCTGTCCAAGGGACTGAATATAGTTAAAGGCAAGAAGGGGTTCATAAGGTGAAGCGAGTAACTTTAATTGCATGTGAATACCTTCTAATTCTCTGTTCCGAAGTTTGGAACGTCCGTTCCGTACTTCGGAACGGCCATTCCGTAGTACGGAACGGAACTTTCGATTAATCGTAAAGACGAAACTCTGGTGGCTCTAAGTTGATTTGAGTCGGTAGTGTGTAATCTCTTGCAGACTGACGTTTAGTAGGTGCGGTGTCCCACCGCACAACAGTTATGATGATGACAAAGATTTCGTACTGCTTGTTGTTGTGACGTGAGCCACGTCAGTTCCTGTTGTTGTGACGTGAGCCACGTCACCTACTAAGGCAACAATTAGTTTCATGGGTAGTTGAATCGTAACCTTTAACCACTCAAATCAATATAGACTCATAATGATTTATCTTCATCTCTTTTGGTGGTCTCATCGTTTTGTCATATATTTGCACTGAGAAAACTGTTTTGAAGTATGGCAACGAGATTATATCCCATAGGAATACAGACGTTCGAGCGTATCCGTAAGGAGCACTGGTTCTATGTTGACAAGACTGAGTACGTGTATCACATGACACATGCGAGTGGCACTTATTTCTTCCTGAGCCGTCCTAGACGATTCGGAAAGTCTCTGCTTGTTTCCACCTTCAAGAGTTATTTCGAGGGTCGTAAAGATCTGTTCGAAGGACTTGCCTTAGAGAAGCTGGAGACGGAGTGGCATGAGTATCCGGTACTGCACTTCAGTATGGCAAGCGGCAAGCACATGGACAAAGACCAACTGGAAGTATATCTGAATTATATTTTAGAAGATCAGGAGGAGACGTTCGGTATTACGGAACATCGCAGTGGCGTGAACAACAGGTTCTCTGACTTGATAAGGACTGTGTACCGTAAGACAGGCAAGCAGGTGGTTGTGCTTATCGATGAGTATGACGCTCCTTTGCTTGACGTGGTACATGAGAATACGCAGTTGCCTGTACTCCGCAATGTCATGCGCAACTTCTACAGTCCTTTGAAGGACTGTGAGCCAATGCTCCGCTTCGTGTTCATGACAGGCATAACGAAGTTCTCGCAACTCAGTATATTCAGTGAACTGAACAATATAAAGAACGTCTCCATGGACGAACCGTATGCTGGTATCTGTGGTATTACGAAGGATGAGATGCTCACTCAGATGAGTGACGACATCGACGAACTTGCCACTAAACTAGAACTTAGCCGTGAGGAGACAATCACAATGCTTGCTGATCAGTACGACGGCTATCACTTCACATGGCCTTCACTCGACGTGTTCAACCCGTTCAGCTTGCTCAACTGCTTTGCTGACGGTAAACTGGATGCTTACTGGTTTGGTTCGGGCACGCCCACTTATCTGATTAACATGATGAGGAAGTATGGAATGAAACCGTCGCAGTTGGGTAGTGTCAGAGCGAAAGCTTCGTCTTTTGATGCAGCCACCGAGAAGTTGACATCTATAATTCCGTTGCTCTACCAGAGCGGTTACCTTACCATAAAAGGATATGACAGACGGCTGGATGTGTACACGCTCGATATACCCAACAACGAGATAAGAGTGGGGTTGTATGATAGTTTGTTGCCAGGTTATCTGACTACGTATGTAGACGAGGGCAGGGTGGTGATTGCAGACATTGCAGTCTGCTTCGAAGATGGTGATATCGACGGTGCTCTGCAGCTGCTTGCCGACTTTTTGGAGACTGTGCCGTATTGTGACAACACCAACTACGAGGGTCATTGGCAGCAGACGCTATACATCATCTTCGCCTTGCTCACCGACTACCACATACAGGTGGAGCAGCACACAGCAAAGGGACGCATTGATATCACACTCGAAACGGCAACGACCGTTTATGTGATGGAACTGAAGTTGAACGGCAGTGTGGAGGATGCGCTGGCACAGATTGAGGCAAAACACTATGCCGATGCCTTCAAGATGCAGTCGAAACCAGTGGTTAAGGTAGGCATGAACTTCGCACTGAAGGATGGTGTGAATACGCTGGAGTGGAAGGTGGTGTAGCTCCGTCAAATCTCCTCCATTAATACCATATTATATAGGAGAGCCCATAGCTATGGAATTTGCCCTTACAGACAGATGTTTAGTAGGTGCAGTGTCCCACTGCACAGAAACCACTACATGATAGTAGGTGCAGTGTCTCACTGCACAGAAATTAAGATGTGACGTGAGACACGTCACCTACTATTGCAACTCGTCTCGTGAGTAATTGAATCATTGCCTTTACACACACGATTCAACCCAGAGTCGTTGAATCTGGTGAGCATGTTTTCAACTCTTCCTCTGTAATCCCTGTCAGTTCAGCCACAGTCTTCATGTCCATTCCTCTTATCAACATGGCTTTGGCTATTTCTGTACGTTCTTTTGCACGTCCTTTCTGCATGCCTTCTTCTATCCCTTCTGCACGACCTTGCTCGAAGCCTTGCTCCAGAGCCGTGTCGAGCGAGTTTTTGATGTCGCGGTAGGCTTTCAGACTGTCTTCGTACTCGCGCTGTTCATTCAGTGTGAACTTAGCAATCTCAGCTTCTTTAAAGAGCTTGGTAAATATCTTCTCTTTTAGGACAGCTGGTTGCTTGTCCAAATATGATAGGTTCTTAAGTACATACAGCCATTTGTCGTAGAGCGTCACAAGTTCGTCCTCCTTCTTGTTGAACTTGTATATCTCAACATACTTGAACGATAGTTTGTCGTTGAACACTTTGTGTGTCTTCTTGTCGAGCAGTCCCACGTCATGGTTGAGGTCGTCACTGTCGAACGCATCCTCGTCCATGTTGAAGTTGAGGAACGCCACCGTATAGACATGCTCCAGCTTGAAGTTCCAGTCGCTTCCTTTCTGCCCCTGTTCACGTATCGGGAAGGTGGAATAGTAGAGTGAGCGGTCCTTGAAGTACTTCTGGAAGGCGTTCTGCATCTCTACGATGAACTTCTCTCCTTTCTCGTTCTCGCAGTACACGTCGAAGATGGCTTTGCGCTCTGCAGTGGTGTCGCCCACGCGCTCGCTATTGAGGTATTTCACGCTCGTGATAACCTGTTCCTCGTCAAAGAGGGAGTTCAGAAAGTTGATGAGCAAGTCCTTGTTGGGGGCTCGAGCCAAAGATGCGCTTGAAACCGAAGTCGGTCAACAGGCTGATATAACGTTCATCTACCTTTTCCATGATGTTTCTCCTTTATAATCATTATTACGATGGCAAAGGTACGAATCACAATCCATTCCGCAAAGGATTTTTGTAGAAACAATATGCAAATGTTTGTTGCAAAATAAAATTTGTGTATATTTGCGTTGGGGTTGCAAGTGAATCCAACTGTTTGGGTATAACAGCCCATCAACGGACGAACAAGCATTCCTGCCTCAGCACACGCCGAGCCTTTTGTGGGGCGCAAGTACTACATTCAGGCGGTAGGGTGGGTAACGAGGCACGACATAATAAAGGCGTTTACTTGGTAATCTGTTTGAAACTGATAGGATAACAGGTAAGTTCTCCACGCTTTCCGTTTAATTTAACAGCCGCATTAGGGGGACAAGTCGGCAGGGAGAAAAAATATTATGGGTAAAGCAAGGAAATTATCCACAGTTAGAAAGTTGCTTCTGACAGTAGCGTTTGTGTCGCTTGCTTGTGTGCATGTATATGCAGATGACATATCGAAGACAGTAACTCTGTCAAGTGCCGGTACACTGTCAGGTCAAATCAGTGAGGATGAGAAATCCACTATCACCAAACTGAAGATATCTGGTCCCATCAACGGTACAGATTTGAAACTGATCCGTGGGATGGGAAAACTCAGTGTATTGGATATGGCAGATGCCAAGATTGTGGCAGGGGGTGACGCTTATAATAACAATGGTTTGGGAACGTATTACACAACCCAGAACAATGTGCTGGGAAATAGTACCTTTAAGTATTGCTCTTCTCTTACAAACATTATCCTGCCATCTACAATCACGTTGATGGACGATTATGCCTTTTCTCATTGCGATAAATTGAAGAGTGTGACCATCCCGTCTACTGTCACAGAGATAGCAAATAATGTGTTTCTGAAGTGTTCTAGTTTAGAGAGCATAACAATCCCATCTAGTGTCACCCGAATGAGAACGCATGTCTTTGAAGACTGCAGTGGCTTGAAGAGCGTCACCATCTTGTCCGATAATCTCGCCATAGAAGAATATACATTTTGGAAATGTTCGAGTTTGACAGATGTGGTAGTATGCGGCAAGCATATGCCTGAGTGTGATACTAATACTTTTATTGGTTGTAATCTGTCAAACATAAAGTTGCATTGTGCTCCTGCATTGATTAAACAGTCCAATGGACTGAATATTGTTGACGGTAAGAAGATATATATAAGGTGAAAACCAATTTTAATCACAGTGAATATGAAGAAAGAATATGTAAAACCAACGGTGGCTGTAATGAAACTGAATTGTGAGGGTATGCTGTGTACATCCGCAAATATACGCTATGCAGACCCTGAAGAATCTGATGCATACGATGAGGAATACAGCGGACCCGTATTGTAAACAGACTTCAATCTCATGAAAATAGGGGCAATGTCGGGGCTTAGCCCACATTGCTCCTTCGTTTTTGCTGTGATTCTTTGTAGCCTCATCGTTTTGTCATATATTTGCACTGAGAAAACAGATTTTGAAGTATGGCAACGGGATTATACCCGATAGGCATTCATAGAATATAATGATAGCGACACTTGATTATATCAAACAAAAGTTCGACGAATACAATACGTTGATATTTGAGGGAAGGCTACAGACGCTTCCATTCAGACTGAGTAGTGCCAGGACTTTCCTTGGGGTGGTGAGATGCAAACGAAAGAGAAATGTAGATGGGACATGGCATTACTTTGACTTTGAGTTTGCTATCAGTACAAAGATTGACCTACCGGAAAATGTGGTGGAAGACACAATCCTCCACGAAATGATTCACTATTGGATCTTCTCCAACCAGATGCAGGATAGTGGCCCTCATGGTTGCATCTTCAAACAGAAGATGGCAGAAATCAACAGGCGTTTCGACCGTAATATATCTGTTGCACACAAGAACACTAAGGAGGACCGGGACAATGATACGGAAATTAGGCAACACCTGATATGTATCACCAAGTTGCATGACGGCAAGACTGGTATCACCATTGCGAACAAGAGCAAACTTTTTATGCTGTGGGATACTCTCCCTAAGATACCGCAGGTCATTGAATGCCGTTGGTATTCGTCTTGCGACCCTTTCTTCAACCGCTATCCTAGATCATCCACTCTGAAGATTTATAAGATCTCTCCCGATGACCTTGAAGAACATAGTCGGGATTTCAAGCCATTGGTGAGGGAGGGCGATACGATAATGATTAAAAAAATATCTTAGGATACACGCTGTGGTATCCTAAGATGCTTTTAAATATAAGCCCAAATTGGATTAGATTACTTTTACGTTCACGATGTAGGTGACAGTGTAATACTTGCTTGACGAGGTAGGCTTGTAACGTACACCTTGTTTGATGGTGTATGTCTTGCCTTTCTGCAAGTGACCCGGATACTGACCTACGTAACACTTGAACGTAGCCGGACGGAATTCCGCAAAGATATATGCGCTGTTGTCGTATCCGCACACGTTACCTGCCGAGTTGAACCAGTGTCCGAATACAGTGGATGAACTGGTGCTGGTAGTCGTGTTGGAGGTGACGCTGGAGTTGGCTCCGATAGCGATGAATCCAGGATTGGCTGAACTGCTGCATTTGGTAGACTGCAACTGTTTGGTTGACAGTCCCAGTGCCCTGCTTGCCGCCTCCATGTCGTACTGTACGACTACAGACGAATAGCTGCTGCCATCGTATGCCAGTTCAGTGTTGATGACAACGGTTGTGTCCTTGCGCACATAATCGTCTGGATACTCTTCGAAGTAGCCGTACTTGTTTGTACCTTCGAACTTCACCTGGTATGGCCACTGCTCGTCGTTGGATGGAGAGTCATCCCATGGGTGACGCCAGTGTGATGTTGGTGCTCCAGTGACTACAAACCAAATCTTCTCAGTACCCTGTGGTACGACAAATTCAGCTGTTCCGTTGCTTTCCCTACCTGGTTCTCCATACACGCGTGTGCCGTCAGACAGATAAGCCACGAAACCGTATCGCCATCCAGCCCTGCTGGCATAGTACTTGCGGTAGCCTTTCTCGCCAGCAAGTCCCTTGAAGTATGCGCGTATGGTGTCACCAGCATTGGCGGAGTTTACTCGTATGTGGTTGTATCCGTAGTTCTCCACGCAGTGAGCTGAGTCCACTTGCCACAAGTACGGGTCGTCTGCCGACTGGCTGACGTATGCCGTATGGCAGTCGATGTAGGGCGCACCCATCTCACGGATACCGTCGATGTCCCATGTGCAGGTGCGTTGCGCGTAGTTGAATATTTCGTCGTTGAACTGAGACTGGTCGATGCCGGTAATACGCTTGTACGCCTCCACTGGGTCTTCAGGGTAGGTCTCCTCGCGCCAGAGCGTACCGATGAACTTCATGCCGTGAAGCATGCACCAGTAGTCCTGGATGAAGTAGTTGGCATATCGCCAGTCCTCGTGCAGCAGGTTCTTGTTGCAGCAGTTGAGGTACTCTGCGAAATAATAGTTTGTGAACTGTTGTTCGGGGTACACTTTGAAGGCTTGCCACTGGGCACAACTCTCCCACCATGCACATCCACCGTAACCGTTGTCTCCAAAGCCGTACCTCCATCCGTGTTTTTCTCCGAGGTCACAGCTTACAAGATACTGGAAGGAGTGCCCGATTTCATGTGCCAGTGTGTGGCCGCCACTTGCATTCAGTGCCACGGGCGTACACCACAATGCTCCTATCTTAGTGTCGTAGCCAGCACCAGTAGCGTTCCACCCAGTACTGTCGGCAACGAATATCTCAATCTTGTATTTATCTGTAGACGGTGAGTTGCCGGGGATGACAAATCCCAGACTGTCACTGTAGAATGCGAAAAGGTTCTCCGCACGTGTCAGCATGAGATCTACGTCCAGTGAGTTGCCGGCTGCTTTCTTCGGGTCACTGCCGAGTTTCGGTCCCCAGAACACGATGAAGTGCTCACTCTCCTTGCTGCGCTGAAAGCACCACTCGCTCGCTGCGTTGTCGAAGTTGTTGTTCTTCAATGCACTCGGTTTGTACAGAATTCTTCCCGGGTTGTGGAAGGTGTAGTAGTCGTACTTGCTGGCATACGTGCGTGTGACATGATCCATCTTCTTGCCAAGATCCTTTTTATAATATAGGTACATGGCAGCCTTGCGGAACTCAATGGAGTCGTACTGTGTCATGTCGATGATGTCATGCTCAGCGAAGCGGTCGGAGTTGTGAAACCACAGTGTGTCCTGTGCGAAGGCTGTTGAGGAAGCAAGAGCCAATGCCCCTAAAATCCATCTCTTCATTTCTTGTAGAATTTAAGAGAAGTGGTTCCTACCTTTACTATATACACACCACGTTCCAGTGATGAGGTCTGCACGATGGTCATGTTGTCAGTCTTGCTGACTGTCACCTCCATCTTGGTTCCATCTGTCTTGTACACACCGACAGTTCCTTCTGTGGTGTTCACATATAGGGCTGAGCCGTCGAACGAAGTGGTCACCTCCTTCTTGTCGTTGATGCCAGTTGCGTCCGTCTGGCTGACATAGAACTTCTGGATGTTCTCGAACGTGAAGGCATCGGTGTCAACCGAAACCTTGTCAGCCTCGAACTTCATGACTGGATTGGTGTCACCACCGAGGTAGTAATAGACGAGTGTTCCGTCCGCCAGGACTAGAACCAGACTCTTAGCACTCATTGCCACAGATACGGCAATCAGCATTGTCAATGTAATCAGTTTCTTCATAAGTCTTAATTTTATAGCACTTTGTTTTTTTAGTGTATTAGTTTTGAATATGTTTTGTCCCGTATGACGGTAGGCAATGCTACCTACGGTGCGGCAAATGTAGCTATAAATTCTGATACCGTCCATACTTTCACGTAATATTTCTGGTGGGGTGGGGATTTTTCTCATTCGTTAACCCCATTATTTACAGACGGCATCCATAGACTGAGAACGAACGGAGTGCGGACATTTTGTCAGCATGGGACGTTGGCACAATATTTGTTTTTTTTATTGCGGTAGACAATAGAATCAAACAAAAGTAAGATATATATGAAAGGTAACATTGGGGTTACGACAGAGAACATATTCCCCGTCATCAAAAAGTTCTTGTACAGTGATCATGACATCTTTTTGCGTGAGATAGTAAGCAATGCGGTAGATGCTACACAGAAGCTTCGCACCTTCGCCCAAAAGGGAGAGATGAAGGATGACTTGGGTGATTTGACTATTCATGTGTCGGTAGACAAGGATGCTGGTACTCTGACAGTAAGCGACCGTGGTATAGGTATGACCGAGGAGGAGATAAACCAGTACATCAACCAGATTGCCTTCTCTTCTGCCAACGACTTCCTCGACAAGTATAAGGAGGATGCCAATGCCATTATCGGCCACTTCGGACTCGGTTTCTACAGTGCCTTCATGGTGAGCAAGAAGGTGGAGATTGTCACGAAGAGTTGGAAAGAGAACAGTCAGGCTAAGAAATGGTCGTGTGATGGCAGTCCAGAGTATACTATCGAGGATGCAGAGAAGGAATGCCGTGGAACGGACATCATAATGTATGTGGATGACGACTGCAAGGAGTTCCTTGAAGAGGCTCGTATACAGTCTCTACTTACCAAGTACTGCCATTTCCTGCCAATCAACATTGCTTTTGGCAAGAAGAAGGAATGGAAAGAGGGTAAGCAGGTGGAGACAGACGAGGATAATATTATAAATGACACTACGCCTCTATGGACAAAGAAACCGACAGACTTGAAGGACGAGGACTACAAGAAGTTCTACAATGAGCTCTATCCGATGAGCGACGAGCCACTGTTCTGGATACACCTCAACGTGGACTTCCCGTTCCATCTCACAGGTGTGCTTTATTTCCCGAAGGTGAAGAATCATATCGAACTGCAGAAGAACAAGATCCAGCTCTACTGCAACCAGGTGTTTGTCACCGACAGCGTGGAGGGGATTGTGCCAGACTTCCTTACTCTGTTGCATGGTGTCATCGATTCACCGGACATCCCACTGAACGTGAGCCGTAGTTACTTGCAGAGCGACAAGAACGTGAAGAAGATTTCCACTTACATCACAAAGAAAGTGAGTGACCGTCTGCAGGGTATCTTCAAGAACGACCGTAAGGAGTTTGAGGAGAAGTGGGACTACATCAAGATATTCATCCACTACGGTATGCTGACGGAGACCGACTATTATGACAAGGCCAAGAGTTATGCGTTACTGAAGGACACAGAGGGCAAGTACTTTACCTATGAGGAGTACCAGACTCTAGTCAAGGATACGCAGACTGACAAGGATGGCACTCTTGTATATCTCTATGCTCAGAATGTAGACAACCAGTATTCTTACATCGAGGCGGCAAAGAAGAAAGGCTACAGTGTTCTGCTTATGGACGGAGAACTCGACTCAGCCATGCTCGGACTATTGGAGCAGAAGAACGAGAAGACCCGGTTCGTGCGTGTTGACTCAGATGTTATTGACAACATCATTAAGAAAGAGAATGGCTCCGATAACAAACACGATGAGGGCGGCATACTGAAGGATATCTTCCAAACACAATTGCCAGCCGTCAGTGGAACTGAGTTCAATGTCGAGGCACAAGGAATGGGAGAGGGTAGTGACCCTATTGTGATTACTCAAAGTGAATACATGCGCCGTATGAAGGATATGGCGAAGTTGCAGCAGGGTATGTCGTTCTATGGAGAGATGGCAGACATGATGAACATCGTGGTGAACACCGACCATCCGCTTGTGAAGAAGGTGTTGGAGGCTGGTGAGGCTGCCACTGCTGACGCTCTCAAACCTATCGAGGCTGAAATCAAAGGGTTGACAGCGCGCAGGGATGCCATCAACCAAAGCAACAAAGACAAGAAGTGGGACGAGATAAGTCAAGAGAGCAAGGACGAACTCAGCAAGACTGAGAAGGAAATCGATGAACAGAAGGGAAAGAGAACAGAGGTCATTGCCTGCTTCGCCAAGGACAATGGGGTGGTGCACCAACTGATAGACTTGGCTCTGCTCCAGAACGGATTGCTCAAGGGTGAGGCTCTTAACAAGTTCATCCACAGAAGTGTTGACATGATAAAGTAAGAGTCTGTGCCACTGGCATGGAGTAAGAAAACGCCAAAGCTGGGCTGCCATTCGGCAGCCCAGCTTTGGCGTTTATCTTTGGGTTCTCCAATATAAAGCAACTGTTATGGCTTGTCGATACCCAAAAGGGTATATTTCACGTTTATTGTTGACTATTCTTAAATAAAAATATTATTACGATATGGTAAGGGTATAGTACTCCCCAATCTTAGACCAGCACCCCTATATTGCTTAGACAATAGAAGC
>CAVFVJ010000006.1:0-45018 GCA_963626085.1 Alistipes ihumii | reverse complement strand
TTCGCAACTCTCGAAAACCATCAACAGACAAGACAACGGTAGATGCTCACGGTAGGTATATCATACCTGTCGTGTGTTGGCGAATCGGAAGCCTCCGTCATGAAGGTTGCTGTGTCGTTGCCCACGTATGGTATCCGTATATATACCATGCGTGGGCTTTGAGCGTTGTCCGTCTCGATGGTTGGGCAATGCGAAGGCCTCGAAGGTGGGATGGGCAAGGAGTGAATCCCACGCTTTGTTTTTGTCGGGACATAACATGAGACAATAACCGTCCGGTACTTTGGGATTCTATCGGGATATGTATGGGTAGAGGACAAAGTGTACAAGATAACATGGGATAAAGAGACTGGTGGAGTGCAGCTTCACTCACGCATCGTAGAGGGAACGCTTGGCATTTCTCCGCGTCCTGTATTCTTTGAGGAACTCGACCTGTTGGGACTTGACCAACTCGGTTGGACATATCCCCATGTGGAAGAACCTATCATGTGGGCTGTGAACAAACAGTACTGGTATCGGGGCGTTCATCTCTTCGATGCTAAAGGTGCAGACATATATACCAAGCCTACATTGGAGATGCAGTCTGGTATAGAGCCGATGAGTTTGCTGCCGGTGGATGTCAAGACCATGCTTTATCGTACATCCAATCTGATGTTTGTGTTGGAGAATGAGGCGATAGAGTTCATTCATGACACTTATCTGACATATGCCAAAGCGAATAAGACATACGCCAAAGCAGACTCCAACAAACTCAACTTTGAGGCAATGGCGGAGCGTGTGGAGAAGAAGAACAAGCAAAAGATGGCAGTGGTGAAACAAGACTGCGATTCTTTCGACATCATGCCGTTGTCCACAGCGGAGAAGGACGGGAAGCGTGTGCTGCTTTCCACAAAGATTGACCGTTTCATTGCCAGCTTCTCTGGTGGTAAGGATTCACAAGTTGTGCTCGACCTTTGTACTAGAGCCATTCCGCCAACTGACTTTGAAGTGATATACAGCGATACAGGCTATGAACTACCACCATCGCTTGCTTTATATAAAGAGGTAACACAGTATTACAAGGAGAAATTCCCTACGCTCAACTTCTTAACGGCTCGCAACCATGAGTCGGTACTCAACTATTGGGACAAGATAGGTACACCAAGTGACAACCATAGATGGTGCTGCTCTGTGATGAAGACAGCTCCATTGTATAGGACGCTAATGTCAACAGCAGATAAAAATCAGAAATTCTTAGCTTTTGAAGGAGTGCGGGCAGAAGAATCTGTCAACCGAAGCGAGTACAATAGAATTGGTAAGGGTGTAAAACATAAATTTGTAATAAATGCACGACCGATATTAACTTGGAATACTACAGAGGTCTTTCTGTATTTGTTGGAGCATGGTTTATATATTAATTCTGCATATCGTGTGGGTAAACCGAGAGTAGGTTGTATTCTTTGTCCATTTGGTTCTCCTTGGGATGATATGATTGTCAATAATTGCTATGCAGGAAGTCTCAAACCATTTTTGGATAGGATAGAGTCAAATGCGATTGCGAGAAAGATACCCAACAAGAAGGAATACATAGCAGAGAGGAAATGGAAACTTAGGGGAAGTGGCAAATTTTCGGAAGCTAAGATGTCAGTTTCTTTTTTATCGTCCTCAAACAAGTGGCAGGCTGTTGTGAAAAGTGCTGAAAAGGACTTGTTTACTTGGTTCCCTGTTCTTGGTGAGTATAGCATAAAAGAACAGCAAGATTCAGTTGTAGGTGATTTGGAGTTCAAACATGGGATATACCATTTTGAGGTAAATTTAGGCAGAGAAAAGAACGATTTTACTTTTACTTTATATGATGACAACAATATACAATTAAGATATTATCTAAGACGAATTATTAACAAAACAACATATTGCATTAATTGTGAGGCGTGTGAGTTAGAATGTCCCACGGGTGCGCTCTCTGTATATCCATCAATAAACATCGACAAAGAGAAATGTGTGCATTGTTACAAATGTTTGGAATATCACAATGTCGGATGTATTGTAGCAGATTCAATGATTAAACCAATAACGATAAACTTATCGAGTATGAAAATATCGAAATATGGCACGTTTGGTCTTCATCAAGAATGGGTTGACCAATATCTAACAGATTCAGATTCTTTTTGGGAAGAAAATTTTCTTGGCGTAAAACAAGTTCCGAGTTTTAAGGCATGGCTTAAAGATGCGGAAATTGTTGATGAGAAATCAAAGCTCACACCTTTCGGAGAATTGTGTGTTGAGATAAATAGAGAAAATTCAACATTATTGTGGGAACTTCTCCATGTCAATCTATCTTATAATAGCCCATTGATGAGTTGGTTCTCTTCTTCAATTGATTTTAATACCGAGATAGGAAGAAAAGATTTGGACAAACTCGCTCTTGAATATTTCCAACAGACATTTAAGGAAACAACAATTACGTATGCTGTACAAGCTTTAGTGCAAACATTTAAATATTCACCTATAGGAGAGGACCTTAAACAGTTTGTAAGTCAAGATGCAAAAGGGGGATTTTTTCAAAGGATATCTTATAACGATTTAAGCCCAGAAGCTGTAGCATATTCTTTATACAAATATGCGCAACACAAAGGTGTTAATATGCTTAGGGTGTCGGATTTATATCGTCCAGAAGAAGAGTGTGGGGTGTATAAGGAATTTGGAATTAGTAAGGTTGAATTGCAAAAAAAATTAAGGTTCTTATCTTCAGATAAAAGTAGAGTACTTGTTGCAGAACTGTCTATGGGGTTGGATCATATTACCCTTCGTGATGATTTGAACCAACTGACGGCTTTAAAGTCTCTGCTACTATAAAACATAATTAACAACAAAACAATCATACGCTTATGGCTACAAAGTATGGCGACATAATAGAGTTGCGTGGGGGCAAGGCTGCCTACGACATTGCAGAGGAGAAGAAAGGGGAATGGACTTCTTTCATTCCAAACGAACAGTTTAACTCTGTATTGCGTACGGTCATTAAGAGCGTGCGTGGCAACGACATAGACAACCACAAGAGTTTTTGGATAAACGGCACTTACGGTACTGGCAAGAGTCATGCTGTAGCCGTTATAAGTCATCTGTTAGGTGACGAGGTGGATGATATAAGAAGGTGGGTGGACTATGAATACAAGGAGAGTAAGTTTGATGCCATCCGTCAGTCCATTTATTCCCTCCGTGAGAATAAGCGGCTGCTTACTGTCAAGGTGTATGGTCTTGGATCTATGACCCATCCAGGAGACCTTGCTCTTGTGCTTCAGAAATCCGTGACCGAAACACTCCGCAAGCATAAGATTGAGATTGCAGTGCCGACTGATTATGAAAACTATATCGAACAGATTCGTCAGAATCCAGAGATTTGGGATCACTTGATAGATACGCATACTGCTCTTTCTTCAGTAGTGGCTGATAGTAAACAATTGGCTGACAGTCTGAGGACTGGCGATATAGGAATCTTCCACAGAGTGACTGATACACTGCGTGAGGCTCGGCTTGATATTAGATTGAACAACGATAATATCAAGCAATGGCTTACGGAGGTGCAAAATCGTCTTGCAGAACTGGGTACATATAACGGACTACTCATAGTTTGGGATGAGTTCACGGATGTGATGACCGATGCGATAGGTGTACCAGTGTTGAAACAATTGCAAGAGGTGGCACAAAAATTTATGAATGAGGAAAGCAACTCCTACCTGTTCCTTATTTCGCATCCGTCGGCATTCAATGGAATCGACCCAGAACAACTTAAACAAACGGATGGGCGCTATCACCGGATGAAATACAATATGGAGTCGGTGTCGGCTTTTAAAATCATGTCGCGCA
Organism: Alistipes ihumii; assembly: GCA_963626085.1. Classification (GTDB taxonomy): domain Bacteria; phylum Bacteroidota; class Bacteroidia; order Bacteroidales; family Bacteroidaceae; genus Colivivens. Next base: position 41,175 of record CAVFVJ010000006.1, on the reverse strand, counting down.
AGTTCAAAATCATTGATGAGGAACGTCACCGCCAGATGTGTCAACTGTTCTATGCGATGAACTCCCAGTTGCTTGACATTTTCACTTCTACTAGCAATGACCAACAATCCACTCGGAAAGATCTCTTCGACCTTTATCCGCTGCATCCTGGTACTGCCAACCTCGCTACCCACTACGCAACTGTGGTGGGGTCGTCGAGCCGAAGCGTGTTTGAGTTCCTGGGACAAAACGACTCCATACGGGAGTTTCTCGACAGTGAGGAACATTTCCTCAACCGTGACACCATCACAGCGGATTATCTGTGGGACTACGTGTTGAAAGTGTTCCAAGACGATGTTACCAACTACGGAGCTGTGACTGAGCGTTACAATTCATATAGGCTACAGGTGAGTAACGAGGGTGAAGCGTATTTCGTTGTCTTTAAAGGAATACTGTTGCTCAATGCATTCAACAATGTGTCTGGCGACAACAATAACGGACTTGTAACTCCATCGGAGGACAATATACACGCTCTCTTTGCTGGCACACGGTATGAAGACGATGTGGATGATGTGTTGCAATGGTTCAACGAGCAGGGTATTATACAAAGGGCTCCAGGCGGACTCTATTCAGTGCAGTTCTCAGCCCTGCCGTCAGGAGAGATAGAAGAGAAGAAAACAGAGATGCGCAGTGTACAGTTCCGTTATACCAACCAAATCCTCAACTTTTCAGACGCAGCAAGCACTGCTTTCGAGAAGAAGATGATGCAGAAGGTGATTCGTCCATTCGCTTTCAAGTTCTTCTCTGATCAGCAGAATGAGGCGGTACTCCGTAGCCAAATCAAGAATGCCAAGAAGGATACTAGAACCAGCTCACTCTTTTTCGCTTTACTGATGTCTAGAAATAACACAGAGCTAGGCGTTCTCCGTAACTTTGCGGAAAGATGTGCAGAGGACGAGAACGACAAAGACTTGAAGGATATCGTCTTTATGGTGTTCGACGAGACTCTCACTGACGCTAAGTACGAGCAGTTCATAGAATATCAAGCCAATTACGCTTGTGCCAGCAGCCATGGGTTCATCGACCAACAGAAAGTACATCGTGACCATGCCGTGTCGATGGTGAAGGAATGGATGGAAAGCATACAGCGTGGCAATGCCACTGTATATATCAACGGTACGGAGAAACAGCCCATATCGGTGAAACACCTGTCGAGTATCGTTAACAGTGTGATAGCACCAACAATCTTTCCTTTCGGACCAGATGCTTGCGAGTTGTTGCGACAAAAGGCTCCATCTACATTCTGGCGTCAGCAAAACTCCAAGGAGATTGTACGTGCCTTTATATTCGCAACGTCTAAGGAAGAGCTTGTGATTCTGTCAAGCCAAATGCGCCCTGTGCAATATCTAGTACAGGAATGTCTTGATGAAAATATGGAATGGAAGAGTGATGTTACTGAGAACCATCCGTTCAAGGTGGTCTACGACAAAGTGCAGAATATCATCAAGTATGCGGACAAGAACCTTTCATTCAACTTCGATGATAAATTCTCCTTGCTTCAAAAGCCTCCATACGGACTTTACGGTAGCTTCGCTTCTATGGCAATGATGGGGTATGCTCTAAGACCGTGGGCAAACAAGATATTTGACATGCAGGGTAAACCGCGCGACAAGAATGCGTTGATTGATGATATAGTGTGGTTGTTTAAAGTGTGGGACGATAAAAAATCAAGCTCCAAACTGAACTTCAAGTTCCAAACACCAGAAGAGGGGAAACTGTGCAAGGATCTTATCTCGCTCTTCAAACTCAACAGTAAGGATAATGCATACTCGGATGTGTCGAGTCTGAAGGATGCGCGTTATGCTATTACTGGGGAGTTCCTCGGAAAGAAGGGGTATCCGCTTTGGTCGCTGAAGTATGCTTCAGCATCAGCATTCTCCAGCTTACCTGTCCTCATGGAAATAAATGATGATGAACGTAGGTTGATAGATAATATAGTAACCATCTGCATGGAGCGTGACCTTCGCAATCCGTCATTGGTGAGGGATACGATTGAACTTATCTCAACCTTCCGCATAGAGATGAAGAATATCCTCAATGTGGACGCTGCATTCTCTGACGGCTTCAAGAACTTTTTGATGCAACTTGAATTTGTCAATATTCAAGAAAACGAAGTGGATGAAGTCAAACGTTTCATAGAGAAAAACCTGCAATCAACGGTAGGATATTGGACAGAAGAGGAAGTGGAGAAAAAGGCTTTGCAATGGAAATCGTCAAAGACGCAACCTCGATATATAGTATCACCAGAAGTTCAAACAAATACGGCAACGGTGACATCGGAACCGCATTTATCAAATGAATTCACTGTAACCATCAATACTGATGTTGTCGCAGAAAAACGTAAACAAGCAAAAGATTATATAGCAAGCATTGATACTCTCGACGATGCTATTGCATTGCTCAATAAACTCTGTGACGAGGCGGGAGAATGGTTGTTGGACAAGATAAACAGTTGAATGTATGTACAAGGAATTCGGCACATTGGAAGAACTGTACCGGGAAATAGAGACAGACAAGAATTGGACTGGGGCTGAGAGCTCTCTCCGTAACCGCTATCCTATACGCTTTGTACTGTTTGAGAACTTTGGCGATTTCGGGGCGTTTGTCCAAGTGTGTCAAGACCATGGTGTGTTTGTGCAGAGCATAGAGAACTGGATGAGGGATGGCCAAGATGATAAGTTCATCACCTATTCGCAACTTGCGGTGATGTTTGAGTCTTATATCAAGAATCTGCCGGCAAATGACTTCGTCATCGCTCCGTTCTCGGAGATAACGCGTTTTTACGATAATACGAGCTATGCGGAGTTCGACTCTCTGCTGAAGACCATACGCCTTGTGCAGTCACCAGAAGAGTCCCAACGCGACCATCAAAGAATATACGTGCCCATCATCGGTATGCAGAGTAAGGTTAGCAAGTTCAAGGACGATCCAAACATCAACATTTGGGAATATCGTTCTGGAGCAGAGAATCAAAACTATCGGCTTGTGCTGACACCGGGGACAACCTATGGCGTGCAGAGACTGGATACACGTTTTAGTGTTTGCAAGAACCTACGTCAATGGATTCTGCTTTGGAAAACAGTCGGGACAAATGTCAAGAGTCAAATCCTCTGTTCTTCGGAATGCATTTTTGCCAATGCAGATAACGCACAACCAGACAATGCCTTCGACTATACCATTTGCCATAACGCTTTTGAGTTCCTATGTAAGGGTCTGAGTCTCGATTTCGGAGACCTTACAGCCAATGAGGAAGATATGTCCTTTTGGGAACAGTTGGCTTCACAAATAGATATTGAAGATTTTGACTTTGAAGGGTTTGTCAACAAGCGGTTCAACACTTCCGACATACAAGATGACATTTCTTTCGTACAGACGTGGTTTGAGTATAAAGACAGTTTTTCCCGTTGGTTGCTAAAAAACTATATTTTGTGGAAGACAACTACGTCAACATACTTGACGAGGGTACTTGAGAATTGCCATACGCAAAGCACATCAGACTTGTTCTCACTACTTGCTACCCAAATATTTGACGAGCCTCTAAACGATGCGAGTCTCAATCAACGTAGGGTCTTGCTGAAAGAGGCGAAGAATCAGAATGTGCAAATTACACAGGCTGCAGAAGATAAAGTGAAAGCCAAACTGACAGCTATGGCAGTCGACCCAGAACGTGGGTATTATTGCGCAATGAAATACATGACATCACTCACGCAGACAGAGCAATGTCTGATGGTGGAGTGGTTAGGCAAAGGCGAGATAAATGTGAAGGAGATACAGACGCTGATGCCTTCCCTTTATGCATATCTAATGCCCATGAATGTCCAGATGGATAATTCCGAAACTTGGTTGGTTCGTTATTTCCATGAATACAGGCAGTCAAAGGTTGCGAACCAAATGGGTGGAGATTTGTCGCAGATACTGAAGGAACACAACTCGTCACAGTCTGCATTTGAGTCGTGGAGAGACAAGTTCAAAACAGTGAAGACTATATTGTACAACAGGTCAGACATTGACCTTTACTATTGGATTGACGGATTGGGCGTAGACTGGATTCCATTCATTACATGGGTGATAGAGAATCATAATGTTGATGGTGTGTATCTCAATGATGTTTGTGTGGCGGCTGCGGAACTGCCAACTGTTACTATCGTAAACAAAATCAAACTGGAAGAACTGTCCAAAGGAAAACTGGAAAAGATTGGTGATGTCGACAAATATGCACATACCCCGAAGAGTTATCCTATGTATATTGTAAATGAACTGAAGACAGTGGAAGAGTCAATCACCAAGGTCTTGTCTCAGTATAATGGAAAGAAAATTGCCTTTGTGTCAGACCACGGAATCAGTTACATGTCTCAGTTTTGTGGCGGACTAAATTTGGCTGGTGTCGATGCCAACCACTCGGGACGTTGTGCCGAATGGTTGAAGGGAACCCCTTCTTCAGACAATAACTACATAGTCTTGTCAGACGGAAAAACTATCTGCGCGCTTAACCATAATTCTCTTTCTTCCAAAACACCACAAGGACATGGAGCGCACGGAGGTGTCACTCCAGAAGAAGTACTGGTTCCCATAATCATAGTGTCAAGTCAGAAACATTCCAATGAGTATTCTGCTGAATTGCAGACAACAAATCTTATGTGTGCCAATCCTGTGGTTAGATATAACATTAAGGGATTGAGCAACATCGACATTCCAAGGGTAATTTATAACGGAGTGAACTATGAACTTTATAAAGTACATGGCGACGTATATGAAAGTGAGAGACTGAACCTTGTCGCTACTGAAACAAAAATTACGCTCTCTATCGGAGAGTTTAAACGAACCGACCGAATAGACATCAATATGGGTGTCCAAGAGGAAGAATTATTCAATTTCTAACTATGCAGACTGTCATAACTCAAAAAATCAGGGAACAATTTGCTCCCATGCTGATATACAAAGACCCGGCATCAACCAACAGTTTGTTTGCTGGTCGTAACCTTCCGTCTTTCGTGAAAGACTTCATCCTCAAACGTTATATCAACGATGACGGTTCTGTTAACCGTTTAGGACTTACGGAATTTTTGGATATGGTAATCCCTCAAAAGCAAACAGAGGTGAAAGACCGTCTGGCTTCGGGCGAGGAATTGACACTCCTAACCCGGTTTATCGTTTACATTGATTTGGTTAAGGGTGTGCGGCGTTTTGGAATTCCAGATCTCGGTATCAAGATTAACGAGGGACAAATACCAGTATATGTGTACAAGAACCATCAAGGTGAGTTGGTGGATGGAGAGAGGTGGGGTATTATCAAATTGTCCATCCTGTCTGATGCGGACGGAAAGAAGAATCATGTGGAAATGGTGGATTACAAACCATTCAAACCGTATAGGTCTGTTGATATAGACTACTTGCGAGGCGCAAGGACCGCATTTTCTGTACAAGAATGGATTGATGTGTTGCTGTCTGCTATGGAATATGAGGCGGATGGTTTTGAAACGATTACACAGAAGATGGAATTCTTGACTCGGCTGCTCATCTTTGTGGAACCACGACTCAATGTCATAGAATTGGCTCCAAAAGGTACGGGTAAGTCGTACGTGTTTGGAAACTTATCTAAATATGGATGGCTCGTGAGTGGTGGTAAGGTAACTCGTGCAAAGCTATTTTATGACAAGGTCAAGCAACAGAATGGAATCATCAAGAATCATGACTTCACTGTGTTCGATGAAATACAAACGATAGTGTTCCAAGAACCAGCTGAGATTCAGGCTGCACTAAAGTCATACCTCGAAAGTGGCAAGACTACCATTGATAATAATGAGTTTTCTTCCGAATGTGGATTAATGTTGATGGGCAATATCCCATTGACAGAACAGCACTGCCCGATAAACTACCGTTATTTTGAATCTTTGCCGCAGTCGTTCCGGGAGTCGGCACTGCTCGACCGCTTTCATTGTTTCATTGAAGGCTGGAACCTCCCACGTATAAACAAGGGGATAATCTATAAGGGTTGGACTTTGAACGTTGAGTATTTCTCTGAGATACTCCATTCGCTCCGCACACAAAATGTATATGGGTTGCTGTTCGATGAACTTGTGGGTTGTGACAAGAATGCGGATACCCGTGACTTCAATGCGGTCAAGCGGATTGCTGTGGCTTACATGAAACTATTGTTCCCACATTGGAAATCTGTGGATGATGTGAATCGGGACGAGTTCGAGACGTACTGTCTCCAGCCTGCTCTTCGCAGAAGGGGTATCATCAAGGAACAGTGCCATTACATAGATCCGGAGTTCAAGGTGGAGATGCCAAATTTATACTTGAAAGCGACTACATGATGACTCAGCATGACGTGGCTCACGTCACATTTAATAATCTGTGCAGTGGGACACTGTACCTACTATTTGTGCAGTGAGCCACTGCACCTACTATTTGTGACGTGGGACACGTCACCTACTATGTTGAGCTTGCGAAAGATTGGCGGCAGGTCGGAGTCTGACGTTTTTGTACCTTTTTTCACCGTCACTTAAAAATAATCAAACGCTGGAAATAAATAGGGCATGGGGGCGGTACGGAACGAATAAATGTCTACATTTGCAGACTTATAGTTTATAACGGTTTTTAATTTCAAGCATTATGAAGAAAGTATTTGTTTTGGTGGCTGTGGCATGTGCGGTGACACTTGCCTCATGCAATGGAGGTAACTCCGGAAAGTGTGAGAAAGACTCTACTTGTGTGGAGTCTGCTGAAGTTGACGAGCCTGCGGTAAACCAGGAACTGGAGGATATCAAGGGCGAGATAGAGGAGGGTATCGCAACTGGGCAGCCTGACGCTGTAATCTCTTCAATCAAGGTGTACAAGGAGAAGATCGCTTCACTGATTAAGGCTGGCGACACTGCGACTGCACAGAAGTATATCGACGAACTGAACTCTTATGTGGAGGATAACAAGGAAACTATTAACAGTGTAAGTACTGCTGTCTCAGAGGCTGCCAATACCACTGTGGCAGATTTGGTGAGCCAGATTGCCGCGGTTCCTTCTCAGGTGAAGAACACTGCGGAAGAGGCTGCTGAGGGCGTTGTGAACGATGCTAAGGAGGCTGTGAAGACTAAGGTGGACGAGACGGTTGAGGGTGCTAAGCAGAAAGCAAGTGACGCCGTCAATGAGCAGAAGCAAAAGGCGAGCGATGCTGTAAACGAACAGAAGCAGAAAGCTAGTGATGCTGTCAGCGAGCAGCAGAAGAAGGCTAACGACGCGGTTAACAAGGCTGCCAGCGACGTGAAGAGCAAACTCGGACTGTAATGCCGCATGCGTTCTGAGTGCACATCTTATCACACATACACTCATATAAAAGCCCGGGGCGACACCTCGGGCTTTGTGTTGGTTGTAGATGAGACCTTAGAATTTAGACCTTAGAATTTAGTTTATGGCTCTACATCTGCTGTCTGTCCGTCAATCTTTACTAGGGCAGTCACGAGGAATGTCACGAGGCACAGGAGCATGACTATGATGAAGAACCACTGGTAGCCTACACTGTCGGCAATGAACCCCGATACCATTCCAGGTAGCATGACTCCGCCAAGATATTGTCCTGCGGTGCAGATGGAGAATACCGCAGTACTGCGTTCACCTCGTGAGAAAGTGACGAGGTAGAGGGTGTAGGCAGCAAAGCCCAGTCCGTAGCCGAGTTGCTCTATGCACACGCAACTGCCTATCAGCCAGAGGGAGGTGGTGGGGAAGAAACTGAGGTATACATACACTATGTCGGGTAGGGTGATGCAGAGAACGAGGGGCCACAGGCACTTCTTCAGTCCCCATTTGGAGACTGCCCATCCTCCAAGGATGCCTCCGAGAAGCAGACCGATGACACCGAGCGTGCCGTAGATCATGCCGAAGTCTACCGCATTCATTGCCAGTCCGCCTTCTCCTGTGCTCCGCAACAGGAACAAGGGTACAATCTTTGTCAGCAGACCTTCGGGTAGGCGGAAGAGCAAGATGAAGCACAGGGCGGTCACGATGTGTGGCTTGGAGACAAAAACCATGATGGTCTTCCCGAATTCCTTGACTTGTTCTCTAAGCACGAACTTGTCGTGTACCGACTGCTCCACTTTGGGGAGTACTGCCATATGGTACACCGCAAGTCCAATCATGCACAGTGCCAGTATGACGAAGATGATGGACCAACCTATCGGGGCGTTTTCCACGATATTGTGGTTCTTCATCCAACCGTACAGCATTACCAATCCACCTTGTCCCAACACCATGCCGATGCGGTAGAACGTGTTGCGGATACCTACGAAATATTCCTGTTGGCGGTCGCTCAGTCCGATGATGTAGAATCCGTCTGCTGAGATGTCGTGAGTGGCACTGGCGAAGGCAATGACCATGAACAGTGCCAAAGAACACTGTAGCCACAGGGCGGTGGGGATGCAGAACGCTACGAGTGCCAGAGCCACGCCCATCAATGTCTGCATCGAGATGATCCACCAGCGTTTGGTCTTCATGTTGTCGATGAGTGGACTCCAGATGGGTTTGATGACCCACGGGATGCCCAGCCATCCAGTGTACAGAGTAATCTCGGAGTCAGACAGTCCGAACTCCTTGAACATGATGACGGAGATGAGCAGTACTGCCGAATAGGGTATGGCTTCGCCCAAGTAAAGGCTCGGCACCCATGCCCACGGATGGAAACCCTTTCGTGGCTGTCCCTTTGTGTCTTGTTCTTTTATGTCAGTCATTTTTTTTCCTCTCTCTTGGGGTTATTCTTCAAGGCCCAACTGTGCACTGGCAAGGTAACTGCCAGGGTAGTAGTGGCTGAGAATCTGTTTGTAGTCGTATCCGTTTTCGCCCATCACGGCTGCTCCGATTTGGCAGAGTCCGACTCCGTGTCCCCATCCCGCACCGTGCAGCACGAAATGGTCTTTTACTTTGTCTACGACGAAGGCGGAGGAGAAGAGATGTGAGTCGGACAGCACTCTCCGTATCTCCAGTTCCTTGCCGATGGTGAGGCTCTTCTTTGTGCCGACAATCATAAGTTTGTAGATGCGTCCAGACTTGCCTCGCACAAGTGGAATCAGGTCGATTATCTCTCCAAGGTCTTCCTTCAGGTTCTCGTTCACCAGATGGGTCAGTTCCTCTTGTGAGTACTCCACGTTCCATCGGTAGAAGTCGGTTGTCTCCTGGTCGTAGTTGTTCAGGATGTGTCCCAGTATGTTCTTGTTCTGTGTGTTGCAGAAAGCAGGCGGAGAACTGAGAATCCAGCGACGTGCATCTTCCTCGTTGGTCAGGTCGGGCATATCAGTGTCGTAATGGCTGTCGCGCACCGCCTTGAGGTACGGTTTGTGGGTGTCTTCCCAACATGTGCCGAACTCCTCGGAGATGCCTCCGCAGCATTTGGAGAAACGGGTGTCGCAGATCTCTCCGTTGTAATAGAGCACGAGGTTCCTTGTCTCGCCCACGGCTTTCACAACGTTTTCGTTGCTCTCCTCAGGAATCCCTTGGTAACGCTGGCAGTGGTCGTCTGCACATACGTCGAAGAGGGTGTGATCCTCACGGTCGTACCATCGGGTCAGTTCCGATTCGGTGCGGCGGAACGAGAAGAAGGTATCCCTCTCTTTGCTCTCCGCACTCTTGCGTTTCTCTATCTGTGCGATAATCCAACTCCTTGAAATCACTGCGTGAGCCTTGAGAAACTCCAGTGAGGCTTCGGGCTTCATCTCGGACGAGATGACACTTTCAAGATACTCTTCGACTGGAAGGGTGTTGACAGCGCACACCTTGCCTTCATTCACTATGAAGTCGAGCGACCCACAGAAGGTTTGATTGCGCTTCCGCTCCCAGTGGAAGTCTTTGCCGATGGTCACGTCCTGTAAGGTGAACGATGCTTGGTCGGTCTCCGGCTGAAACGAGAGTTTCTGGTACACGTTGCCGTTCCACGAGACACCGCCTTCTTCGAACCGCACTTCCTGCGGTCCTTCCGTACGCACTCCCTTGGCAGTGTAGGGCGAGTTGAGGTGGAAGCGGATGCTGTCGGCACTGACAATGCCGACACTTACTACATATCCTTTCATACTCCGCACTCCTTTATTATATTGGTTGCCTGTTCGGCTGTTATCTTGTTGAAGTCCTCCTCTCTCGGGGTGATGACCAGTCCCATCATGTCTAGTGCACCGGGACTGACCAGCAGTCGCTCCTCGCCCTCACTGTAGTAGCAGTCGGGACGGTGCTTGCGCCGTGGGAAGACCACGAACACGTAGTCATTGTCTTCAGTCCACGCCAGTACATTCATCCTCGGCTCTGTCTCGCCTTCTTCAAGTGGCAGACTGTCGTAAATCTGGTTGAAGCTGTTGCATGCTCTCTCCAGACTGCTGCATCTTGCCTTGATGGTACCGCTGGCATAGGGCCCCTTCCTTAGCGACTCCTTCGGTCCAGCCTGGAAATGCATGTGGTCGGGGGCGGACGCTCCGCACAGTGGACCGTTGTAGAAGATGAACAAGTCGGTCAGTGACTGTGCCATCTGCATCATGTCCCTGAAGTAAGGACGTATCTGCTGCGGCTTGTGCTGGCGCAGTGGAATTGTGAAATGTCGTGGGAGGATGGGGTAGGGGTTGACAAGCAGATGGAACCGACTGTTCAGTGCAATGCCTGTCTGTGCATCGGGACGGTTGTCCTCACACAGGAAGCAGGGACGGTGACTGATGGACTCTTTGTCGATGCTGGCTCCAGTAGATACAATTCTCGATGGGTTGAACTGTACGGTGACTGTCTTGTTCCCGACAGTCAGTTCCCTCGTCTTTACGGATCGGAGGTCTGCATATCGTTTTGCGACTTCCGTCCAGGTCTGCATCTGGGAGCCGAAGAGACGGTCTGCATCCTTCTGTGTAGCCCACACATTCCTGCAACGGTTGATGCACTGCCGAGTGGCAATCTCCGTAGTGCGCAAGAAGTCTTTGTAGAAGTTGTTCTTGTTGACTTTCTCGGGCGACAGTGCCGCGTCGGAGTTGCCGTCCCAACGGCGGCAGAGGTAGACCACGTCGTAGATGCGTCCTATCCTGTAATTGCGCGAGAAAGCCAGTCCCAGGGCATAGTCCTCCCCGTAGCAGGTGTTGGGCACTCCTACTTCACGTAGCAGTGGGGTGTAGAACGCACGTGGTGCACCCAGTCCGTTTATTCTGAGAGCGTTGTTGCGCCCATTGTCGTCAGTCCATTCCCTATGGTCGATGACCCCAGGCGGCAATTCCTTCAGTTGGAAGTCGCACATGAGGTAGGAGCCGATAACCATGGCGCAGTGCTCCTTGCGGAAAGTATTGGCAATAATCTGTAAGGTGTCCTTGCGTGCGTACAGGTCATCTGAGTCGAGTTGCACTGCGAAGCGTCCGCATTCGGGCTGGTTCACTGCCAAGTCCCAACAACCACCGATGCCGAGGTCGTCCTGTGTGGGGATTACATGTATGACGCGTGGGTCGGCACTTGCCAACTGACAGACGATTTCAGTCGTGCCGTCGTCTGAATGGTTGTCCACGACAATCACGTTGAACGGGAAGTCGGTCTCTTGTGACGTTGCCGAGAGTATGGCATCCTTGATTGTTTTCGCCCTGTTCCTCACGGGTATGATTACGGACACCTCGTTCGGGAATGCACCCTCCTCCACAGCCACGTCGGTCACGTCGTCGGGACTGATGTAGGCTCCAATCTTTTTCAGGTGGTCGGTACACACCTGCTCCATCTCGACCTGTACCTCACGGTTGCGTGGGTCTACATAATCGAACTGCTTCTCACCGCTCTTCCTCATGTCGGTCTCGTGCTCTGTGTAAAGGAATTCGTTCACGTAACAGATGCCGTCCTGCAAGCGACTTGCGTAAAGGGTGAGTTCGTACAGTGCGGCAGCCTTCCACTCTATGTCCTTGTGCTCTTCAACGCATGCTTTCAAGACAGACATCCGGACAAAACGGAGCGAACCGAAGTCGAAGTCATTTCTCACACTGCCTGTCTGGTAGGGGATGGAACAATATTTCTCGGTCTTGCCGTCTTTCACCGAGTAGTGGTCGCTGTAGACCATTCCGGCTCCGTTCCGTTCCATAATATCTATTGCACGTTCCAGTGCTTTGTAACCGATGCCAAGTGGTGTGTGCTTATTGTATATCGCCACGTAGTCGGCAGTTGCGACTTGCGCTATCTGCCGTAGTGTGGCTGAACTCTCAAGATTGTCAATGAAAAGTGTGTCGCACCCATCGACTGGCGGCAATGTGGAGTCTTTTGCCAGCAGGAAGACGTGTGCGGTCAGGCTGGATGCCCTAAACTGCGCTACGTTGCCTATGGCGGTTTCCACATCGCTATAAGGGATAAAACAATCTATTGTCTTCATCTTTTTGTGTTGTACTACAGTGTGCAAAGTTAGCTATTTTCGTCAATTAATTACGGCTGTTTCTGTGTTTTTGTCTACCTTTGCGCCAATAATGACGTGAGTCCAGCTGGGTTACGGTGGACAAGCGTTAGTTGATGACCATAAATCAGACATGTATAGAGAGTTCGGTACTTGGCTTAAGACACAACTGGGGTGTAAAGCACAGAAGATTTCCATTAACGCAGGGTTTACCTGTCCCAACCGCGACGGGACGGTGGGAGTGGACGGGTGTACGTACTGCAACAACCAGACGTTCAATCCGGCTTATTGCAAGACAGACAAGTCCATCAGCCAACAACTCGAAGAGGGCAAGGCTTTCTTCGGCAAGAAGTACCCAGACATGAAGTACCTCGCTTACTTCCAGGCTTACACCAATACCTATGGTTCGTTGGGCGACTTGAAACGCAAGTATGAAGAGGCGTTGGACGTGGACGGGGTAGTGGGACTGGTCATAGGAACTCGCCCAGACTGTGTGGACGAGGGTCTGTTGGACTATCTTGCGGACATCAACAGGCGTGCGTTCCTTATAGTTGAATATGGGATAGAGAGTGTCTACGACCGTACCCTGAAGCGCATCAACCGTGGGCACGATTTCGAGTGTGTCCAGCGTGCCGTCCGTGCCACAGCCGACAGAGGCATTCATGTGGGAGCGCACATCATCCTCGGACTTCCGGGGGAGTCGCGCAACGATATGGTGTGCGAGGCGGAGATTCTGTCTGAACTGCCCATCACCACAATGAAACTCCACCAGTTGCAACTGATAAAAGGAACGCGTATGGCAGAGGAGTACCGACAGTGTCCTGAGGACTTCCTGCGCTTCACTGCCGACGAATATGCAGAACTGGTAGTGGACTTCGTGCGCCACTCACGTCCCGACATGGTGTTTGAGCGTTTTGTGAGCCAGTCTCCAGCCAGTCTGCTGGCTGAACCGGGATGGGGACTGAAAAACTATGAATTTGTAGAGTTGATCAAGAGGAAGTTCGCTTCCCACGTCTCAGGATGCTGACAATGCTTATTGTCATTGACACAACAAGTAACACCGTGAACAGTATCTGGTGGAAATGGGGAGTAGTGCGACAGAATACGTACAGCCAAGGCATCCCGAAGAATCTGAACAGATATTGCAGGAACAGTACGGCTGCTTGTCCAATTACTTCTATCAGGAAGAAGTTGACGAGGAATTGTACTATCTCGTTTTCACTTTTGATTAGCTTCATGTGATCTTGGCTTAATACTGCTGCAAAGTTACTTAATATTTCCCGAAAAGACACTCGGGATGGGACAATAAAACAAGCAGGAGGAAGACCATCTGGGCTTCCTCCTGCTTTATTGGAACAGTCGCTGTCTAATATTTCCGCAACTGGATTTCTAATTTCTAAACTCTAACCTCAGCACCTCACTTTACGAGAATCTTCTTGCCGCCCTTGATGTAGATGCCCTTAGTAGGGTTCGTCACCTTGCGTCCGGCAAGGTCGTAGACTGTCGTGTCGTCGGCTTCTGTCTCCACGGCGTTGATGCCGGCAGCGTCAGCGTTGATGATTATGTTAAAGGCGTAGAGCTTGGTCTTGTACTGGATGTAGAGAGTGGTCTCGTACGGGGTGTTCACGTTAGCATCGTCAACCACGAATGAGTGGATTGCACCATCAGCGAAACCTACCTGGAACACTGCATCCTCAGCTGCCACAGCCTCTCCGAAACTGTTGAAGCTGAATCCGTACATCTCGTCGAAATTGTCAGATGTGAGGTCTCCCTCTGCTGTCTCGACCATCCATACACCGTTTTCGAGCAGTTCGTCCTCGGTGCATACCAGTTGCTCGCAAGCGTTGGAAAGGTCAAGGGTCACCTCGTCAAAGTCATCGCCTGTAGCGTTGCGTGCGTTCACTTTCACTTCCTCGCTGCCCACCGGCTTGATGGCTACGATGTTCTCGACGAATTTCAGTGTGAGGTTGATCTTCACTGCCTCACCGTCCCAGAGGTTGGCTAGGTAGAAGGTACCGTAGAACACCTCACCTGGTTCGCGGGCTCCAGGGTTGTTGAACCAGGTAATCACTCCGTCATAGTACCATACGGCATAAGCTCCGTCGCCTGAGTAGCTGGCTGCGTATGCCATTCCGTTCTCGTCGGCTGCTGACATCCAGAAACCGCCGCCACCGTACCAGCTTACCTCACTTACTGAGTAATTGTCCGTGATGGCTCCCTCTGAAGTGACTCCGTAGAACTTGGCGTTTGCCATACCTATCATCTGTTCGAGGTTGGTAACTGAAGTGGTGCCTATAGACCATGATGAAGAGGACGGTACCACCTTAGCTGTCATGTTGTACTCGGTGATGTTACAGTCGTTGAGGGTATACTTTGGCGAGATGATGGTCATGCTCATGTTTACCGCATAGTAAAGTGAGTCGCCCACAACTAGGTAGACTGCTCCGGTCACTGTCTCGCCACCATCGAACACGCCCGGTTTGTTGCCGAGAGCCAGTGCCTTCAGTGAGTCGCTGTGTATGTAGTCGATGTAGAATGATGTGGCATCGTCAGAGTAGTTGCCTACCGTACCGCCGTCTGCCATCCAGAAGCCCTGTGCGGTCTCTGTGCTGTCGGCTGTGTAACCGTCGGTGATGCCTCCGTAGCTGTTGGTAGCCATGAGCTTGAAGTCGGCTGGAGTGACCTTCTTGCCAGCCTTGGCAGTGAAGAGGGTAGCGATGGAGTCAAGGTCGAGACTGTGGTACTCAAGTGATTCCCATGTGAGCTGCGGGTCGCGTGCAGTGATGGTCCATGTCTCCTCACCCACATTGACGAGGTCTGTGATAGGAGTTTGGCTCGGCAGACTTACGGTGTAGTGGATGACGTAAGCCTTGTCACCGTACACGATATAGATGTCGGCAGTCCTTGTGTCGCCCGCCTGCATCCCGTCAGGATACTGGCCTACGTAGCAGTACACAGCGTCTTCCTCGTTGAGGTACTGCAGGTTACTTACCCAGAACAGGTTGCCGTCCATGTATTCCGCGTTGCGGCATTCCGTTTCCTCGTATTCTGCTCCTGTCTCCGGGTCGATGTGGATGATGCCTCCGCTGAAGTAGAATCCCGGAGCCGGTGTGGCATCTCCCTCGTTGGACAACTCGCCCCATTGCTCGTTGTTGGAGTCGTAGTTCTTCGCGAACACCATCTGACGGAACATCTTGGCCATGTATTCTGGGTCGATGTCCAGCTTCTCGGCGATACCTGTGGTAGGTATCGTGTATTCGTAGCTCCACCATTGGTCGTTCTGTTCCTGCACGCACTCCACATATGCCTCGCCCACAACAGTCAGTTTGTTCAGGTCGGTCTGCGCCTCCTTGTCAATCGGTTCGCCTGCGTCCACAGATAAAGTCAGGTCGAAGGTAGCCTGTCCGCCGTTGAGGTTGATGGATACTGTGCCGTGGCACACCTGGCCGTTCTGCAACGGGTTGGTAGGGTTCTGGCAGATGACCATGGCGAGTTCGTCGGTCTCCACGTCCATGTAGTGGATGTATACACCCCAGTAGGCTCCGCCGTTCCATGAACTGAAGTTGCCCTCCTGGTCCATCTCAAAGCCACCGTACTGCTCGCTGTGGAAGGTCGGGGTGGTCTTGGAGTTCTCCAGCATGAAGAAGCCGTTGAACTCGTAGCCGTTGGAATCTCCGTTAGCGTTGGCAGTCCATTCGTCGAATGCGTCCACCAGTTGGGTTACTGTGACCTGCATCTGTGCAGCCACTTCTGACAGTTTGAATGTCACGTCGGGACCTTCGCACCACGAACTGCGTGGCTCGTCCACCAGCGTGTCGGAGAATTGTGCCTTTACACTGCCGCTTGTCAGCAACATGATGGCGACAAACAAAGAAGTAATGGTTGTTTTCATACGTTTGTGTTTTATGTATGTGGTTAAACTAATAAATCGCTGAAGCACTTTATTGTCTCTACGGCTGCAAATATAGGTTAAATGTTTTGATTGGCAAGCATTAAAGTGGATAAATTTGTGTTGATGTATAAAATTTTTGCGTATGGGCAATAAGTGCTTATCGTACATATATAATAAGGTGTGTGCTGAAGCGACTGGTCAGTATCAAGTAGATTTGTTGTGGGGTGTTTGGTTCGGTTTCAAAATAAAAGCGTAACTTTGTGGTGTGAAAACATAGAAGAAAGGACAGAAGATGGCATACGACAAAGTTTTTATGTTGACAGACGAGACCACCGAGGTGTGTTGCTGGCCTGTAGTGAGCGGGGTAGAGGCGTTGCAGGACGCATTCCACATAGTCATTCCAAGTACAGACACCCATAAGAATTTGGAATCGTTGTCATACGTGTGGAAACAATTGAGCGACAATGGGGCGACTCGTCACAGTGTGCTGATAAACCTTGGCGGCGGCATGGTAACCGACCTTGGCGGATTCGCGGCCTCCACCTTCAAGAGAGGCATTGCGTTTGTCAATATACCGACCACCCTTTTGGCAATGGTCGATGCGTCCGAAGGCGGCAAGACAGGAATCAATTTCAATGGTCTTAAGAACGAAATTGGGGTGTTCAACGAGCCAACAAAAGTGATCCTCGATACCACGTTCCTCAAGACACTCGACAAGGAAAATGTGCTTTCCGGTTATGCAGAGATGCTCAAGCACGGTCTGCTTTCCGACAAGAGTACATTAGGCGAACTGCTTGCATTCAATTTTGACGACATCGACTACGGACAGTTGGACACGATGGTGCGCAAGAGTGTGGCGGTGAAGAAGAAGGTAGTGAAGTCCGACCCTCACGAACACGGGCTGCGCAAGTCGCTGAACTTGGGGCACACCATAGGTCACGCCATGGAGAGTCTCGCACTCCGACGCGGCACTCCAGTGCTGCACGGCTATGCAGTGGCGTGGGGACTGGTCTGTGAACTCTACCTGTCGAGTGCATACTGCTCGTTCCCTACCGAAACGATGCGTGAAGTGGTTGGGTTCATCAACCGTCATTATGGCAAGTTCCAAATCACTTGCGATGACTATGAGGAACTGTTTGCGCTGATGAAGCACGACAAGAAGAACGTAGGCAACGAGGTTCAGTTCGCCTTGCTCAGTGATGTGGGCAAGGTACGCATCAACCGTACGATGGATAAGGACCGTGTCTGTGAGGCTTTGGATTTCTATCGCGACGGGCAGTGAGAAAACACTCTTCAGTAGGTGTGGCAAAATCTCGAAGGTTAGGGAAATAAATCTCGAAGGTTAGGGAAATAAATTTCCCCAGTTGGAGAAAAACTGGCAACCAGAAGTCAATAGACCGTCAATAGACAAAAATAATTGCCTTGATAGCAAAAAAAATAGGAGAAAGTATTGCGGAAACGAAATTATCAGTAACTTTGCAGTCGTAATGAGACAGAATAATAATACATATTGGCGTTGGCAGAACTTGGGTTTATCTAATCTAGGGCTGTCTGACGTTAACTCGTATTAAGAAGGTTATAAATATTCTATATTTGGCGAGAAATCGCAATTGAGTTTGTCTGCAACCGAGCTGGCAAACTTTTTTTTGTATAAGGAAATATCAAACGACATAAAATAACAAGTAGATGAATTACAATGTAGACAATGACGGTTTTTACGGAGAATTTGGTGGGGCGTACATCCCCGAAATCCTGTACAAGACCGTCGAGAACCTCAAGGAAGCTTATCTGCCGATTATCGAGAGTGCAGAATTCAAGAAAGAGTTCCACTCACTCCTGAAGGATTATGTGGGACGTCCATCTCCACTGTACTTTGCAGGACGCATGAGCGAGAAGTACGGTTGCCAACTCTACCTGAAACGTGAGGACTTGAACCATACTGGGGCGCACAAGATCAATAATGCGCTTGGACAAATACTCATTGCAAAGAAGATGGGCAAGAAACGCATCATTGCCGAGACAGGAGCCGGACAGCACGGAGTCGCCACTGCTACTGCCTGTGCGCTGATGAACATGCCCTGTACCGTGTATCAGGGGGCGTTGGACGTGGAACGTCAGCACGTGAACGTAGAACGTATGAGGATGTTGGGAGCAACGGTTGTTCCAGTGCAGACGGGCAATAAGACACTCAAGGATGCTACCAACGAAGCTATACGCGACTGGTGTTGCCATCCAGTGGACACATTTTACATAATTGGCTCAACCGTCGGACCTCATCCCTATCCCGATATGGTGGCACGTCTGCAGTCTGTCATCAGTGAGGAAATCAAATGGCAACTGGAGGAGAAGATAGGACGCGACTACCCCGACTATCTGATGGCCTGTGTCGGTGGCGGAAGCAATGCAGCCGGAACCATCTACCATTACCTCGACGACCCCCGTGTGAAGATAATCCTCGGAGAGGCAGGAGGCTTGGGCAACGACAGTGGACAGACAGCTGCTTCACTCCAGGTCGGAACGGTGGGAATCCTGCACGGCAGTCGCATTAAACTCATGCAGACCGACGACGGACAAATAATCGAACCGTATTCCATTTCCGCAGGACTCGATTACCCGGGCACAGGACCAATCCATTGCAACCTCTACGAGACTGGTAGGGCACAAGTGCTCTCAGCCAACGACGACGACGCTTTGCGAGCTGCGTTCGAACTGACCCGTATGGAAGGAATTATCCCTGCTCTGGAGTCTGCTCATGCACTTGCTCTCCTACCCAAGGTGGCAGGGCAGTTCAAGCCGACGGACGTGGTTGTCCTCACCGTCAGCGGACGAGGCGACAAGGATATCGACACTTATCTCAAACATATTGACAAAATGAATCTCGACTAAACACAAACTCAAAATGTTTACTTATCATACAGCATCAAAGAAAATACTGGGCGACCTCAATACACCTGTAAGCACTTACCTACGTGTCAGGGATGCTTATCCCCAGAGTGCGCTGATGGAATCGTCGGACTACCACGGAGGTGAGAACTCCAAATCGTTCATCGGTATCAATCCGATGGCGAGCGTGTCTATCGAACACGGCATGGGCATCGTGCGCTTTCCCGACGGGACTACCTCAAGCAAACCAATCCACGATGGCTTTGGGTCGGCTGAAGTTATCAACACACTCATTCATTCGATAGAGGTGACAGGCGACTATGCCAATTTCTGCGGACTCTACGGCTATACGTCGTTCAATGCGGTACGTTACTTCGAGAATATCAACGTGAAGGACGAGACACAGGAACAGAATGATGCGCCCGACCTCCTTTATATATTATATAAGGACATCATCGTGTTCGACCATTTCCGCAACGAGATGATTCTTGTGGAACTGCTGTCCGACGGTGAGGCAGACCGTCTTGCGCAACTCGAACTTGACTGCAACTCACGTCCGTACCAGACATTCGGCTTCCACCCGGTAGGACCGTATACATCAACCCTGACTGACGATGAGCACCGTGAGAATATACGTAGGGGAATCAAACACTGCCTTCGAGGTGACGTGTTCCAGATTGTGCTGTCACGGCGTTTTGTGCAGAAGTACGAGGGTGACGACTTCAAACTCTACCGTGCACTGCGCAGCATCAACCCATCGCCCTACCTCTTCTATTTCGATTTCGGTGGGTTCCGTATCTTCGGCTCCAGTCCCGAGACCCACTGCCGTATTGAAGGGCGTACAGCTTACATAGATCCGATTGCCGGAACCACCAAACGTACAGGCGATACGGAGCAGGACCAGAAGAACGCACTCTACCTAAAGAACGACCCGAAGGAAAATGCAGAGCATGTGATGCTGGTGGACCTTGCGCGCAACGACCTCTCACGCAACTGCCACGGAGTGCATGTGGACTTTTATAAGGACATGCAGTTCTACAGTCACGTAATCCACTTGGTGAGTCGTGTGTCTGGTGAGTTGGACGAGGGCGCAGACCCGGTCAAGGCTTTCATCGACACATTCCCAGCCGGGACTCTGTCGGGTGCACCGAAGGTACGTGCTATGCAACTCATCTCTGAGTATGAGCCGCACAATAGAGGTGCTTATGGCGGTTGTATAGGCTTCATCGGTCTCAACGGCAACCTCAATCAAGCCATCACCATCAGAACCTTCGTCTCAAGAAACAACGAACTGTGGTTCCAGGCTGGCGGAGGAATAGTAGCCAAGAGTGATGTGGAGTATGAACTACAGGAAGTGAACAACAAATTAGGGGCTTTGCGCAAAGCCATTTCAATAGCGGAAACAGTATGAAAGTAGTGATTATAGACAACTATGACTCGTTTACCTATAACTTGAGTCATCTACTGAAGGAACTCGGTGCTGAGGTGACGGTGTTCCGTAACGACCAGTTCGAGATGGGGCAACTGGCTGTGTTTGACAAGATCGTACTCTCTCCTGGTCCAGGTATTCCAAGCGAGGCAGGTCAACTGTTGAACGTGATTAAGAACTACGCTGGGAAGAAACCTCTGTTGGGCGTTTGTCTCGGACACCAGGCGTTGGGCGAGTTCTTCGGTGCAACTTTGGTGAATGTGGGTGAAGTGGTACACGGAGTAGCTACTCCTGCTCACCGCACAGTCGACGACTACCTCTTCGAGGGACTTCCCGATACTATCATGGTGGGCAGATACCACTCATGGGCAGTTGATGCGAACAGCTTGCCGGACTGTCTTGAGGCAACCAGCATCAGCGACGACGGACAGATGATGTCGCTGCGTCACAGAGACTATGACATACGTGGGATACAATACCATCCAGAGAGTGTGCTCACACCTGATGGTAAAGCGATAATAAAGAATTGGTTGAATCATTAAAACATAGACATAAATGAAAGAGTATTTGTTGAAACTTGTAGAGGGAGCATCACTCAGTCGTGAAGACACTCACAGCATTATGCTCGACATCACACAGGAAAAGTATAATGACGCACAGATTGCAGCACTTCTCATGGCTCTACAGATGCGTGGAGTGACAGTGGATGAACTGCTCGGCTTCCGTGACGGACTACTGGAGACTGGCAAGTATGTGGACTTGTCAGACTACAACACCCTCGACATAGTTGGTACTGGCGGAGACGGAAAGAACACGTTCAATATATCTACCTGTTCGGCATTCGTCATTGCGGGTGCAGGATATAAGGTTACCAAGCACGGTAATGTGGGTTCTACTTCTGTGAGCGGTGCCAGTACGGTACTGCAGGGACACGGTGTTAAGTTCACGGACGATGTGGACTTGCTCAAGCGTTCGCTCGATGAGGCAGGTATCTGTTACCTGCATGCTCCGTTGTTTGCTTACGGCATGAAGTTCGTGGGGCCGACACGTAAGAATCTCCAGATTCCGACCTGCTTCAACCTGCTTGGCCCGTTGGTCAATCCCTGTCACCCTAAGAACTCGCTGCACGGAGTGGCGAACCAGTCGCAGTTGCGCCTGTACGTCAACATCCATCAGGCGATAGGCGACAACTTCGGTGTGGTCACCACCTTTGACGGCTACGATGAGATTTCACTTACCGGTGTGTTCAAGGTGTGTGCCAACCAGTCGGATATGGTGTACACCCCGAACGACTTGGGCTTCAATTATGTGAAGCCGGAGGCAATCTATGGAGGAGAGACAGCGGAGTCGGCCCGCAAGATATTCGACTCTGTACTTGAGGGCACGTCCACTGAGGAACAGAAGAACGTGATACTTGCCAATGCGACGTGTGGCATAAGGATAATCAATCCACGTCTTTCCATTGAGGAGGCTGTGGCGCAGGCTCGTGAGTCACTGAAGAGCGGTAAGGCATTGATTGCGTTCAGAAAATTCGTGGAACTCAACAGTTGACTACGTGCCGGTATGAAGGATATCTTGGAAACGATAGTGGCGGACAAGCGTGTGGAGGTGCAGAATCAGAAGGAGAGTGTCCCTCCTGCCCAGTTGTATGAGATGGTTGAGGCTTTGATGGCTGAGGATGCACACGCTGCACGGTCGATGCGTGGCTCTCTCCTTGTCTCACCGTCGGGAATTATCTCGGAGTTCAAGCGCAAGAGTCCGTCGAAGGGCTGGATTCACGAGGACTCCAGGGTGGAGGATGTGGTTCCGCTCTATTCGACTGGGGGTGCGGCTGCCATCTCTATCCTCACCGACGAGAAGTATTTCGGGGGCAACCTCCGTTTTATCCAGAAGGTGCGTGGGGAGGTGGATACTCCCATCCTGAGGAAGGATTTCATCGTCGACGAATACCAACTGTTCCAGGCACGTATGGTAGGTGCTGACGCTGTGTTGCTGATTGCCGCTTGTCTGAAACGTGATGAGTGCAGGTCGTTAGCGCATACCGCTCACGAACTGGGTCTTGAGACCTTGCTCGAAGTCCATTCGGAAAAGGAACTGGAGTATGTGGGTGACAACATAGACATGGTTGGGGTAAACAACCGTAACCTTGGGACTTTCCACACAGATGTGCAGAATTCGTTCCGTTTGGCTGCGTGTCTGCCGAAGGATTATGTGTTGGTAAGTGAGAGCGGCATCGACAATGCCGCAACTATACGGCAGTTGCGTGATGTGGGCTTCCGCGGTTTCCTCGTAGGTGAGGCTCTTATGAAGACCGACAATCCGGGTGAGAGTCTCGCTCGGCTTATAAAGGAGATAGAAGGATGATAGTGAAGGTGTGTGGCATGCGTGACCCTGACAACATCAGAATTGTGGAGTCACTGGGAATCGACTGGATGGGTTTCATCTTCTATCCTCGCAGTACAAGGGATGTGAGTGGTTCTCTACCGTCTTACCTGCCTGTGCGCTGCAAGAGGGTTGGGGTAATGGTCAATCCTACCTTGAATGAGATTAGGGAACGGCAGAAGGAC
This sequence comes from Alistipes ihumii, assembly GCA_963626085.1. Lineage (GTDB taxonomy): Bacteria > Bacteroidota > Bacteroidia > Bacteroidales > Bacteroidaceae > Colivivens. The sequence continues at coordinate 18,001 of CAVFVJ010000006.1, read as the reverse complement.
TACGGACTCGACATAATCCAGCTTCACGGTGATGAATCGCCACAGTTGTGTGACGACACTCGGAAACTGCTTCCTGGGATTCCACTCGTCAAAATGATACAGGTGGTGGATGAGGATAGTTTGCGGTCTGCCGTCAGCCGTTATGAAGGTGTCGCTGATTACTTCCTGTTTGAGACCAAGACAGCCGGGTATGGAGGTAGTGGCAGGCAGTTCGACTGGTCAGTCCTACAGTCGTACGATGGAACAGTCCCCTTCCTCCTCTCTGGCGGTATCGGCCCTGATGATGTTAACCGTGTCTGCTACTTTTCACATCCTATGTTTGTGGGAATCGACCTCAACAGCCAGTTCGAGACAGCCCCAGGGATGAAAGACGCGGCACTTCTGAGTCAGTTTCTCTCGCACGTACGGTCTCATACGATAGAACAACAGAACTAAAACAAAACGAAACAATGAACAGAATAAACAATTTGTTTGAAACAAAGAAGTCCGGTATCCTGTCAATCTATTTCTGTGCAGGTCATCCGGCACTCGACGGGACGGTGTCCACCATCCAGGCTCTTGAGAGTAACGGAGTTGACCTCGTGGAGGTGGGAATCCCGTTCTCCGATCCGATGGCTGACGGTCCCGTCATTCAGGATGCGACTACCAAGGCTCTACACAACGGTATGACCCTGCGGCTGCTTTTCTCGCAGCTTGAACATATCCGTGAGAGCGTCAGTATCCCACTCATACTGATGGGTTATCTCAACCCCATCTTCAGGTACGGCTATGAAGCGTTCTTTTGTAAATGCAGTGAGATTGGCATTGACGGTGTGATTATCCCCGACCTGCCGTTCAAGGACTATCTTGAGCAGATTAAACCGATTGCGGACAAATACGATGTGCGTGTCATCATGCTCATCACTCCAGAGACATCAGACGAACGCATAAGGTTTATCGATGAGCACACTGACGGCTTTATCTACATGGTCAGCTCTGCAGCGACTACAGGGGCACAGAAGGAGTTCGACGAGGCGAAGCAGGCTTACTTCAGCCGTATCAATCAGATGAACCTGAGGAATCCGCGCTTGGTGGGGTTTGGCATTTCCAACAGACAGACCCACGAGGCAGCGTTGCGTAACTCATCGGGTGCGATTATCGGAAGTAAGTTCGTCTCCCTAATAGACTCCCTCGGTGATGCTGACAAGGCAATAAGGGCGTTGTTGGAGGCTCTGAAGCACTGAATAGTATGATTTCGGCGGTACACCTGGTGTGCCGCCGCTTTTTTTTAGTACATTTGTGGGTCGAATCACGAATGTGCAATGAAGTCAATAAAGGAAATATACCGTATCGGGAGCGGACCGTCGAGCAGTCACACAATGGGACCTCGCCGTGCGGCTGAGATGTTTGCGAAGCGTCATCCCGAAGCCGCTTCGTTTGAGGTGACCCTCTATGGAAGTCTGGCAGCTACCGGTCGCGGACACATGACCGACACTGCTATCTTGGATGTGCTGCCTACGGCTACCATCGTGTGGCGCAGTGAGATTTTTCTGCCGTTCCATCCTAACGGCATGAACTTCAAAAGTAAGGACAGTGAAGGTAACGTGACGGACGACTGGACTGTGTACAGCATCGGTGGGGGTGCCCTGGCAGAGGAGGGCAAAGAGGAGATTGACTCGGTGGAGGTGTACGACAAGAACACTCTCTCGGAGATTCTCTCATACTGTGAGTGGTCGGGTAAGAACTACTGGGAGTATGTGGAGGACTGTGAGGGACCAGAGATATGGGATTACCTCCGTGAAGTGTGGGAGGTGATGTGCAAGTCAGTGGAACGGGGTATCGACAAGGAAGGGGTTCTTGCTGGTCCGCTCCATCTGCGCCGTAAGGCTGCTGCCTACTATGTCAAGGCATCTGGCTATAGGGATAACCTGCGCTCGCGCGGACTGGTGTTCGCTTACGCCTTGGCGGTCAGCGAGGAGAATGCATCGGGAGGCAGGATAGTGACAGCTCCTACATGTGGTTCGTGCGGTGTCCTTCCAGGTGTCCTCTATCACCTGTGGTCGGGCAAGAACGTCAGTGAGGCTCGTATCCTGCGTGCCTTGGCAACAGCTGGACTCATCGGTAATGTGGTCAAGCACAATGCTTCCATCAGTGGGGCAGAGGTAGGATGTCAAGGTGAAGTGGGCGTTGCCTGTGCCATGGCTGCAGCAGCTGCCAGTCAGTTGTTTGGCGGAACTCCGTCCCAGATTGAATATTCTGCGGAGATGGGGCTCGAACATCATCTCGGCATGACCTGCGACCCTGTTTGTGGACTGGTACAGATTCCGTGCATCGAACGTAACGCCTATGCTGCAGCTCGCGCCTTGGATGCCAATGTATACGCATCGTTTTCTGACGGCACTCACCGCGTGTCGTTCGACAAAGTGGTTGAGGTGATGAAGCAGACAGGACACGACCTGCCGTCGCTGTACAAGGAAACATCTATGGGCGGACTGGCGAAGGACTACAGTCAGATGGATGTGTGAGACCGGGAGAATATTATTTTATTGTCTAATAAATCAAAACTACAATACTTTATGGACAGGAAACTCAAGACATCGACCCTGTGTGTGCAGGGTGGTTACAGACCTAAGAACGGTGAGCCGGTGGAACCACCGATAATTCAGAGTACTACATTTAAGTATGATGACTCTAACGAGATGGCAATGCTCTTCGACCTAAAGAAGGAGGGCTATTTCTATACCCGTCTGCAGAACCCGACCAATGATATGGTGGCAGAGAAGATTGCTGCTTTGGAAGGTGGCGTGGGCTGTGTGCTTACGTCGAGCGGACAGGCTGCCAACTTCTATGCGGTGTTCAATATCTGTGAGGCTGGTGACCATGTGGTTGCATCCAATGAGATTTATGGAGGCACATTCAACCTGCTTGGGGTGACAATGAAAAAACTTGGAATAGAGTGTACCTTCGTCAATCCAGACGCTTCCGAAGAGGAGATACAGGCTGCTTTCCGGCCGAACACCAAGGTGCTGTTCGGTGAGACTATCTCCAATCCGGGATGTGCTATCCTCGACATAGAGAAGTTTGCGCGGATAGCGCACAGGAACGGTGTGCCATTGATTGTCGACAATACTTTCGCAACTCCAATCAATTGTCGCCCATTTGAGTGGGGTGCCGACATCGTGACTCACTCCACCACCAAGTATATGGACGGTACTGCTTCCGCTGTGGGCGGTGCGGTGGTCGACAGTGGTAACTTCGATTGGATGGCACATGCCGACAAGTACCCAGGACTGTGTTCTCCTGACGAGAGCTACCATGGATTGACCTACGTAAAGGCATTCGGAAAGAAGGGATATACCACCAAACTGGTGGCGCAGCTCATGCGTGACTTGGGTAGCATCCCAGCTCCAATGAACTCGTTCATACTCAACCTTGGTCTGCAGTCACTCCATCTGAGGATGGCGCAGCATTGTAGGAACGCACAGGCTGTGGCTGAGTTCTTGCAGGGTGATTCCCGTGTGGCGTGGGTTCATTATTCGGGACTGGAGGGCGACAAGTATCATGGACTGCAGGTGAAGTACATGCCTCACGGCAGTTGTGGAGTCATCGCCTTCGGACTGAAGGGCGACCGTGACACAGCAATACAGTTCATGGACTCGCTTCAACTGATAAGTATCGCTACGCATGTGGCTGATGCGCGCAGTTGTGTGCTCCATCCTGCGAGTCACACCCACCGTCAGATGTCAGATGAACAGTTGCGTGCCGCAGGAGTGGCTCCCGACCTCATCAGACTGTCTGTGGGCATCGAGGACACCGATGACATCCTCGACGACATCAGACAGGCACTCGACAGACTGTAGTAGACTCCCTCCTTGTGGTGGGGGTGGCGTGTCTTGTGAAACCCACAGGGGACGATTTGTCATGATTGATTTGGTGTTTACACTTATTTGTGCTAACTTTGTAACCAAATAGGATTCTTGATGGAAGGAGAAAAAAGAAAAGTACGGATAATATTCACGAGTGACATCCATGGCAATTACTTTCCGTTCGATTTCCGACACACACGTTGGGGAAAGGGTAGTCTGCAGAGAGTCTATGCCTATGTGGCTCAGGAATGCCAAAAGCGGCCTGGCAGTACCATCTTGATTGATGGCGGTGACATGCTACAGGGTGAGCCTACGTCGTATTACTTCAATTTCATTAGCGACAGTAAGACTCACGGTGTGGCTGACTTCTGCAACTTCATAGGGTATGACGCTGCGGTGATAGGAAATCATGACCTGGAGACTGGACACCCAGTGTTCGACAAGTATGTTGAGGACTGTAACTTCCCGGTGTTGGCTGCCAATGCGGTCGACTCATCCACAGGCGAGCCTTACTTCCAACCCTATGCGGTGTTTACGCGCAGTGGGGTGAGGATTGCTGTACTCGGTTTCGTTACCCCTGCCATCCCTCACTGGATTCCGAAGGCTGTTTGGCATGGAATGCGGTTTGAGGACATCACAGAGAGTGCTGCCAAGTGGATGCAGATTGTGAAGGAGCGGGAGAACCCTGATTTCATTGTAGGCGTGTTCCATTCGGGAATGGACGAGGGTATCGAAACGGATGAATATAGGGAGAACGCTACAAGACGCACTGCGATGTCGGTTGATGGCTTCGACCTTATACTGTATGGTCACGACCATGCAAACAACATGGAGGAGGTGACAGCTCCGTCAGGAAAGAAAGTGCTGTGCATCAATCCAGGCAGTTACGCCTATAGTGTGGCACAAGTGAACATCGAGTTTGCGCTCGATGCAGACAAGAGGGTGACAGGTCACAGTATGAAGGGCAAGATTCACTACATCGGTACGGTGAAAAACCAGCACAGCCAGACCTTCCGCCACCATTTCTTTCGTGCCTATCAGGCGGTGAGCAAGTTTGCTTCAGAATACTTGGGCGAGTTGCATGACGAGTTGAGAATCACTGACTCTTATTTTGGACCCTCGGCTTACATCGACCTCATACAGCATCTCCAGCTGAAGGTGAGCGGTGCAGACATCTCGTTTGCCGCCCCTCTCTTCTTCAATGCTGTGATCGCTGCTGGGACGGTGAAGATGAGTGACTTGTTCAATATATACCGTTTCGAGGACAGACTTTATACGCTGAAACTCTACGGATATGAAATCAAGTCGTACCTTGAGACGAGTTACGCAGGATGGATATACCAGATGAAGGATGAGAACGACCCCTTCCTGCAGACAAGTCCGATGAAAGCCAACCCAGCACGTCTGGGGTTCAAGAACTTTATTTTCAACTTCGACTCGGCTGCCGGCATCCGCTATGAGGTAGATGTGAGAAAAGGGGACGGGGAGAGAGTGAATATAATGGGTATGGTGGACGGTACACCATTCGATCCCAACAAACTGTATACATGTTGCATGACTGCGTATAGGGCAAATGGTGGAGGCGAACTGCTGACTAAGGGAGCGGGACTGTCGAAAGACGAGATAGAAAACCGTATAGTTTCTGTTACTGACCATGACATAAGATTCTATCTCATGCAGTACGTGAGGAATAAGAAGGATCTCTATCCAAAGCCGATGAACCACTGGCGGTTCATACCAGAGGACTGGGTGAGGAAGGCTGAGGTGCGCGAGACTGCGATGCTGTTTTCAAATGACAACAATGAAGGACAGGATGATGCAGGGAACAGATAGGGGTTTGCATATGGATACAGACGGTATGCCGTATGACTTGCTGACGGTCACAGGACCAACCGCTTGTGGAAAAACTCGTTTTGCCGTTCTTCTTGCAATGGAGATGAATGGCGAGATTATCAGTGCCGACAGTCGTCAGGTCTATAGAGGAATGGATCTTGGGACAGGGAAGGACCTTGATGACTATGAGGTGGACGGACTGCGGATTCCATATCACTTGATTGATATAGCCGATCCTGGGACACTTTACAGCGTGTATCGGTTCCAACATGATTTCCATGAGGCTTACAACGACATTAAGTCGAGGGGACGTGTGCCCATCCTCTGTGGTGGTACGGGACTCTACATTGAGAGTGTGCTGAAGAATTATGAGTTCGATGGCAGACAGTGTCCGCAACTGCACAGTCTGGTTGTGGGGCTCTCTATACCGCGTGACGAACGTCGTGCCAAGATATCGACGAGACTGAACCTGCGCCTTGACGATGGGATGGTGGATGAGGTCAAGCATCTTATCGATTCAGGTGTTAGTCCTGAAGCTTTGATTCATTATGGCTTGGAATACAAGTACCTGACACTCTATGTGCAGGGAAAGTTGTCGTACGAAGAGATGCATGACCTGCTGGAGATTGCCATCCATCAGTTTGCCAAACGTCAGATGACATGGTTCAGAGGAATGGAGAAGCGTGGCACTCACATAAACTGGCTTGATACGGGAATGCCGCTACGAAAGAGGCTGGATGTCGTGAAGGGCTGGTGGAGTGGGGCTTTAGCTGATGTTGAAAATGAGTGAGACGAAAAACATGTAATAAAAACGGATATCATGAAAACAGGTAGTGCTTATGTGTTTGGTGTGATGCTGATAGGTAGCATGAGCCTTACAGGATGTGACATCACATCCTCACGCAATTATCTTGGAACTATGGCAGGAGCCGAGATTGGTGGAGTAATAGGCGAGGCGTTGGGCTGGATGTCCACCGACCGTCATGATGGACCGGGGAAGGCTATGCTCGGTTCTATCGTGGGTACTGTGGCTGGTGCTGCGATTGGCAATTACGTGACAAAGGACAAGGATAAGGATAAAGATAGAGATGGGTACGATTACGGGAACAGGAACGAGTTGTCCCAGGTGTATGGCTATGAGGATGGGTATAATGTCGGGTATCAGACAGGCGGAGGCTCAGACATGTCTGGAAGTTTGTCAATAAGTAATGTGCAGTATCAAGATGAAGATGGTGACGGTAGGTTCAGCCGCAATGAGACTGTGAACGTTATCTTTGAGGTTAGAAACGATTCACGCATGACAATGCGTGACGTGGAACTGAAGGTAGAGGCGGTGAACAACACCAAATGTTTCGTGTTCTCTCCTGCAAGTGTGGCTACCATACAGGCTGGCGAGGCCATACGCTATAAGGCAAAGGTATTCTGCAAATCGAAACCTTCAGACAATACCACGGTGTTCAAAGTGTCAGCAAACAGCAAATCTGGTGATAAGTCATTTTCTGAATTGCAAATCCGAATGAATAAATAGTTGGGGAATAAATTATTTTACAATCAAAGCGGAAAGTTTTCTTATAAGGCTTTGGTAAGTTCAATATAAAACCTTAATTTTGCCGTTGGAATTGCCAACGGCATTTTCTGTCTGTATATAAATAATTAACTGGATATAACTCAAATAAACCAAAAAATGAAGAAGTATAATTTCAATGCAGGACCCTCAATCCTTCCACGGGAAGTGATTGAAGCTACTGCTGCCGCATGTTTGGACTTTAATGGTTCAGGACTTTCTTTGATGGAAATTAGCCACCGCGCTAAGGATTTCCAACCAGTCGTTGACGAGGCTGTGGCTCTGTTCAAGGAGCTACTTGACATACCGGAGGGCTACTCCGTTTTGTTCCTTGGCGGTGGTGCCAGTCTTGAGTTCTGTATGGTTCCTTATAACTTCTTGGAGAAAAAGGCAGCTTACTTGAACACGGGCGTGTGGGCTACAAAGGCAGAGAAAGAGGCAAAGCTCTTCGGTGAGGTTGTCGAAGTGGCGTCTTCTGCCGACAAGAACTTCACGTATGTGCCTCGTGACTTCGAGATCCCAGCTGACGCTGACTACCTGCACATCACTTCCAACAATACAATCTATGGAACAGAACTTCGTGAGGACTTGAATTCTCCGATACCGGTCATTGCAGATATGTCGTCCGACATTTTCTCACGTCCTGTGGACGTAAGCAAGTATGCTATGATATATGGTGGAGCGCAGAAGAACCTGTCTATGGCTGGTGTGACTTTTGTAATCGTGAAGGAGGATGCACTGGGTAAGGTGAGCCGTCAGATACCTACCATGCTCGATTACCGTACACACGTGAAGAAAGGCTCTATGTTCAATACTCCTCCAGTAGTTCCTATCTACTGCGCTATGATGAACCTGCGCTATATCAAGGCTCATGGAGGTGTGGCTGCGATGGAGAAATTGGCAAAGGAACGTGCCGATATCCTGTATGCTGAGATTGATCGCAACAAACTCTTTGTCGGTACCGCTGAGGAAGCGAGCCGCTCTCGTATGAACATCACATTCGTGCTGAAGGACGAGTATAAGGAATTAGAGAAGGAATTCCTCGACTTCGCAACATCAAAGGGCATGGTTGGAGTGAAGGGTCACCGTGACGTGGGTGGCTTCCGTGCATCATGCTACAATGCGATGTCTGTTGAGGGTGTGAATGCACTTGTCGCATGCATGAAGGAATTCGAGAACAATCATTAAAGTACTATCAACTATGGCGGTTCCGGTTTTTCTGTACGCATGGGGAATCCGGAACCTTGCCATTTAAATAAATACACGTAAAGAAAATGACAAAGGTATTGATTGCGACTGAGAAGCCTTTCGCTGCTCCTGCAGTTGCTGGAATTAAGAAGATAATTGAGGATGCCGGATTCGAACTGGCTCTCTTGGAGAAGTATACGGAGAAGTCTCAACTGTTGGCTGCTGTGGCAGACGCAGATGCTGTCATCATACGTTCTGACAAGATTGACGCAGAGGTGCTCGATGCTGCAAAAAAATTGAAGATTGTCGTGAGGGCTGGTGCCGGATACGACAACGTAGACCTTCAGGCAGCCACCGCACACAATGTAGTTGTGATGAACACTCCTGGACAGAATGCGAATGCTGTAGCTGAACTGGTGTTTGGTTTGTTGGTTTTTGCGGTGCGCAACTTCTACAATGGTAAGGCAGGTACGGAACTGAAGGGCAAGAGACTTGGTATCCTTGCATTTGGAAATGTGGGACGTAACGTGGCACGCATAGCTAAGGGCTTTGATATGGAGGTGAGTGCCTTCGATGCTTATTGTCCTGCTGAGGCGATCGAGAGTACTGGCGTTCATGCTGCAGCAAGTCAAGAGGAACTCTTCAAGACATGCGACATAGTGTCTCTTCACATCCCTGCTACAGCGGAGACCAAACTCAGTATCAACAAGGCTCTTGTGGGTACGATGAAGAAGGACGCAATCCTTATCAATACCGCACGTAAGGAGGTCATCAATGAGCCAGAACTTATTGAACTCATGTCTGAACGTACAGACCTGAAGTATATCACCGATATCAAGCCAGATGCTGACGATCAGTTCAAGGCATTCGAGGGGCGTTACTTCTCAACTCCCAAGAAGATGGGCGCACAGACTGCAGAGGCAAATACCAATGCAGGTATTGCGGCTGCCAACCAGATTGTGGGATTCATCAAGGAGGGTATCACTAAGTTCCAGGTGAACAAATGATTGCCGCTTTGAAAGGACTAAAGAATCAGTAACTATGGCAATTGTAAAACCGTTCAAGGGACTGCGACCACCGAAGGACTGTGTGGAGCAGGTGGAGAGCCGTCCTTATGATGTGCTCGACTCAGAGGAGGCGCGTGCTGAGGCAGGCGACAACGAGAAGTCGTTGTATCATATCATCAAGCCTGAGATCAACTTCGAACCGGGTACCAGTGAGTATGACCCGCGTGTCTATGAGGAGGCTGCCCGTCAGTTTAAGATGTTTCAGGACAAGGGGTGGCTCGTGCAAGACAAGAAGGAGATGTACTACATCTATGCGCAGACTGCGTCCCTGCCTGCTAACGGTAATAGGGAGAAGACTCAGTATGGTATCGTGGTAGGTGCGTACAGTGGGGATTATAAGGCTGGGGTCATCAAGAAACATGAACTGACTCGTGCCGACAAGGAAGAGGATCGCATGAAGCATGTGCGCGTGAACGATGCAAATATCGAGCCGGTGTTCTTTGCCTATCCCGACAATGAGACTCTTGCCAAGATTATTGGTAAGTATGCGGCTACAACTCCTGAATATGACTTTATCGCTCCTGTCGATGGATTCCGCCACCGATTGTGGTGTGTCGGTGACGATGACGATATAAAGACCATCACCAGTGAGTTCGCGAAAATCCCTTCGCTTTACATCGCAGACGGACACCACCGCAGTGCTGCTGCGGCTCTGATAGGGGAGGAGAAGGCAAAACAGAACCTGAACCACAGGGGGGATGAGGAGTACAACTACTTCATGGCTGTATGCTTCCCTGCAAGTCAACTCACCATCCTCGACTATAACCGTGTGGTGAAGGACTTGAACGGACTTACGTCTGATGAGTTCCTTAAAGCATTGGAGAAGGATTTCGTGGTTGTAAAGAAGGGAACTGGCGAGTACCGTCCGCAGGAGATGCATGAGTTCTCCTTGTATCTCGATGGAGAGTGGTACAGCTTGAAGGCAAAGTCCGGTACTTATGACGAAAGCGACCCGATTGAGGTGCTTGATGTCAGCATCTCCTCGCGTCTTATCCTCGACAGGATATTGGGAATCAAAGACCTGCGCCGTGACAAACGGATTGACTTCGTTGGCGGATTGAGAGGACTGGGAGAACTGAAACGTCGTGTGGACAGCGGTGAGATGCGGCTTGCCCTTGCTCTCTATCCTGTGACGATGGAGCAAATCATGAACATAGCCGACTCTGGTAAGATCATGCCACCAAAGGCTACCTGGTTTGAGCCGAAGCTCCGTTCGGGACTCGTAATCCATAAACTGTCATGATTGACCAGTTCAAGACGATAACGGAAACAGCGGAAGGAACTTACTCGGAGAAAAGGAGTAAGTTCCTTGCTTTTGCCGTGCCGGTAGAGTCGGTGGAAGAGGTGAAAACCGTTGTGACTGAGTACCAGAAACGGTTCTATGACGCACGTCATGCCTGTTACGCCTATATGCTCGGTCCTGAACGTGATGAGTTTCGTGCCAATGACAACGGTGAACCGTCGGGTACTGCCGGTAAACCGATTCTCGGACAAATCAACTCCTATGGACTCACCAACATACTGATTGTTGTCGTCCGCTACTTCGGTGGCATCAAACTTGGTACAAGCGGACTGATAGCGGCATACAGACAGGCTGCAATCGAGGCTCTGAACAATGCCACCATCATAGAGAAGACCGTGGACGTGGATGTGTCCTTCCGTTTCGAGTTCCCTTTCATGAACAGTGTGATGAAAGTGGTGAAGGATATGGACACGAAGATTGTGAATCAAGGGTACGATGCTGACTGCACCATGACTCTGCGCATACGCAAGGGTCTGCTCCCACAGCTTACCGACCGCCTCGCCAAGGTAGAGTCACTGTCGTTCGTTGAAAATACGTGATTGAGTTGCGCAAATAAAAGGGATAACCGTCAAGAACTTTGTTTTGGCGGGACAGAACGGGTATCGACCGGAATACGCACTTATGGTATTTGTGTACTACAGTATTGGACATAATTCATAAGGATTGCTTACCGTCCGACGCCCGAATTTTTGTAGTAGCGACACGAGGTTTTCTTTTTGTTTGTCATTCTCTATCTGAAGTTGAGTATTGCTTGGTATGCGCGAGGTGAAAAACGGCCATAGCTCTCGGCTGCAATACTTTTTGTCTTTAGATGGGAAATTCGCCAACGGCAAAATGTGGTCCTGAGCCTTGAACTCATTGCTGTAACTAAAGTACCAATTTCCATCGGAATAGCGAAGTGTCCCTACGACCAACTTGCCCAAATTGATATTGAATGCTGCATTATTATCTGTAGCTAATACTACATCATGCATTTGAAAAAGTAAAGGACTATGAACGATAAGGAACTGAATGAATATCTTGAAAAGATAGAGCAGGGCTTGCGAGAGTCACGCCAGAAGATGCTCGAGGAGTATGCCCTACGCAATAATTCCATTGTGGTCGGTGATGGCAAAGGGGGAACCATGGAAGTTCCGGCCAGAAGCCTTTTGTCTGAGCAACACGCACTGTAAAGACATCAGATGGGTCTATGCTGATTCGTGTGGGTAAAGGCAACAATTCAGCTACTAATGAAACGAGTTGCTGTGTTAGTAGGTGACGTGTCCCACGTCACATCCATAAGTGTCTCCAGCATGGAGCCGATAGTTATTATTCTTTAGTTCTTATACTTGCGTCTAACAAACGCAATCGCTTTGGTGCGAGTTTCCTTGTCGAGGCCGACTATCCATACAGCAAGGGCGACACTGATGACGCAGACCATGCCAACTAGGATAAAGTATGGCAGACGAGTGGCATCCACCAACCTATATATAATAATAGGTATGGGGAGACTCGCCACCGTCACCATGATGCAGGAGCGGTAAACACCCCATATCTCGTGCCACTTGTAGTCCACCATCTTCATGATGAGCCATGGCTTCTGTACCAGTCCCAAGATCGCATAGACAGCGAGGCTAGTCCAGGAGAGTGCCAAGGGTGAATAGTCCAGCTGGAACAGCACGTATGTGACGGGGAATATAAGGAATCCCAGTGCTGGCGATGTCATGGCATTCTCCCGTAGCCGTCCCTTGGCGTATAGTGCCGTATAGAACGAGGTGTCAAACACCTGAAAGAGACTCTGCACGATTACTATCTGCAGGAAGGGTACAGTATATTCCGGCACTACGCCCAGCCACAGTTTCAAGAGTGGATACGCCAAGAGGCAGATGGGAAGACAGAGCATGTACATCATATAATAGGAGTACTTGGTGCTCTCCAGCAACAGGTGCTTGGAACCCTCATAGTCGCCTGCTGCATACTTCTTCACTATCTGTGGATTCGCAGCCTGTCGGAAATTACCCACAAACTGGTTCGCCGCCATGTTCACCTGCAAGGATATTGCCCTTGCCGCCACCACAGCCGGTGAGAAGAACATATTGAGCAATATCAGAATGCCCTGACTGTTGAGTGCGATGGAAGTGCTGGCAAACATGCTCCAGCCCGAGAAGCCAGATATCTCCCGGAAAATCTTTTTGTCGAAGGTGAAGGAGAAACGAGCCTCTTCGAAATGCTTTCTGCAATAGAAGCGATAGAAACACATCAAGCTAATCTGCACCGAAAGCAGCAGCGTGGCATAGGTCATCAGTCGGTCAAAGCCACCGATGGTGAGGAGGTAGCACACCAGCAATTTTGCCGACACTTCGAAGATGCTCATATAGGCATATATCGACATCTTCTCGTGAGCAACTATTGTGGCGTTGTATGGCACCTGCGTAAGGCTGAATACTGCAGTCAGTATGGATAAGTGGTATGTATATACCGCCGCCGACATCCTTTCGGGAGCAATGGCCATCTTGTTGTACAGGAACCACAGTCCCACAGTCTCCGCTACCAGTCCCACCAAGACTGCCATCAATATGTGTATATTGAGCGTGGTGGAAAACGTGCGCTTCAGTTTCTCTGCGTTGCCCTCTCCAAGGGCGTAGGTAAGGAATCGCGATGACCCTGTGGCCAGTGCACCATTGATGAAGGAGAGGAATCCCACCACGCCGCCTACCGCTTGATAGATGCCGTAGTCGTCAACCCCCAGTTTCTGCAAGATGACACGTGAGGTGAACAAAGCCACCACCATCGTGAACATCATGCGGAAATAGAGGAAGAGTGTGTTCTTTGCTATCGTCTTGTTGTTTGTCGATTCTTGCATATCAACCTATGGAATGGAAGTCAAGGTTGTCGGGGTCGAAACGAAGACGCGAATTGATGTTGATGGAATCAATCGCCTTGATTTCTTCCTCGGTGAGCGAGAAGTCGAAGATGTCGATATTCTGCTTCTGTCTGCCAGGGTTCATGGAGCGTGGTATCGGAATCTGCTGCAACTGCACATCCCATCGGAGGATGATTTGTTGGATGCTCTTGTGATACTTCTTTGCCAATCTTTGCAGGATGAGGTTCTTCGTAAGGCGATCATCGTTGCGTGCCAACGGTGTGTAAGCTTGTACGGTGATGCCGTGCTGATGGCAGAACTCTATCAATGGTTTCTGCGTGAAGAGCGGATGAAGCTCAAACTGGTCTATGGCTGGCACTATCTCGCAGTTGTCTATGATAGACTGCAGATGATGCTGGTGACAGTTTGCCACACCGAGCACCTTGGCATACCCCTCCTTGTAGAGTCGTTCCATCTCCTTGTAGGTATCGACGAAATGGTCGGTCACTGGCCAATGGAACATGAACATGTCCACATAGTCGAGTCCTATCTTTTCGAGAGCCTTGAGGAATTTCTCCCTTACTGTGCCTTCATACTGCTGCCTGTTGGTGACACGTGAGGTAAGGAATACGTCCTCCCTTTTGAGTCCAGCCTTTTTGATGGCCTCCAGTATCTCCGACCCATCACCATAGGCGAAGCTATAGTCTATGAGTCGGTAGCCGAGTGTCAAGGCATGCGCCAACTGATGGATGTAGTGGCGGCGATTGAGCTGGTACTTGATGCGGCCGGTTAGCTTGCGCTCCACCTTGGCAAAGAATGTGTTGGATGGGAGGGTGGGCTTGTAAACTTCTCCGATGATTCCGGGTCCTATTCCTATAACTGGAATCTCTGTCCCATTGTTTAACTTGATGGTTGATAACTTGTTCATATGTATCTGATTTTATTAAATGTTAGTCTAAAAATCAGAATTACCAAGTTATCTTATCCGTAGGTTGATTTATATGCTGATGTGAAAATTCGATTATGCTTCTTTGAGAACTCCCATTTCTGTAAGGGCTATCTTGGTGAACTTCTTAGCCCCTTGCTTGTTGAGCAGGAAACTGTTCTGGAACAATGAAGTGTCGTGGGAGAATCGGGAATCATCCATGTAGTTCAAGAACTTCACTGACTTGTCCTCTATCGTGTTCACCAAGTCTTCTAACAGCACCTTACGAGCCTGACTGTCGAACTTCTCCGCCAAGGTGTGATACATCGGTGGCAAGACCAGCACCGGCTTGATGTTGCGCTCCTTGCAGAAAGCTATTATTTCATTCAGGATGGCAGAAGCATCCTTTATGCCGTCTTGGTTGATGAGGGACAGCGGTTGGGAAAAATCGGAAATGGAGAACTCGTGTTTCCACCCCTTAATCCACCTCTGCGCATCCTGCTCCATCTGTTGCTCCGTTAGTTGGGGTTGTTTGTCTCCTCGGATTATCCTCTTCATCTCTGTATAAATACTCCAGAGCGGCATCTGACGGATAGGACTTGCTGCCCATGCCTTGACCTGCTGCTGTCTGCGATAGGAGAAATGCGGTATGGATATTGGCGACAACAAGGTATAGAACCTGTCCTCCATAAAGTCGTAGCTTCCAGCCAAAGAACTAAAGACGCATAACGTAATAATCACATGGCTCTCTTTCGGATTAAGATAACCAAAATAATTCTTTAGTATGGCTTGGTCACCCGACAGCGGATTGTGCCGAAGCGCAAAATTGCCCCCCCCTATTTGCAAGCCTTTATAGTCAAAGGCATAGTAACCAGAGGTGGAACCGAGGTTGATTACATCCGTATTGAAGGTGTTATAGTTCCAAAACTTGCTGCAGTCGGGCATAAACTCCTCGTTGAACCATCTAGTTCTTCGAATCGCCCCATTAAGTTTTCTGCCAATTTTCTTCTTTATGCTCATAGTCCAGGACAGATTTTAGATTCCACAAGATATTGATTGTCGTAGTTGAGAGAAGAGATGACTTCAACCTCTTCCTTTGTCAATGAGAAATCAAAGATGTCAAAGTTCTCTGCCAATCGCATTGGATTCTTGGTCTTTGGCAACGGACAGCATCCTCGCTCAATGTTCCAGCGAAGCACCACCTGTGCCAGACTCTTCTTATACTTAGTCATGATGGGTTGGATTTTCTCTGTTGGTATCTTGCCATGGGCAACATCCATCAAAGGCGAATATGGCATCACGAGAATGTTATGCTTATTGCAATAATCCACGATGTCTTTCTTGATGCCAATTGGACTTACGTACACTTCATTGATTTCAGGCGTAACACCCGTCTCTGCAATCAACTTTTCGATATGCCGCTCATGAAAGTTTGACACTCCGATATATCGTACAACACCTTCTTTCTTCAGTTCTATCATCGTTTTCCAAATATCCACGAAGTAATCTGGGTACATATAATGAATCAAGAGCGAATCCAGATAGTCCGTTTTCATGTCTCTGAGAGATGTCGACACCTTTTCTCTAACGATTTCATTCACGGTATGTCGCTGCATGAACTTGCTTGTCGGGTTGAAGTAGATTCCCTTTAACGGCTCGTCTTCATGTGCATTGTTGTCAGAAATCTTAGTCTGGAGAAATAACTTCTCGCGAGAAAATCCCTCCTGCGCCAATTCCTCGACGGCGATGCCGATGCCGGGTTCTCCACGATAGTCGTCTGCCGTATCAAAGAGGCGGTAACCAACCTTGACGGCGGCTTTCACCATGTCTGCCATAACCCTACCCTCAAAAGGGAAAGTGCCCAGACCTATATGTGGAATAACCTCTCCTAATTTGTTTGTCAATTGTATCATTTTTTCAATATTTTATTTCGCATGAAGCTAAAAGCCACTTTCCTATCATTCTTGCTCAATGCTATGAAATAAACAGAGGCTAGAATTACCAATTCCGTGCAGCATCCCAAGCCAATGAAGCGTACCCACCCCTGAGGCATGTAATGGGTAAACAACAAGGGAACGACCACAGCTATAACTGTAATACTGATGGTTGGAACATACACCTTCCGAATCAGTTTTACGTATGAGAACACGACATATCTGTGTACGACCATCCACCCCCAAAACATTTGAGTGAAATTGACTGCAAAAATAACGACAAACACGGAGTACGCTGGTGCTCCGAGCTTCAATGCCACATAAGATAAAGGCAATGCGCATATCATCAATGTTCCTCCAACGATATTGCCTATCTTGATTTTACCGATGGCGTGATATGACATCAACGATGCCTGATGATAGGTCTCCATCAAATAGGTACACAATACCAACACTGCAAATACTGGAGTCTCTGGCGGCATGTTCTTACCCAACCAAAGATTAAGGATGAAATTGATTTCGAAGCAAACAGGCAACACCAAGGCAAGCATCAGCAGATAGGCAAACTTTGCTGCATTAAACGTCAACCGATACATCTCATCCGTATTGCCCTCGGCGAAGCTCTTCACCACCTGCGGCCTCACTGCCGTGAGGAAGTTGCCGACAAACATGCTCACGGCATTCTGTATCTGGAAAGCGATGGCACGGGCGGCATTCACCACTGGACCGAAGAACATGTTGAGCAGGATATTGATGCCCTGCCCCTGGCAGATGACCGCCACACCGCCAAACAAGTCCCAACCGCTATATCCGAGCAAGGTCTTGTAGAGCTGTTTCTCCCGAATCAGCCGGAAACGGCACTCCTCATAACGCTTGGTGGTATAGAAACGATAGAACAGCTGGATACCGATGGAGTTGAGCATCAGGAGAATGCCATAGAATATCAGCTTGTCTATGGGCGCTATCGTCAAGAGATAGACAATGAGGAGCTTGGATATCGCCTCGTAAAGCCCCACGTAGGCATAGATGCTCATATTCTCATGGGCGATGAGGGAGGCGTTGTAGGGTACCTGGGTGAAGCTGATCATCGTGGTGACGATGGAGAACTGATACACCCAGAAGGCCGCAGTCATGCGGTCGTCAGGTATCACCAATTTCTCATAGAAGAACCACAGTCCCAGCGTCTCTCCCACCACCAGCACGATCAGTGCCACACAGATATGGAGGTTGAGGGATGCCGAGAACGTACGGTTGAGCTTGCTCTGGTCGCCACGTCCCAGCTCGTAGGTGAGGAAACGGCTCGATGACGAGCCGAGCGCACCATTGAGGAAGCTCATCATCGTCACGATGCCACCCACCACATTATATATACCATAGTCTGAAGCCCCCAGCACATCGAGTATCACCCTCGACGTGTAGATGGTCACCACCATGATAATAAGCTGGCGGAGATAGAGAAACGCCGTGTTCTTGGCTATGCGCTTGTTGTTTGACATTAAT
>CAVFVJ010000005.1:0-52925 GCA_963626085.1 Alistipes ihumii | reverse complement strand
AGAAGGATTATTTCCGAATAAATTAAACAATAACATAAAATTTCAAATGACAAGACTTCACGACATTCCAGCAGACCTTATTCTGGATGTGCTTCGGAATCAAGGATATTCTGGAGAGTTGAGGCTGACAAGAGTAGTAAATATCTGAGTATATGAACAAACAACGTAGACAACAGCTATATGACGCAACCGCAGCTCTTGACGAGGCGGTTGCGGTCATCCAGGACGTTCAAGCCGAGGAAGATGATGCTTTCAACAATCTTTCTGAAGGCTTGCAATGTTCCAGAACAGGCGAAGCTATGCAGGATGCAATAGATATTCTGGACAGCTTCGTAGACGGAATCGAAGCGGTAAAATCGAAAATCGAAAAATTTGCAGAAAACAAAAATTGATAGAATATGGAAAAAGAAGTATTAGATAAGAAAGTGGCAGAATTGCGCAGTCAAATTTATGAATTGCAGGGTAAAATCAAGCAACTACAACAACAGTATATCTCTGAGTTTCCAATCAAGGTTGGCGATAAATGTGTGGACGGAATGGGTACGCCTTGTTGGTTTGTTAGGGTGTACTTCGATAGTGATATGAATAGCCATCAACGTTTCAAGGTGAATTATCCGAAGAAAGATGGTACTCGTTCTGGCCACGAGCAGAATTGTTATAGCAATTTGGTGAAGTGCGAGTGATGTTACGGATTGCACAATATGGCAAGATAGTGTTTTACGCTCTCGTCCAGTTGGCGAATATATGATTCAAGATTTTCTTGGTGGTATTTCCCTCGTATATTCATCTGACGTATGTAATCGTAGCAAGAACGAAGTCTTGCACGATCTGTTCCAGACGTATACACATCCACGGCAATTGCAATACTTAGCTGCTTCAAGGACTTTGGCGTTGATGCAACATGAATATTCCCGAAAGTTACTGGAATATGTTTTTGGTAATACTCTGTTGGGTTTTCGCCAAGTTTTTTAAGTGCTGTTATCTGCGCTTCTGTCAATTCGTGATTTGCCATAATTGTTAATTTTTCAACAAAGGTAGCGAAAATATTTTATAGTACCAAATATTATTTGTATTTTTGCATCAAAATTGTAAGCAATGGATAGAATAGAGTTTAGTCAGATGTTAGTGCAGGCACGAGAAAATGCTGGTCTTGGTAAGAATGAAATGTGTAGACGAACTGGATATACATTTGTTCAGCTCCAGCTTCTTGAAACAAAGCCGAACAATTTTGCTATGGATAAAGCTTTTCATTATTTGGAAAGTATCGAAATGACTTTATCCATAGCAAAAGATGGTTGCAGCACTAAGTTGACTGATATAGCCTCCATAGCCGCATGGCTTAAAGCTGCACGAAACGGCATCTACACCCAGCGTTCACTTGCAGAGGCAGTCGGTTGCACATATCCCACTATCGCCAATATTGAGCGTGGCTCTAATAAAGTGACAGTGGACAACTTTCTCAAACTTGCTGACACTCTCGACCACACCATTAAAATTGAACCGAAATGCAAGGCATAAACCATCAATATATTATACTTCAGCAGCCAAAATTAAAAGTAAAGCTGCTTGCTGGGAGCGAACCATGGAGCGTTGTAGTGGCAGGTTGCCAGTATGACGTTAATATTTGGATGGAAGCATTATTTGCTTCTCTTATTTATGATCCTAATATGGATTCTAAAGGCGAAATAATGAAATATATCGCATCCAGATATAACAAATCTGCAACCCCCGTTCATGCTGAAAAATTCATAACGCTTTTCAAAGTAGAACATCGTGTTGAGCAATTACAAACATGTGATTTGTCTGATATACAATTGCTTAACACGGAGAATGATGGCTGTGCAATTCCTATATATAAATATGATTGTGCCATTACTGAAAGTGAGGAAAAGTCCCTTGTCAAACAAATTCAATCACAGTCAAAAGAAGCATGGCATGAGATTTATGCTTACTTCTATAAATACTTAGAGCAATATGGACAAAGCTATTACCCTAAGTTAGGAACGATTAATGAAGCGGCGATAATACAAAGCAACTTCTTTCGTATTCATGGACTTCCAGCTTCCATGTGTAATAAGCCAGAATTAACAACGACGGAAAGGAAACATAATGTTGCCAAAGCATTGCTTTTATGGAGTGTCCTATGTTTTATTGTATTTTTGATGTGCGCAGACGCTCATACACTGGATAGTCCAAAAGGTATTGGCGTTGCACTTTCAATAACAGGATTCTTTTCTTGCATATTGGGCGCAATTTACCAATATAGAAAAAAGCATATCATAACAACATGGCTAATGCAGCATCGCATCGTGCTTGCGTTGATTATATTATGTGCCTGTATTGGAAGCTTCATTTTCTTCAAGTGGGCAACATATAAGCAGCCATCACCTTCAGAACTAATGATGCAACAAAATAAATGATACGCTTACGACAAAAAGACATTGAACGCCTCGCTATCATAACAGATGGTTCTGTCGATTATCTGACCAAGCTCGTTTCCATGAGCCTTATCGACCACAACTATGCGCTCGATTTGCTCATCAAGTACAGCTACAAAAAGCTGAAATCAGAGAAACGGTATACTCCAGGTCAGATGATAGAGGCACTGATGCGTGAGTACGGAGCTTCCAGGAGCAAGGTACAGAACGCAATTTACAACAAGCGGTCAAGCGAGCATTACTGTTCCGAGTGTATGAGGAAAATTCCAGCTCCTGTATACAAACGGAACAATGGCTTGTGCGATTCATGCTTTGCGAAACACATTCAAATTGATATTTAACATCTTAAACAAGTAGAATTATGAACAAGAAGGCAAATGAGGCATATTGCTACTATAAGCGGCAAATGCCAGATACCGTATGTCTGTTCCGTCTGGAAGAGACTTATGTTGCCGTTGGTGACGATGCGGTACGAGTGGCTAACTATATTCCAGATGCAAAGCTGGAAGAGTTCGACAACCAGATGGCGAGTCTCAAATTGCCTGTTGCAGACATTCTTGATATTGTCGGGATTTTGGCTTCAAATGGAGTCAAGACGAAGATGATTCAGAGTCGCAACAATCTTGGCAAATTCGACTTTCCAGATGTCAAAACGCTGGAAAACGAGCAAAACGCCGATTACTGACGGAACTTTTTTCATTAGTATGATAGTTCGTTTTCAAGAATTTTGCGTTATCTGACTTAAAAACAGATAGTTATGAGTCCGTAGGATCGTAAATTCGTTATAAAACTAAACGCTTGATTATCAGTGGTTTGCAACTAAAAATCATCTGAAAATCTTTCGTTTTTCTTATTAATAAACTGTACTTTTGTGGTATATTTCCTATTAAAAAGTAGGGAATGTACCACATTTGTTTTTAACATATTCAAAAAATTGACATAAAAATGAGTAACATCAAAGAACAAGAAACAGTGAAGGAGCAGAAGAAAGTTGAAAAAATCAGCACAAAGCTCAAGTTCGTGAAATCAGACAAGACCGATGCCTATATCGGATTCGTTTCGCAAAACCCTAAGACAGGACGCTATTGCGGTGTTCGCCAGGATTCGCCTTACCCCAAGAAGGTGTGCGTACTGGACAAGAAGCTGACGTGCGAGATTCTTACTAACGTTTTGTATGACGTTGAGCTTATTCCGATGCACGAACGTAACGGCTATGTGGTAATTTCAGCTACACCTTGCGAGTTCAAGGCTACAATCGAGACCTCGTATATCCCGAAAATCCAGTACCGAATTGACGTTAAGTTCGGCAACAAGTGTATCACTTTCGACCCTATGGACGGAACAAAAGATAGCGTAAAGAAGTTGTCTGCTTGTCGCGCCGTACTGGAAAAGCGTGTAGACATCAAAGACCTCGTACAGGTTGTGGAAGATTTCGACCTGGCTGCCAATTCTCTGCTTAATCGTATGTTCGCTGATGGACTCGCAAGAAAAGTATATCGCTAAGAAGCCTAAACTTCCTCGCAAGAGAAAGAAGGCTGCTATCAAGGCACAGGGGCGTGACTGGTATAGAAAGACCATCCAGCTTTATCATACTACTCAAAGACATCAACGCTTTTGGGAGCCTGTCTGTAAGTTCTGGGTAAATGCTTCCGTAAGGAACATGCCTGTCGTTTGCGGCAGTAAAGCCATGCTCGTGCCTGTTGCGATGAGATACTGGTAATATGAATAGACCAACTGAAGGAATTGCGGTAGATGCCGCTCATTCAACCAAGAATCTGGTGACGGAGTTCCAAGGCATTGACCTTGCTACTGGCGAGCGGATTTTCTATAAGCACTTGGGCAACCAGACCGTGAATATCGGCGAGTTCTTAGGAGTGGTTGAAGCTGTCAAGTATATAATCGAGAATGATTTCCAGCCTCGCCATATTTATACAGACAGCATGACGGCTCTAACGTGGTTCAAGAATAAATCTACGGCATCAACAAAGAAGTGCAGAGACCTCCAGAAAGCGGAGATTTTCTTGAAGGCTTTGTCGCATGATGTTGATACTATAGAAGTCAGCCACTGGGATAACAGGGAATGGGGCGAAACTCCAGCTGACTTCAATAGAAAATAAAAACTTAGCGGGAAGTACAACCGATCGAAGACACGACCAACTTAGCAAAGTTCACGTTTTAAGCCATTTGGCGTGAGAAGTTTTGTATCGTCCAGAACGTAGGCTGGCGGTGTGGTACCGAGCAGGGTATTTTATCGGTACAACTGGAGGTTATGGTAAAAGTCATTAGTTCATAAATGTAGTCAACCATAAGACTTGTGGGTTCGATTCCTACGCCTCCACAGTGTTGGAAATGTAATCTTGCATAATGGAAGCTCTGGTTCGTGAGAATAGGAGTATTTTTCAAAAAATATCACTGAATTTACAAACTTGTTGGACTTAGTTCTGCTATTCGTATACGTAATGACATCGCAGAGTAGAGCAGAGGTAGCTCGTCAGGCCCATTACCTGAAGGACGCTGGTTCGATTCCAGCCTCTGCAACTAAAACAACAAAACAAAAGTCACTATGGGAGTAGGCATTATGAAACGTGCTAAGGATGCTATTATAAGTTTTGCATCCACAGTTAGCAAAAGAGGAACACGATATTACGGGATTGAGATAAACAATTCTCATAGTTGTGAAAATTGCAAGCATTACCAAAAATTTGGCGATCGTGGAATTGCTGGATTCTGCACACATGAGAAGGCTGTCCATTATCACATATCTAACAACCTCGATACATACGGCAAGCCGACACAAAAAGCATACTTCCTGGCTGTGATGCCTCATTTCAAGTGTGGAATGAGAGGTTTTGAGGCAAAGTGACATACATGGGGCAATTAGTCGAGTGGTTAGGCGGCTGTCTGCAAAACAGTCTTACGCTGGTTCGAGTCCAGCATTGCCCTCTATAAACGGTTCTGTAGCTCAGTTGGTCAGAGCGTCACGCTGTTAACGTGAGGGTCGTAGGTTCAAGTCCTGCCAGTTCCGCAATGGGGTTGTAGCTCAGATGGCAAGAGCGTATGCTTTGCAAGCATAGGGCCGTGAGTTCGAGTCTCACCTTCTCCACAGGATTTGTCATATTATTAAGGATGCCGCTGTATTCAGTCTGGGAAGACATGTAACGTGATACCTTATGTGTTAGGTGGTTCAAATCCATCCAGCGGTTCAAAGTTTAGTTTTGAGGTTATTAAGGTTGTTTAGTAGGATCGTGAGGCAAATTGGTTTGATTGTTTTCCAATTTGCCTCTTTTATCTATCCGTTGATGATTGGCATAGTAACTATATAAATTATCAGATGCGGAGCCGCCACTTGCTCGTGATGAGTAGGTGGCGGTATTTTATCAGATACAGGCTTGTATGAATGCTTGTTGTAGTTTGTGTTGATTGTCTGCACTATTGCCGTTGTAATAGTGTTTCTGGATAACCTCTACGCTTGTCCCAGCGGCAGAGGCTATATAGGCTATCGGCAATCCATGATCGAGGGCTACAGTTATGGCTGTATGTCTGAAAACATAGGCGTACAAGTCAAAGTCACATTGAAGCTCGTCGCCCACATCTTTAAGCCAGATATTGAGATTCTGTCGAAATTTCTTGAAGATGTAGTCCTTCGTAACGTGTTTCTTTTCTTCTTCATCATCCATGATAGGAAACACATAGCCATCCTTAGACCTTCCAGCATACTTACTGATTATCTCGCCCATCTTAGGCGTTATCGGAATTTCCACCATTTTGTGCGTTTTCTTGCGCCTGGCGAGGATTGTATGATTTCTGGTGATATGTTCCACCTTCAGCTTTATAACGTCGCAAGGAGCGAAAAACGACTGAAACATGAACACACAGAAATCATAGTAAAGCTCCACCTTTTCTCTGTCTGCCCATTCTGGCGTAAGGTTGAAGAGGTCAACGTGCATGAAATCTTTGATTTGGTCTTTCGTAAGCACGTCTGGACGCTTCATATCATCCTCATACTTGTTGGGATTGTAGTCGTTGAAATTGAAGTCGCCTATACGCACAAGAGAAAAGTCTACTTCACGGTCTTTTGAGGCTCGCCCAAGAATAGCCCTAAATGCCTTTGCCGTACCTTTGAAACCGTTATAGCTGGCAAACATTCCAGCAATCTTAACGCAGAAGTCGTAGTCGATGTCAGAGAACTTGATTAGATTGAAGCCTGGAATGATTTTACGGCACTTGGTAAGCAACTTCTCATAGCACTCAAAGTTACAGCCCTGCTTCATCTTTTCACGCTCTATCACGACTTGCATAAACTGCTCCAAAAACATAGCCGAACCAGCAGCCTCAGTTTCCGCACCGTTGGTCTTGTGTAGAATTTTGGAATGGGAATAGTAGGACGCAACTTGTCGGGCATTATACTCTGGATGTTCCAAGCATAGCTTGTAGTAGATTTGCTTGAAATCCTCCAGTGCCTTGTTGTTTTCCTGGTAGGAAGTTGCGTAAGTAGAAAAACGTTCCTTGTCAGCTTTCCAGTGTCTCGCAATGTTAGGATTGCCGATAAGAATACTCTTGACGGATTTGTAGTACCTTTCTTTTCCCTCGCTTATGCGTAGCACAAGAAAGCCGTCCCGTACAATGAATTTTAGCTTCACCATGATTTGCCATTTAGTTAAAAATGTTAAAGAAGATGATGAACCAATGGATAAACTCCTCTGTGAAGAAATGTGCTGCACACAAGACGGTACACTGTAAAAAGTTCGTACCTTTACTTGTGAACCTTTTGGAATTTTCGATTTAATGGCTCCGTGCTACTTTCGTAGCTCAACTAAATAGCTCGTGACAAATGATTTAAGCACCTCTCTTGGCGCATTTTCATTTTAACGAAAAACGAGAAGCATTTTTAGGCTCCTCGTTTCTAAGCGGTGCGTACGAGATTCGAACTCGTGACCCCCTGCGTGACAGGCAGATATTCTAACCAACTGAACTAACGCACCTCGTTTCTTTTATGTCCTTGCGAGTCATTTCTGATTTGCGAGTGCAAAGGTACTACATTTCTGAATACCGACCAAACAAATCCTGACTTTTTTTGCTTTTACAGTGAAAAAAAACGCCTAACACTAGTTCGCAGCCTCAAATTCCTTCAAGAATCGCTCGTCGTTCTCACTGAACATGCGCAAATCCTTTACCTGGTATTTCAGGTTTGTGATACGCTCGATTCCTAATCCGAAGGCATAACCTTTGTACTTTTTGCTGTCGATGCCGTTAAGTTCGAGTACGGCTGGGTCAACCATTCCGCAACCCAAAATTTCAACCCATCCGGTATGTTTGCAGAAGGAGCAGCCAGTGCCACCACATATGTTGCAACTGATGTCCATCTCTGCAGATGGTTCGGTGAACGGGAAGTAAGACGGACGCAGACGAATCTGTGTGTTCTCACCGAACATCTCACGTGCGAAGAGTAGTAGTACCTGTTTCAAGTCTGTGAAGCTGACATCCTCGTCCACGTAGAGTCCCTCCACCTGATGGAAGAAGCAGTGGGCACGTGCACTGATAGCTTCGTTGCGGTACACCCTTCCAGGGCAGATGATGCGGATAGGGGGTTGA
This sequence comes from Alistipes ihumii, assembly GCA_963626085.1. GTDB lineage: Bacteria > Bacteroidota > Bacteroidia > Bacteroidales > Bacteroidaceae > Colivivens. Next base: position 44,895 of record CAVFVJ010000005.1, on the reverse strand, counting down.
GTGTGCTCCATCACACGGCTTTGTACGGAACTGGTGTGGGTGCGCAGTATCACGTCGGGCTTGGCCTCGATGAAGAAGGTGTCCTGCATGTCGCGCGCAGGATGGTCGTCTGCGAAGTTCATAGACCCGAATACATGCCAGTCGTCCTCCACTTCTGGTCCTTCTGCCAAACAAAAACCGAGACGAGAGAAAATGTCCACAATCTCGTTCTTTACGATGGTCAGAGGGTGGCGTGTGCCGAGTCGGATAGGGTAGGCAGTACGTGTGATGTCGATATCGTCAGCATCGGAATCAGAAGTTTCGAACTCAGCCTTGAGCGAGTTGATCTTGTCGAGAGCCTTGTTCTTCAACTCATTGATTTTTATTCCCACCTCTTTCTTCTGTTCGGCTGGAACATTACGGAAGTCCGCCATTAATGCGGTTATGCTTCCTTTCTTACTCAGATATTTGATGCGGAGAGCCTCTATCTCCTCGGCGTTGTGCGCTTCAAGAGACTCGACCTCTGCAAGCAATGTTTCTATCTTGTCTAACATAATTCCCAATTTTTCTGCAAAGATACTGCAAGATACGTGAATAAGCAAATTCCGACACCTTATTTTGTCTTGTTTGTGGCAAAGGAGTCGATTTTTGCTCGTATGGTATGTATGAATGAGTCGCGCGCGCTTTTCACCTTCATTTGTTCCGCATAATAGGAGGACGAGTCTCCGTTCTGTACCAAAGCATCCCACTCTGCCTGTAGTGAGGAGAGTCTGTCGAAGAAATCCGACTCATTCTCTATCTGCGCTATGTCCTCGATGGATTGTGCTTGTTTCATCTTTTCGCTGAACTCAGTATAGATGTTTGCGGTTTTTTCTCCGACAGTGGGTTCATCTGCGGAACATGCATGCAAAAGTGTCAGCACGATGGCTATGCTCAATAGTTTCTTCATTCTGTCATGGTTTGTGAATTGACTAAGTCTTGTTTCCTTGGCAAAGTTACAAATAAAATCTGGGTGAATCCTTCCTACGGAGAAAAAAACTCCCTGCAATCGTTAGGATTACAGGGAGGGGTTAAAAAAAACTGGTTACGTAGCCCTAATGGAGAGCAGCTGGGCACGTAGCCTTACTTATATGCGGATTACGCATTCGCTGCCAATGAAATCCAGTCGAATACGAATGAGCATATTCCGAATGCAATGATTCCCACGGTGCAGATGGCGAGTGCCAACTTGGTTGAACATGCACTCTTGAAGGTTGGCAGTGGGTTATCGTTTTGCTTGATGAACATAGCCTTCACGATGAGCAGGTAGTAGTACAAGCTGACAACAGTGTTGACCAAGGCTATGAATACTACTCCGTATGCCCAGGCACCAAGGGTGGCGTGGATGTCGTGCGTGCCGACTGCAGCCATGAACACAAAGAACTTGGAGAACATGCCTGCGAATGGTGGAATGCCTCCGAGAGAGAACAATGCCAAGGTCATCAGGAACGCCAAACGTGGGTTGGTCTTGTAGAAACCATCGTAGCTGTCCATCTCTACAGTGCCGTTGTTGTGCTCCTCTACGGCTGAGATGATGGTGAAGACGCTCATGTTGGCTACTACATAGATAAGTACGTAATATGTCAGGGCTGTCACGCTCATAGTAGAGTTGCCCACCACTGCCAACATGATGTAACCTGCCTGAGAGATGGATGAGAATGCCATGAAACGTTTCAAGTCAGTCTGACGGATGGCAAAGAGGTTGGCGACGGTGATGGAGAGCACGATGATTATGTACAGAAGTACGGTCCAGTAGGTCACCATCGGTGCGAACACCCTTATCAGGATGGTGCAGAGCGTGAACGCTGCGGAACCTTTGGAAACTACGGAGAGATAGCCTGTGATGGTGGTAGGCGCACCCTGATAGGTGTCGGCTGTCCAGAAGTGGAATGGCACCAAGGATATCTTGAAGCCCAAGCCACTGAAGAAGAACACCAACCCGGCTATGCTCAGTGCTGACGGTTGAACTATTGTTGCCATGTCGTCGAAGTACAAAGTACCGCAAGCGGCATAGAGCAGGGAAATACCGTAAATCATCACACCACTGGAGAATGCGGCTGTCAGTATGAACTTGGCTCCAGCCTCGGCTGAGTTGTCACTGTACTTGTTGAAAGCCACCAGACAAGCCATGGGGATGGATGCCATCTCAAGGCTGAGGAAGAACAGGAGGAAGTGGTTGGCACTAACCATCATGTTCATTCCAAGTAGGGTGGAGATGACGAGCATATAGAACTCCCCTTCCTTGAAGGCGGTGTCCTTGCGGCTCAACCACTCCTTTGCCTGGATAAGTACTATGAGTGTTCCGAGAGCCAGGATGGTCTTCAGCACTCCGGTAGCAGGACTCGTTATATACATACCGCCGAAAGCCTCGGCTGTTTGGGTGGGACAGATATTGATGGCGATGTGAACTACCATCAAGAGGCACACCAAAGGATTGAACCACTTACGGTCGGCTTTCTTGTGACTGCAGAAGTCGGCTATGAAAGTGATAATCAAGACTGCCACCAAGGTAGCCTCTGGGATGAGATGTAAGAATTGACTGTAATCCATTATATTCTATCTTTATTACAGATTAATCACACTGAGAATTGGACCCATTGCATCGGTGATGATGTCGCGCACCCAGAAGGGCGCAATTCCGAGGCCTGCCACACAGAAGATGAGGCAGCACACTGCGATACGCTCGTCCCAAGTGGCATCGGTGAGTTTCTCGAATTCTGGATTGGCCACTTTCTGATAGAGAATTTTACCAACCACACGGAGGATGTAGACTGCCGTGATGACAATGGCTGTACAAGCGATGATGGTGCACGTGCGGTGGAAAAGGTCGTTGTTTGCGAACGAGCCTACAAAGATGGTCATCTCTGCCACGAATCCGGAAAAACCTGGCAAGCCGAGGTTGGCAAGACCGGCAATCACATAGCCCACAGAAAGGAAGGGCATGATCTTCATCAAACCGCCCAACTGACGCACGTCACGCGTGTGGGTACGACCATAAATCATACCGATAAGGGCGAAGAAGAGGGCGGTCATCAGACCATGGGACAACATTTGGAGAACTGCTCCCGTGCATGCGGTCTGGGTCATCATACAGAGGGCGAAGAGCACCATACCACAGTGGGATACCGAAGAGTAGGCGTTGATATACTTCAAGTCTGTCTGTACGCAGGCTGAGAGTGCTCCATAAACGATAGAGATAGTGGTGAGCATAAGGAATACTTTTATCCAGAAGCCGTGGGTGGCGGCAGGCAAGAGGAACATGGCGATGCGGAAGCAACCGTAACCACCAAGTTTCATCAATACTCCTGCGTGTAACATAGACACGGCTGTCGGTGCGCTCGCATGACCGTCGGGCGACCATGTGTGGAATGGGAACAAGGCTCCGAGGATACCGAATCCGATGAAGAGCAACGGGAAGAACACGTTCTGCACGTCCTCTGGGAGAGCTATGGCTCCATTGGTGTGGTGGGCGATGTCCATAATCTCGAAGGTCTGTGCACCGCTGTAGTAGTAGATTCCTAAGATGCCAACAATCACGAGGGCTGAACCGCCCATCAGCATCAGGGTCAGTTTCATGGCTGCGTAGTCTTTTCTGCCGCTACCCCATACGCCAATCAACAGATACATGGGAATCAGTGCTACCTCGTAGAACATGAACATGGTGAACATATCCACTGAAATGAAGAAACCGTAAACTCCCGTGGAGAGCAGTGTGAACCAAAGGAAATATTCCTTGGTCATCGGTTTCAACCGCCAGGAAGCGAAAGTCCCTGTAAATACAATGATGCTTGAAAGAAGCAACATCACTACAGATATTCCGTCGACCCCGAGGCTGTAGTTGATGTGCAGGGGTTTGAACCATGGCACACTGTAAGTGAAGAGCATTGGGGCTTGGTCGGCTGGCATTGTCTCACGGGCTTCGAGAAATGCAAACACCAGATAGACGGAGAGGGCTAACAGAACGGTCGCACCAGTTACCATCACTCCGCGCACCTGCTTGTCGTTACGGGCCAACCAGAGGCCGAGCAACATCAGGAGCGGTACTATGACGAATATACTTAAATTCATTTCTTATCTATTTACTTAGTTGTGAGACATTATACGAATGCAATCAAGATGAGTGTCAATGCCACGGCACCTGTGAGAAACCAGATAGCGTAACCGCGCACACTGCCGCTCTGCCATGGACGGATGGACTCTCCTGCTTCGTTCGCGCCCCAAGCCATGAAGTTGAACGTCCCGTCCACGACGTGACGGTCAAACCATGCGATAGGTGTGGACATGCAGCGGAAGATAATCTTGTGGGTGACGAACATCCAGACTTCATCGAGATAGAAGCGGCGGTAGGCTGCCTGGTGCAGACGAGGGAATTTCTTGGCGAGATAATCTGCCAAAGGTGTTTCCTCGCCTTTATACATGTAGGTGGCAAGACCTATGCCGAGAAGGGCGAGCACTGTGCTTGTGCCGGCAACAGCCCAATCGGTATGTGTGCCGAAGGCAAGACCGTTGGCGGAAACCAGACTGCCGAACTCGAAGATATGGAGGGTACCGAGCACACCGACTACCACCGTGATAATGCTAAGTACAACCAGTGGGATGGTCATTACTGCAGGTGCTTCATGAGGCTCGTGCGCTCCGTTCGCCTTGTTTGTCTCGTAATAGCTCTTTCCCCAGAAAATCACATAGTAGAGTCGGAACATATAGAAGGCTGTCATCGTGGCAATGCCGCTCATGATGACTCCCATCACTGGCGAGAAGTTGTAGCACGCCACAAGGATTTCGTCCTTGGAGCAGAAACCAGAGAAGAAGGGTATGCCGGAGATGGCGAGACAACTGATGAGGAATGTCCAGTGGGTGATGGGCATGTACTTGCGCAACCCACCCATGTACATCTTCTCATTGGAATGTACTGCATGTATAATGCAACCAGCGCATAGGAACAGGCAAGCCTTGAACATGGCATGTGTGAAGAGGTGGAACATCCCTGCCATATAACCCAAACCATTGCCGTCTGCATATTCTGCTGTGGTGTCGGCAACAACGGTCACAGAGCCATTGGCTTCGGGCATACACACGCCCAGTGCCACAAGCATAAATCCGATCTGGGAGATGGTGGAGAATGCCAAGACTCGCTTGATGTCGCTTTGGCAACATGCCACGACTGCCGCATAAAATGCGGTGAATGCCGCCACGTAAGCTACGTAATGCAAGGTCTCAGGTGCAAACTGAATCCAAATGGGGAACAGGCAAGCCACCTGATAGACTCCGGCAACAACCATCGTTGCTGCGTGGATTAGTGCGGATACTGGTGTAGGACCTTCCATGGCATCGGGCAACCAGATGTGCAGTGGGAACATTGCACTCTTGCCAGCACCACCGATGAACATCAGGAACAGGGCGGTGGGGAGCAACCAACTTGCATTCTGTAGACGTACCACCTGGTCGGGTGTCATCTGAGAAATGTCGAACTCGAACGTACCTACATAGAAACTGTAGAACAGGATTCCTATCAAGAAGAAGAGATCGGCAAAGCGAGTCACGATAAATGCTTTCTTTGAGGCTGCCACTGCTGCGTGCTGAGGATAATAAAAGCCGATGAGCAGATATGAGCAAACGCCCACGAGCTCCCAGAAGAGGTACATCTGGAATATGTTGGTGGCTACGACCAATCCGAGCATACTCATGGTGAAGAGGGAAAGGAAGGCGTAGTAACGCTGAAATCCTTTCTCACCGTGCATGTAACCGAAGGAATATATGTGAACCATGAAGCTGACTGTGGTAATCACTACGAGCATCATGGCTGAGATCGGTGTGATACGGAAGCCCATGTCGAACAACAGATGTGCGCCAAAGACTTCTCCGAAGTCAAGCCACGTGAAATGCCATGCTGTCACAATGGGATAAAGACCGTCAGTGCCACGTCCCTGTCCGGCAAAATATTCGAAGGCTGTGTAGACCGACAATGCGAACACCACACCCATGAGTGTCGTGCCAGTCAGTCCTGCTGCCTTGTGAGACAATTTCGTGCCTGCCAAACCGAGTATCAGGAAACTCAGGAACGGCAGCACAAGTATCAAAAATGAATAAGTGTAATCCATCGTCTTTCGTTTTGTGGAATGAATTATAATTTCATGTTCTCAATACTGTCCACTTTGTCGCTGTTGAAGTGACGGTAAACATTCAGTATGATGACAATCGCCACGGCTGTTTCCGCTGCGCTTACGCATATAGAGAACAAGGTGAAGAAAAAGCCTTCAAACTGACCAGGGTAGAGGATACGGTTGAACGCTGCGAAATTTATGTCGACTGCGTTTAGTATCAGCTCAATGGAGATGAGCATCGCGATAAGACTCCGGCGTGTGATAAAGCCGAACACGCCAATGAAGAACAGAAGTGCGCTAAGCACGAAATAACATTCTACTGGAACCATACTATTTTTCCTCCTCTTTTTTGCGTGCCACTACTATTCCTCCGATGATGCAAGCCAGAAGAAGCACTGAAATAAACTCGAATGGAAGCACATACTGGTACTTGCCCGAACCGAGTAGGGCGTTGCCTATCGTGGACATGTCCACTTCCTTGTCTGCCATATGGCAAGACATGTCTATAAACTTGTTCTTCAGCAAGACTACAACCATGGTGGCGAGTCCGATTAAAGCGACTAATGCTCCGAAAACAGCGCGACTGCCTTTCATCCTCTCTACCAAGCCCTGAAGTGTATGCTTGCTCACCAACTGAATGGCGAATACGTAGAGTATCGCGATGCCACCGGCATAAACGCTTATTTGAGCGGCTCCAAGGTATGTGTAATCAAGCAGGAAGTAAAGACCTGCCACTCCAAAGAGTACAAACAGCAGGAACGTGACTGCCCGCATGATTCGCTTTGTAACCACGCACATGATGGCAGAACTGAGGATGACGACTGCCAGGATGCAAAACATTACTAAATTAGCCATATCTCTTACTTCCTTTATTTTGTTTTCGTATTGAACTTGCCTATTTCCAATGGAGCACCGCCATCGAGGATGTTGGGCAATGAACTCTCATACTGCTCCTTGTCAAGATGCAGGACCAGCTTGTCGCGGTCGAACACTGCATTCTCGAAATCATTGGTAAACTTGATGGCGTTGAAGTTGCAGGCATTCACACACAACTCGCAGAACATACAGTCGCCAAGGTCATACTGATAGTCCACAAGTTGACGTTTCTTCTTGCCGTCTTCGGTAGTCACCATTTGGGATGTAATCTTGATGGTGTCATTGGGACAAGCCTTTTCACACAGGGTGCAGGCAACGCACTTCACGTTCCCGTTCTCGTCGCGGTTCATGACCAACCTGCCGCGGTGGCGCGCTGCCACGTGCAATGTCGTCTTGCGGTTTTCTGGATACTGTTCCGTACTCTTTGCCGTGAAGTACTCCTTGAGAGTAGTCTTCATGCCGAGAGCGAGAGTCTTGACTGCCGCACCTATTTCTCCGAAATATGATTTGTCGTTTTCCATTTCCATAATCAATTAAAAGTGCCAGCCCAGTGCCGAAATAACAGTCATCAAGACAAGGTTAATCAGACATAGAGGCATAAGATACTTCCATTCAAACTTTAATAACTGGTCGATACGGAGACGGGGGAAGGTCCAGCGCACCCACATCAACAACCACACAACTGCGAATGCCTTGCACAGGAACCAAACAATGCCGGGGATACAGTTCATGACACTGTCGAAGGTTTCAATGCCGATATTGACTGGAGCCCAACCGCCAAGGAAGATGGTCGTGGCGACTCCTGCGACAACAAAGAGGTTGAGGTACTCGGCAAGATAAAAGAATCCGAATCCCATACCGCTGTACTCCGTGTGGTAACCTGCGGTCAACTCGCTCTCTGCCTCTGCCAGGTCGAACGGACCACGGTTGGCCTCTGCATTACCGGCTACGAGATAGGCGAAAAAGGCGATGACGGCTGGGATGTGACCGCGGAAGATAAGCCAGTTCCAAGGACCTGTCTGGTAGTCCACTATCTCAGACAACTGCATGGAACCGACAAGTACCACGGCTGCTGTCAAGCAGAGCGAGAGGGATATCTCATAGGAGATGAGCTGTACTGCTCCACGCATGGCAGATACTACGGAATACTTGTTGTTACTGCCCCAACCTGCCAAGAAGATACCGACAATGCCGATACTGGAGATGGCAGTGAGGAGGAATACTCCCACATTAAAGTCGAGCACTCCAGCTCCCTTGTTCCATGGCAGGAACGAGAATGTGCCGACAGAAGCTATTATCACGAGGAACGGTGCGATGAAATACAGGAGCTTGTCGGCCTTGTCTACGGTGAAGATCTCCTTGATGAGCATCTTCAATACGTCGGCAATGACCTGGAACACTCCCCAAGGTCCTACGCGCATCGGACCGAGTCGGCACTGGAAATAAGCGCAGACTTTGCGTTCCATAAATATCAAGGCGATAGCCAGCAGCGTATAGCCCAGCAGAATGAGCACGGCTACCAGTATGCACTCAATAAGGGTTGACGCGAAATCCCCCAAACCCCATGTCTGGCGGAGAAGTGTGTCAAACCATGTCGTTACTATACTGAAATCAAACATTTGTCTAATGTTTTTGAACCATAAATTAGAATTACTATCTGTCGATGTCTGGGATTACAAAGTCGATGGCTGCGCCTGTGGTAATCAAGTCAGCAATCTTCTGTCCGCTGCACATCTTGTCGAGAGCTCCTGTCAGTGAAAGTCCCATCGGGCGCATCTTCATTCGGTAAGGACTTGTCTCGCCCCTTGAATCGAGGTAAACGCCGAACTCTCCGCTGGCTCCTTCGACTGAGAAATACCACTGTCCTTCAGGAACTTTGATGATTGGTTTCTGCTTGATGTAGAATTCTCCTTCTGGGATGTTGTCGATGAGGGCTTCGATGATGTCGAGACTCTGGTACAGTTCCTGGATGTGTACGTAGTAGCGTGCCATGGAGTCGCATCCTGTCAGTGTGATTTCCTTCCACTCCACCTTGTCGTACATGTCATACGGGTGACGCTTACGGGTGTCGTTGTGCCAACCGGCAGCGCGCCCGGCTGGTCCGGTCACTCCATAATTGATACAGTCGTCAAGGCCCATCGGACCTACGCCTTCAAGTCGGTTGTGTGTGATTACATTGTCTCCGAACACGTCAAGGTATTCCTGTATCACTGGACGGAGGTACTTGCACAGTTTCTTTGTGTTAGCCACAAAGTTTGGGTCTATGTCGGCTTGAAGACCACCGATGCGGTAGTAGTTTTGTATGAGTCGTCCACCAGTGGTCTCCTCCATCACGTTGAGGATGTGCTCGCGGTCACGCATACAGTAGAGGAATGCGGTGAGTGCGCCCAAGTCCTGTGCGGTACAACCGAGGTACAACAAGTGGGAGTTGAGGCGCTGAAGCTCGTCCATGATGGTGCGAATGTAGTGGATACGGTCTGACAGTTCGATGCCCATGCCTTCCTCGATGACTCCCACGAGTGCGTGGCGGTGCATCATGGCTGAGAGGTAGTTCAGTCGGTCGGTCAATGCCAATGTCTGTGGGTAGGTCATACCTTCCCACATCTTCTCGATACCACGGTGGATATAACCGAGGTGAGGATAGATGCGCTTCACTGTCTCTCCGTCGATGAGTGTCTGCAGACGGAGCACTCCGTGGGTCGACGGGTGTGTAGGACCTATATTGATCACGTAGTCGTCATCATCAAACCGACGCCTACGTTTAGCCACTAAGTGACCGTCCTGGTCTAAGGTGTATTCCACTGTGAAGTCATCCTCCGGCTCATCGGTACACGGGAACTTATTGGCTTCCGGACTCATGTCGAAGTCCTTGCGCAAGGGGTGGCCTTTGAAGTCGGTGCGGAGGAAGAGATGGCGCAAGTCCGGGTGACCCAGGAACTTGATGCCGACAAAGTCAAACACCTCGCGCTCCAACAGGTCTGACCCTTTCCAAAGGTCGATGACTGTGGGAATCACGTCTGAGTCGTCCACCTTCTTCGCGATGGACTTTACAGAGCACCGCTCGTTGGTCTGCGTATTCTCCAGGATGTAGATACATCCGAGACCTTCCTCACCGAAGTCCTCACCGATGATGGTAACAAGGTAGTCGAAATGCTTCTCGTTCTTCAACTTCGCCATCTCTGCGGCAAAGTTGTCAAAACTCAATTCAATATTATTCAGTCTCATGTCCTATACCTTATTATATTAGTCAGTTAGTCATTTCTTGGGGTCGAAGTCCTCTGGCACTTCTGTCACGATGATTGGCTCTCTATGTCCAAGGAGTTGTGTGTCAGCGAGGTTCTCGTTGCTCAGTCCGTGCAACCCTCCCTTTGCCATGGACATGTTCTTCTCCTCTGAGTTCATCTTGTGGTTGGCTCCACCGAAGAATTTCTCCACCTTTACCTTACGCTGCAACTGCATCATGCCGTAAAGGATTGCTTCGGGACGTGGAGGGCATCCAGGGATGTATAGGTCTACCGGGACCAACTCGCTGATGCCGCGTACCACATTGTAGCTCTTCTTGAACGGACCACCTGAGATGGTGCATCCTCCAACTGCCACCACGTACTTGGGCTCAGCCATTTCATCATACAAACGCTTGAACACGGGAGCCATCTTGTTGGTGATGGTGCCGGCACACATTATCAAGTCTGCCTGACGAGGGGAGTTGCGGGTTACCTCGAAACCAAATCGAGAGAAGTCGTAGCGTGCACAACCCACAGCCATGAACTCGATACCGCAGCAGGATGTGCCGAAGGTAAGTGACCAAAGGGAGTTGCTGCGTCCCCAGTTGATGACAGTGTCGAGTGAGCTGACCACTACATTGACACCGCCCTCGTTGAGCTCTCGCGCAATCTTTTCGAGAGTGTCATTGTCCTTGAACTCGTCGTAGGGAATACTCTTGATAGAGGCTCTTTTCTTTACTTCCATTCCAATGCTCCTTTCCGCCAAGCGTAAGCCAGGCCAAATACCAATACCAACAAGAAGAACCCAATGCTCAGGAGAGCCATGGGGCCGAACTGCTTTACGACAACTGCCCATGGGTAAAGCAGTACGGTCTCGATGTCAAACATCAGGAAAAGGATGGCGAAGAGGTAGTAACCGATGTGGCTTGGCAGCCATGAGCTGCCGCGCGTTGGGATACCGCACTCAAAGGGTTCACCCTTAACCGGGTTGTATGAACGGGGACCGATAATCTTTGCGATGACATATGCTGCCAGCACCAATGTCACAGCCGTCAGCAAGACGGTGATAAACAGTGTGAAGTTCATAAAAAACACTTTAACGTTGTTATTCCAATATGCTTCAATTCGAGTGCAAAGTTAGTACTTTTTTTTCTGTGCGAGATAAATATTGAGCTGCAATTTCTTTGTGCGTACAAAAGTTTATCTTCCTTTAAAACTTACGTCACGTGGAGCATCAGGTAGTAGGTGCAGTGGCTCACTGCACGTTTTATAATCTGTGACGTGGGACACGTCACCTACTATTTGTGCAGTGGGACACTGCACTATAGCTCCTTTACAATCCACTCTCCGATGGTGTGCTGGTCGCTGTCGTAGTTTACACCTGTTTTATATAGTCGTTTGCCGTCTGCTGAATAGGGAATCTTCGTAGGCACGCTTCACCAATCCCATCAGCCTTTGTTTGGCGTGTCCTCCCACTCTTCCTTGCCGTACAGTCTCTCGTACGGACGATGGATGAAATTGAGATACTCGTGCCAACGCAAGGGCGGATGTCGATGATTTAATCCTTCAGGCAACCGATAGGTACGACATAGACTCCGTCTTCCCTGCGATAGGCAAAACTCCCCACGGCTGTGAGAATCATCAAGAAGGAAGGCGACTTCATTTTTCCGGTATCTATCTTTTGTGCCAGCTTCTTAAGACCCTTGGCTCCTTCCTCTATCAGTCTGTCGCCGCCTATCTTAATCTCTATCAAGCCGTAACTGCCGTTTCGCAAATGTACGACCGTGTCGCATTCAAGCCCCGTCTTGTCCCGATAATGATAGACACCTCCATCCAGTGCCTGGGCGAACACGCGCAGGTCTCTGACACATAATGTCTCGAAAAAGAGCCCAAATGTGTTCAAATCGTTCATGAGGTCGTTCGGGCCAATACTCAGCGCAGCTGTCGCAATCGACGGGTCAACGAAATATCTCGTGTCCGTCATACGAATGGAAGTCTTGGAGCGCAGGTTGGGATTCCATGCAGGCATATCCTCGATGACAAATATTTTGCGCAACGCATCGAGATAAGAACTGACAGTCTTCTCATCGAGCGATGATTGGTCGTTTGCCATCATGTCGTTTCTGATTTCCGCCAGTGATGTCTGGGTTCCCTGACTTCTTGCGTACGACTTCATCAGTCGCTTCACTCTTTCTGGATTCCTTTCCACCCCATCCACGCGTTGGATGTCGGCATTGACCACTGCGTCGTAGTAGTCAATCGCTTGGTTGAGAGCCACTTCCTCGTCACTGTCCAGCAATGCAGCCTGAGGCCAACCGCCCCGGCAGATGAGATAGGCAATCCTTTGCAGATTGTTACTGTTTTCCGCTGCAATAGAGGCTGGGGCAGAGAAAAGTTCTTTCAACGATATTGAGCCATTGGAATCTCCTGACTCCCACAAGGACATGGGGCGCATGAGCAATCTTGCAATCCTGCCTGTGCCTGTATGGTGTAACTCTTCCAACTTGGCTGGCACAGCGGAACCAGTCAGGATGAATTGTCCCATGCCTTGGCGGTGGTCCACTTCGAAGCGAACCATATCCCATAATTTGGGGGTTTGCTGCCATTCGTCAATCAAACGTGGCGTATCTCCGTCTAAAATGACCTTTGGGTCACTGTCTACAAAGATGCGGTATTGCTCTCTTCTCACTGAATCTGACATATAAACCACGCTCTTTGCGTGCCGTTCTCCTGTGGAAGTTTTCCCACACCATTTTGCACCCTCTATCAACACCGCCCCTTTCCCTCTTAACTTTCGGCAGAGGAGTCGGTCTATAACCCTTGGTCTGTAATCGTCTATGCCCATATTCCGTATACCTGTTTTTATGCAAAGGTACGCTTTTTCTTTGAATTCCGTAATTTGGCCAAATGTTTTTCCGTAATTTGGCACATTCTAACTCCCGAATTTGGCTGGATATGCGCCTATAAAAACAGCCAGCTTGAGAAGAATCCTTTTCTGACACGGCACTATAGCTCCTTTATAATCCACTCTCCGATGGTGCGCTGGTCGCTGTCGTAGTTTACACCTATTTTATATAGTCGTTTGCCGTCTGCTGAGTATGGAATCAGATAACCCTTGTCGTCAATCTGTTTGAGAGCTTCCTCTGCTGAACCGTCGTACTTCAGTTCGAAGACGTACACTGCGCCTGGCATGTGGACAACTGCGTCTGCTCTGCCTACGGCACTGTCTTCCTCTACTGTGATGTAAGCTCCCATGAGATTGAATATAAGGTAGAAGACAGTTTGGAAGTCACGCTCGTTCTTGTTGGACAGGCGGTTGGATATGCTGGCAAGATATGCTTTCAGCCGTACCATAGCCCCTTGCACGTCACCGTCGTAAAGCAGTTCCACAAGACTGGTGACAAGTCCGTTGTTGTCGACCGACACAGGTGAGAGATAGTTGGGTGCCAAACTATTCAGCATTCCGATTTTCACTTCCATATTGGGGTAGCCCAACTGATAGCTTCTGGTGAGGGGCTTGTACTTCTTGATGGTGAGATACCCACTTTGGTAGAGCAACGGAATGGCGGAGGTCATCTGCTCGGGCGACACGTCAAAGTCGTTCACACTTACGTCTCTTGGTTCTATGTCGGTGACGTTGACGTGGTACTTCTGCAGACTCTTGATGAGATAGGAGGGTGTGCCTGAACCGAACCAATAGGATTGGATGTCTTGCGAATTCATGGCTCTTACGAGACTGAACGGATTGAACACGTCCTCTGAATTTTTGCCGAAATGGTAGCCATCGTAGTAATGGGTGAGTTCGTCAAGACACTCTTCGTAGGTCATGCCGAGTGCCCGTGCCAGTCCCCCGATGTCGGGCTTCATCACGGTGGTGAGTTCCGTCTTGCTTATGCCGCAGATGGCAGAGTACTGGTCGAGCATGCTGATGTTGTCGAGGTTGTTCAGTTCGCTAAAGATGCTGAGTTGGGAGAACTTGGTTATTCCGGTGATGAAGACGAACTCCAAATATGGGTCGAGTTTCTTCAGAGGACTGTAGAAGTTCTGCATGATGAAGCGCAGTTGCTGCAAGTTCTCTTTCTCGTGCACCACATCAAGTAGGGGAGCATCGTATTCGTCGATGATGACCACTGTTTTCTGTCCAGTTTGCTTATATGCACGTCTGACAAGACCGTCCAAACGTTTGTTGGGAGTATCTTCCCCTTCACCTTTCCCATACATCTCCTCGTATGGCAAAAGGATAAAGTCAAGATATCCTTTTAGACTGTCCGCATCGAAATGCTTTGCTCCGCTGAGGTCGAAATGAAGCACAGGGTGCTTTATCCAGGCCTTCTCATAGTCGGCTATGGCAAGTCCTTCGAAGAGTTCCCTCCGTCCTTCGAAATAAGCTTGGAGAGTAGAGGCAAAGAGTGACTTGCCGAACCGTCTCGGACGACTCAGAAAGATGTATTTCATTCCTTTTCTCCGGAAATCGACTATGTATTTTGTCTTGTCGACATAAAGATAATTCCCCTCCCGAATATTCCCGAAGGTCTGTATCCCCACAGGATATTTGTTCACGATTTCTGCCATAGCATCATGCGTTTTTACGTTTCGCGCCGCTAAGTTACGAATAAAATCTGAATCAATGCTTCGACGGCTATAATTTTTGCTCTCTATAATTTTTGCTCTCACTCAAGTGAAGCCATTTCATTGTTCCTTGATAATATGCGAGGTGTAATGTCGCTCTGGAAGAGCAAAAGTATAAAAGATTGGACATTTCTTTCCTTTTGAAAAGGAAATAATCGTGCATTTCTTTCCTTTTTAGAAGGAAACTTTGTATCTTTGCGGCAGAGTTAGTAAACTTGTATATTAATGTCAAGACAAGATTAGAAATATGGAATTGCGCAGCACATTTCAGTCTATCATATCACTGCATCAAGAGGAATTGCCCTTTGACTTGCAGGAGAGGAGTACCCGACTGCCGCTGGATGGAAGCCGCATTGTGACCGTAACAGGCATTCGCCGTTGTGGTAAGTCGTCGTTGCTGGGGTTAACAATCAATCGCCTCTTGGAGCAAGGAGTTCCAAAGGAACGGATACTCTATGTTGGCTTTGACGATGAGCGTTTTCTCTCCATGTCGCCAGCCAACTTCGACGAGTTGTTACAAGCTTATCGTGAGATGTATCCGGAGACATCACTTAGGGATGTGTATATGTTCTTCGACGAGATACAGCTCATTGACGGGTGGGAACTCTTCGTGCTCCGTCTGTACAAGAACTATTGCAAACATGTCTTTGTGACTGGCAGTACCGCCAAGATGCTTTCTGCGGAAATGCTTTCCGCCTTGCGTGGTTGGCCGGACGAATATCGCGAGTATCCTTTGAGTTTCGAGGAATATTTGTCGTTCAAGTGCATCAAGGCGAACCCATATAGTGAGGAAGGCAAGGCAATGCTGTCTGTCGCCTTTCGTGGATATTGTGAAGAGGGTGGCTTCCCGGAGGTGGTCCTCGAAAGGAATAAGACGGAGAAAGTCAAGATATTGCAGTCATACTTCAACACCATGCTCTTCAGGGACATGGTGGAGCATTATCACATCGGGGCTTCTCCGTCGGTGGTGCGTTACTTTCTGAAGCGTGTGATGAACAATCTCACGAAGCCGACCAGTGTGAACAATATCTACAATGACTTGAAATCGCAGGGCTTGAAGGTATCCAAGGATTCCCTCTATTTGTGGCTTGACTACGCTTGCAACATTTTCATGTTTCGCAAGGTGGAGAAGTACGACAGGTCGATGGTGAAGCAACGTGCTGCTCCTGCCAAGTATTATGTGGCTGACATCGCCCTGCGCAATGCCGTGTTGTTGCCTGAGAGCGAGGACGCCGGCAAGGCTCTTGAGAATATCGTTTATCTCAACATGGAGAGAACGCTCGGGGAAGAGGACAGGGTGTTCTATTTCAATGAGTCGAAGGAGTGTGACTTCATCGTGCAAAGTGGTGAACGTGTAACGGAACTGATACAGGTCTGTTGGGCACTGGACGATGACAACATCGAACGGGAGGTAGGTGGCTTGCTTGCTGCCTCTCATTCCACAGGCTGTACTCAATGCCGAATCATCACCTTCTCCCAGCGGGATACCATCGAGCGAGGAGGAGTAAGAGTCGAGGTCTTGCCGGTATGGGGAATGTAAACCTTATCCTTTTTTGTCAACTCCAGTGAAGTTTTGGCACAACTGATGGCAGATACCAATGAACAAATCTGAATCATCTGTCTGATAATGCCCGTATCGTGCGTAAGATCTTGTCGAACAGCCATGCGACACATAAGCTGGTGCCAAAAATGAGGAATGGAATCGTGTGCCCTATTGGTGGGGATAACGCTTCGATACGTGGCAGTAACTGGTATGCGACTATCACATGGATTATATAGATGTATGCCGAGTATTTCCTTCCAATGACAGCCAACCACGACCCTCTGCCGAAATCGGGATGGCGCAGGCACCAGTAGAAGAACGGAATCACCAAAGGCAGGGTGAATACATAGATGTCTCTTGAGACAATGCCTGCATATAGATGACTCAGAAAAAACTTTTGTGCATATGACAATAGCAGCGACAAGGCGGCATAAAGCCACATGTACCTGTGATTCGCCAGGAATGAGAATGATTTGTCTTTGCCCTCGCTGATAAGTCTTCCAATCATCATGCAGGGCAAACCCATGAAGAGGAAATTGCGGTAATATGAACAGGGTAAACTGGAAAAGGTCGCGGCAAACAGTATCAGGAGCAGGATGGGAGTTGCATACCGCAGATACTTGGTCAACTTCCATTTGTCGGCAAAGTAGAATATGACGAGGCCGTACAGTACGGCGTAGAAATACCAAAGGTGGAAACCGAAGAGAACACTGATATTCAGTAGGATTGCACAGATGTGGCGCAATCTGGATATGAAACGCAACCATTCGTCCAAATCGCCAAGGCTGATGTGTTTCTGCAGTTCATACACGCCATATAATGCGGAAGAACAAACGGTCATGACAAGGAGTTTGCGGAAATGTTTCCAGAAGTGACCTTCCCCTACCATCATTGGATAGTAATATCCGGTGATGATGAAAAAGATCGGGACGGCACACCTCACTATGGGATCCATGTAATGGCTGCCAAAATGAATCCAAACCACACAGAATGCGGCAAGGCATTTCATGACATCAAGGCTGCTCATTCGGGATGCACCCAAATGAGCAGGTTTTGCATTGCCGGGGACAATGCCAGAACTCTGCTCTACCATAAAAACAAAATTTAGCGAAACAATCTTGACGGAAAAGGGCTTTCATGTCAGGGCACAAGACAACGGAAAGCGCGAGCCTGCGCTTATCCTGTCTTGAGGCCCTGAGAAAACCCTGCATATTGATAAGTCAAGCCCACGCCAAGCGCAGGCATTCACGACTTATTCAGATATATGCATTTAAAAGTTTCTCAGGCTTTCAAGACATCCGAACAAATTGCAAACGCAATACCACTAAAATTT
Source organism: Alistipes ihumii (assembly GCA_963626085.1). Taxonomy (GTDB): domain Bacteria; phylum Bacteroidota; class Bacteroidia; order Bacteroidales; family Bacteroidaceae; genus Colivivens. Next base: position 27,171 of record CAVFVJ010000005.1, on the reverse strand, counting down.
CTTTGGAGCGCACAACGCATTCCGATGCAAAGGTACAACTAATTTGGGAAAAGACAATACGATATTGTGTAAAAGATATTGCAGGATATCAATGATGGGAACATTTTTGTATCTTTGCAACCGTCTGCCTGGTTGTGGGTAATTGGAGACTTACTGTAAGGCGACTCGACTGATATGGACATAAAGAGAAATTCGTGCAGGGCGTGGTTCTTGGCAGCACGTCCCAAGACGCTTACAGGGGCTTCGGTGCCCGTGATGATTGCACTTGCCATGGCGTACACTGATGTGGGCTGGGACGGCTTCAAGCCATTGCCGGCTGTGCTCTGTCTGCTTTTCGCCTTCGTCATGCAGATTGACGCCAACTTCGTGAATGACTATTTCGATTTCAAGAGCGGAAAGGACGATGAACTGCGACTGGGACCGCCTCGTGCTTGTCAGATGGGGTGGATTGACGTGAAGACAATGAAACGCGGAATAGTGGTGGCTACACTGGTGGCGTGCATGATTGGTCTGCCGCTTGCCTTCATTGCTGGTTGGCAGATGGTTGTCGTGGGATTGTTGTGTGTGGCCTTCTGCTTCCTTTACACTACGTTCATGGCGCAACGGGCGATGGGCGATGTACTTGTGCTGGTGTTCTTCGGACTGGTGCCTGTGGTGGCTACTTATTACATTCAGACGGGGTGTGCGCCATTGCGGCTTTTTGTGGCAGCAGTTGCGTGCGGACTGGTGGTAGACACCCTGCTGGTGGTGAACAACTACCGTGACCTGGCAGGCGACAGGAGAGTGGGGAAGCAGACTCTGATAGTGGCGATAGGCGAGAAGTGGGGCAGACTGCTTTATCTGTGGCTCGGCATCATCGCTTGTATGGCAGGTGTGGCGTTTGCCCTCAATGGCAAGTTGTGGGCGTTTGTCTTGCCGTTCTTCTATCTGGCCCTGCACGTAAAGACGTACAGGCATATGGTCAGGATAGGAGAGGGACGTGAACTCAACAAGGTACTTGCGGAAACTGCCCGTAACATCTTCGTGTACGGACTGTCCGTGGCTGTCGGATCGCTCCTCGGTTGAACTGCCGCAATAGGGATACAGCCGTTTTTGCTTGTGAAAACGGGTGAAAACCGATTGTTTTGTGCTGTACACAGTGTCGCTTGCGAATTTATTCGTATCTTTGTACCAATAATTGGATAGTGGACTTACATGAAGAATATAAGGAATTTCTGTATCATAGCGCACATTGACCACGGCAAGTCGACCTTGGCTGACCGTTTGCTCGAATACACTCATACCATTAAGGTTACTGAAGGACAGATGCTCGACGACATGGACTTGGAGCGCGAGAGGGGGATAACAATCAAGAGCCATGCCATTCAGATGGAATACAAGAAAGACGGTGAGGTGTACACGCTTAACCTTATCGACACTCCAGGACACGTGGACTTCTCATATGAGGTGTCACGGAGTATCGCAGCCTGTGAGGGTGCGCTACTTGTGGTCGATGCCACGCAAGGGGTGCAGGCACAGACCATCTCCAACCTCTACATGGCGATAGACAACGACTTGGAGATAATACCGGTAATCAACAAGTGCGACATGCCGAACGCAATGCCCGAAGAGGTGGCAGACGAGATAATCGACTTGCTCGGGTGTGACAGGGACGACATCATACTGGCATCGGGCAAGACTGGACTTGGCGTGGAAGATATTCTGAATGCAGTCATCGACCGCATACCAGCTCCCAATGGCGACGAGAACGCTCCGCTGCAGGCACTTATATTCGACTCGGTGTTCAACTCGTTCCGTGGAATCATAGCATACTTCAAGATTGTGAACGGTGTGATGCACTCGGGCGAGAAGGTTCGGTTTATCAACACCAAGAAGGAATACAACGCTGAGGAGATAGGTGTCTTGAAGATGGACATGATTCCTAAGAAGGAACTGAGGACGGGCAACGTGGGGTATATTGTCTCTGGTATAAAGAACGCCACTGAGGTGAAGGTGGGCGACACCATCACGACCGTAGCGCGCCCGAGCGACAAGGCCATAGCAGGTTTCCAAGAGGTGAAACCGATGGTCTTCGCTGGTGTCTATCCGATAGAGACGGAGGATTATGAGAACCTGCGCACGTCCCTGGAGAAACTGCAACTGAACGATGCATCGCTCACGTTCCAGCACGAGAGTTCGGCTGCGCTGGGCTTCGGCTTCCGCTGTGGCTTCCTCGGACTGCTGCACATGGAGATTGTGCAGGAACGGTTGGACCGTGAGTTCAACATGAACGTAATCACTACCGTGCCGAACGTGTCTTATATGATATACGACAAGCATGGCGACTGCCAGGAGGTACACAACCCGTCGAGTATGCCAGACCCGACACTGATTGAACATGTGGAGGAACCATATATCAACGCCACCATCATAACCACAGCCACTTACATAGGACCAATCATGACCTTGTGTCTCGGTAAGCGCGGTGAGTTGAAGAAACAGGAGTTCATCGCTGGCAACAGGGTGGAGATACAGTTCCTCATGCCGCTGGGCGAGATTGTCATCGACTTCTACGACAAACTCAAGAGTATAAGCCGTGGCTATGCTTCGTTCGACTACCACAGTGCGGGCTTCCGTCCGTCGAAGTTGGTGAAGTTGGACATCTTGCTCAACGGTGAGTGTGTCGACGCCTTGTCCACCCTCACTCACGTGGACAATGCGGTCACGCTGGGACGACGTATGTGTGAGAGGCTGAAAGACTTGTTGCCTCGTCAACAGTTCGACATCGCCATACAGGCTGCCATCGGTGGCAAGATTGTGGCGAGGGAGACGGTGAAGCAGGTGCGCAAGGATGTGCTTGCCAAGTGCTACGGAGGTGACGTGAGCCGTAAACGTAAGTTGCTTGAGAAACAGAAGGCTGGCAAGAAGAGGATGAAGCAGATTGGTAATGTCCAGGTGCCGCAGAAGGCTTTCCTTGCAGTGCTGAAACTGGATGAGTGATGATGAATGACATTTATTATTAGACCTTATAAACTAACTAATATGAAAAGATTACTGACTTTCGCTTGCCTAGCTTTGCAGGCTTCAACTGTGTTGTTCGCAGGTCCGATTGATGCGGAGAAGGCAAGGCAACTGGCAATGGACTTCATGCCAACGGGTTCGGGAGAACCGTCTTTGGTGAAAAAAGCTCCAAGAAAAAGTTCTTCTGCGGTGCGGCTCGCCAAGGCTTATTCTGATACTGCTCCTTATTATATATTCAGTAGGGGAGAAGGACGGGGATTTGTCATCGTCAGTGGTGACGATGCATTGCCAAAGGTGTTGGGATACACCGAGACTGGCGACTACGACGAGGACAATATGTCTCCGTTCCTGTCATGGTACTTGGATTACTATGGTGGGATGGTGGAGTCTGCCCAGGCTGCTGGTGCGTCTGCCACTGACGCTCCGGTACTTACCGCCACGGGTAGGACTGACATCAGTCCGCTGCTGGAGACCCACTGGAACCAAGGTTCTCCATATAATGACCTGTGCCCTACACTGAAGGCTGGAGGTAGGGGACTTACTGGGTGTGTGGCTACAGCCGCATCGCAGGTGGTCTATTACTGGAGGAAAGACCTCCCGACGGAGACTGGCATGGGCACAAGCAGTTATGTGTATGGTAGTGAGGCTAACGCCACTACTGCCTTTCCGAAGGGTACCAAGATGAAGTGGGACTTGATGAGGACGCAGTACAGTGGGTCTGAACCGCAGGAGTACAAGACGGCAGTGGCTACACTGATGGCTTTTGTAGGTGGAGGAGCTGGACTGACTTACGGGTCGAGCACTGCAGGACATAACGGTAACTGTATCAAGGTGTTCAGTGGGGCGTTCGGTCTGAACGGCGGTACGGACAACACCAAGGACTGGGGACAGGCATACAACAACTACTCGGACGATGCGTGGGCAACCCTCCTGTACAATGAACTGTCGAAGTCGCGCCCAGTACTTTACAGTGGCTGTAATGCCGCTGGTGAAGGTCACGCTGTGGTGGTCGATGGTTATCAGGCATCTACTGGTTACTTCCATTTCAACCTTGGATGGGGCGGTCAGGGCGACGGCTACTTCACCGTGGCACGTGGTAAGAGTCCCAGCTGGGGGTTCAATGACTCTTGGCAGGAATGTGTGACGGGGGTCTACCCGAAGAAGACGAACATGTCTGCGGAGTTTGTGTCGCACGCTACAGTGTACATGAACCGTACCAACGACTTTACGTTTGAGGTGACCAACAACGGTACGCTGGACTATAGTGGCGGAATATATTTCTTTGCAAATACAACAGGGACGGCTCCCACAAGTCTTTCGTCTGCAAAGGACAAGGATACGGAGACAGTACTTCCGAACAATGGGGAGGCAGTGCGCTTCACCATGTCTGCCAAACCGACATCGGAGTCGGAGTGGTATTTCTACGTGACTGATGCGAGCCTTAATGTACTGGTAAAACAGAAGGTGCAGCCGACTGTGCCTGTAAGCAATCTGCAGCTGTTGGATGTGTCTGTTGATGGCAGTGCTGAGACGGAGGTGTATGGAGGTGAGACCTACAGGGCTGTGTATAATAGTAAGACCACGGCTTCTGCGGTGTTCCGGAACGTCAGTTCCTTGGGATACGAGGGTAGTCCCAGAATGTCGGTCTATGAAAGTACTGACGGGGGACAGACCTTCCAGTATAAGGGTTACAAGACCGCTACGCTGAAAATGAACGGAGGCGAGACTGGTTCTGTCGCTTTCTCACTCACACCTACCAGTTCGTGTCAGATGTCTGTGGGCAACCTCTACTACTGTGTGGTTCAGGACACTATCACCGGACTGCATATTGAGGATGTAATCGATAAGACGAAGTCCAACAACTCTGTCGCACGATTCGTGCTAAAGGGCAGTGACATGGAGGTGGTAAGCTTTGAGAACAACTGTCTGGCTCTGTCTGGCACCTGGGATTCCAATGCCTTTACTACCTTCGCGAAGAAGACTGCATACAAGAACGCTACAAGCTATGATTTGACGAAGGTGACGAAGATTCCTGACTTGCCTCTGCCACCGAACAACCCCAATGCACTGTATTATTTAAGTGGTGACGCCAATCCGTCTTCTGGGTGTAATTACATCAAGGACGGTGTTTGTGCGAACCTGATGCTTGTCGCTGGTTACGACTTTGTGCCGCGTGAAAATTTCAAGGCAGAGTCTGCCACGCTCGACATCGCTCAAGATGCGTGCAAGTGGGGTTTTGTCACTGTACCGTTTGACGCGGATGTGCCCTCGGGTATGATTGCGCGCCGGATTGACAGTCACACATCATCGGGCATCAGCAACAAGACTACGAACCTGTCAAAACTGGTTGCCGGATGTACTTACGAGATTATGTCTTCCAGTTCACGGACACAGGTATTGACTGGGACTGACGTGAATGTGGTGTGTGGCGTGACTGAAAACGTGGACAAAGCGGTGGTAGGCACACTTGTCAACACGACCACTCCAAGTGGGGCAATGCAGATAAACGACGACGACCCACAGTACGTGGATATAGTGGAGGAAGGTACTGCCGTAGGGGCTTTGAGAGGCTATTTCCTTGCATCTGACGTGACCAAGTCTTTCAGAGCGTATTCTGTAATCATATCCGACCCTACTTATTTGACTCTGGCAAAGTACATAGACACTGCCGATAATGCTATTAAAGACAACAGCGCGTACTCAACCATGGTGGCTACAGATGCGTTGTCGGCTCTCATCTCAAAGGCGGAGGAGATGTTTTCCGAACGTGCCGCAAGCAATCTGGAGGTGAGGGCAGCGTATCAGACGTTGGACTCTGCGACAACGGCTTATCTCGGTAACGCCATCAACCCGAACCTCAATCTTGACTGTACGTCCTTCATAGCGAACCCGTCATTCGAGAAAGGAAACACTGACGGCTGGACTACTGACGGTAAGGTGTACAATACCTCAGCGTTGGCTTATAAGAGTGTCAACACTGACGGAACGTATTATCTGTCTGACTGCCAAGCCGACAGTACGAGCGGTAGCGTGAGTCAGGTGGTGCGTGGACTCTACCCAGGACACTACAGAATGACTGTGATGGTAGGCTCGTCTGAGGGACATCAGATAACGGTTTACGCTGGTGACGCAACTACCACTGTCGATGCGAGCGACCTTGGTGTACATTACTTGACTAAGGCGGTGATTGATGATGTTTATGTGGATAAGTCGGGTGAACTGGAGATTGGCGTGAAGGCAGGATTCTACTATAAGGCGGATGATTTCCGGTTGACGCTCACTAAGTTTACCAAGGTGGCACGTGAGGATGTGAACGGAGATGGACTGGTGGACACTCAGGATGTACAGGCTGTATATGAGTACATGAAGAGTCTGCCGGATGGAAGTACGGCTCCTGCGGAGGATGCCAACGGGGACGGAACGGTAGACACACAGGATGTGTTAAAGATATATGAGTATATTCAGAGGAATTAGGAACAGAATAAAGAGTGGAGCGGTGGCTTTGACTGCCGCTCTGTCGTTGGCTGGTGGCTTCTTCTCATGCGGTGAGGACAGGACTTACGAGTATGAGAGGGAGACTGCAGCTTGTCATACTATGCAGAAACTGCTGGCTGAGTGGTATCTGTGGAACGACAGCATAAGGGACTTGGCATGGAAGGACTATTTTGTCTCGCCAACGTCGTTCATCAGTAAACTGACGGCTTTGAGTCCTGGTGACAGTTGGTCGTACTGCCTTATTGACACGGTGGAAAGTGACGGCAATCCTTGTGGCTACTTCAACCATGTGGATTCCTATGGTTTGGATTTCGTGCTCATGACAGACCCTACGGGTGAAACCACACGGCAGTATGCACGTGTCCTCACAGTCTACCCCAATTCTCCTGCGGAGCGGTGTGGGCTGGAGCGTAATGACTTCATTGCGCGCATTGATAATAACAACATGACATCCTCGCTGACTTCTCAGTTGGTCAACGGCCGTTCACGCACGCTGGTAGTCAACCGTCTGGCTGTGGATGTGGACGAAGCCACTTACTACTGGGCTTCTGTCGACACGGTACTCATGGAGAAGTCTGAAAAGGTGAGTGTGGACGCTGTTCTCATCACTAAGATGGTGTCACAGGATGTGGGTTACATCATGCTTTCCAATATGGACGAGACCGACATGATTGTGGCTGCGCTGGAGTCGCTTCTTGAGAAAAGCCCGACTTCCATAGTGTTTGACTTCAGACTGTGTAACCAGGGAACGGTGGAGTGTGCCTACGAGATAGCCCGACTTGTGGGCAATGTGGGCGGCACGTTCTTGCAGACTATATGGAACGAAAACAAGTCGTCGAACAACAGTTCGTGGTCTATTGCTGCCTCTGCTGGTTATAGACTCTTCTTCATAACCAACGGCAAGACACAGGGCGCGCCCGAATGGCTGATGTACGGACTGAGGTCGTTGGGGCAGGCGGACATGACTGTTGTGGGAACGACGACGGCAGGACAGAACGTGATGCTTCAGGCGATTCCTACGGATTATGAATATACTGTCTACCCTGCTGTGGCTTACGTGGCTGGAGGTGACGGGACGTATGACTACGGGTCGGGTTTAGTGCCGGACTCGGTAATCGACGAACTCAATTATGTTAATCTCTATCCTTACGGGAGTGAGTATGAGGTGATACTGAACACGATATTGACTGATTTTTGATATATGAACACAAACGACACGAACACGACAACAAACACAAACGAATCCATACATGTGCCCCATCCCATGATTGCCTGTATACCGATACTGGTACTTGTGGGCATGATGGTCTTGATAGTGAAACTCTTTGGCGGTGATGCCCTCGGGGGAGGCATACAGATAGCCATGCTCATGTCCACCGCTGTGTGTGTGTGCCTTGCCATGTGGGTGTACCGTATTACATGGAAGGAACTGGAAAAGGGAATTGTGAATACTATCTCCAACTCAGCCACTTCACTCATCATACTGCTTCTCATCGGCATGATGTCTGCCTCGTGGATGATCAGTGGGGTTGTGCCTACCTTAATATATTATGGTGTACAGATTATGTCCCCCACATTCTTCCTGTTCACCACATGCGTGATATGTGCCATAGTGTCGGTCATGACCGGCTCCTCTTGGACTACGGTAGCGACGATAGGTGTGGCTCTGATAGGTATCGGCTCTGCCTTGGGTATTCCCGAGTATTGGTCTGCTGGGGCTATAATCTCAGGGGCTTATTTCGGAGATAAGGTGTCTCCTTTGAGTGACACTACGGTACTGGCTTCCTCGTGCTCCGGGGTTAACCTGTTCACGCATATCAGATACTTGCTGTTTACCACAGTTCCTACTATGTCGGTAACACTTGTGATATTCTTTGTGGCAGGGTTCTTTATGGATACAGAAGGGAATATCCGCACGTCGGAATATACTGAAGGACTGGAGAATTCGTTCAACATCTCTCTTTGGACACTACTTGTTCCAGCTCTCACGGCACTTATGATAGCACGGAAACTGCCTTCGTTGGTTATTCTGTTCGTGTCGGCTTTAATGGCAGGTCTGATGGCAATGGTAATGCAACCTGATGTGTTGTTGGCCATTGGCGGTGACACAGGACAGTCTGATGTCATCAACATGGTAAAGGGGGTGATGATGGTGTTCGTCACGTCCACGAATGTAGATACAGGCAGTGCATCGGTGAATGAGTTGGTAGGTACCAGTGGAATGTCTGGAATGATGGATACCATCTGGCTTATACTCTGTGCCATGTGCTTCGGTGGCGTGATGATGGCAAGCCGTATGATTCACAGCCTTGCAGCCTTACTGATAAGGGTTATCAGTGGAACAACCAGTTTGGTAGCTTCTACGGTTGCTGCCGGAATAATGAATAATATACTGGTGTGCGACCAGTATGTGTCAATCATTATCACCACAGACATGTTCCGTGAGATATACAAGAAAAAGGGGTATGAACCCAAGTTGCAATCGCGCTCTACTGAGGATTCGTCCACAATCACCTCGGTGCTGGTGCCGTGGAATACTTGTGGAATGACTCAGAGCACAGTGCTTGGTGTGGCGACATTGTCTTATCTGCCGTATTGTTTCTTCAACCTCATAAGCCCATTGATGAGCATCATCGTAGCCGCTACAGGCTGGAAGATAGCCCAGCCAAAGGATGCCGCCAATATGGAATCATCTGTTAACAGCTTGTCATGAACGAAACAATATTATCACGCAATAACACTTTATGGATGCAAGGTGTGTCGGCATTGCTGATTATGCTGATGCACTTTGTCTTGCAAATAGACGGATATCCGCGCTTCTTCAATATTTTCGGCAGCGTGGCTGTAGCTGTATTTTTATTTATATCTGGCTATGGTATCAATGAAAGCTATAAAAAACGTGGCATAAAAGGATTTTGGAAGAGAAGGCTTGTCCGTGTAATCATACCCTGTTGGGTAGTGTTCTTGTTCCAGTTACCATACTTGGAACACTTCGAGGCGAGTGTTCTTCTGCACAACCTTACCTTTACAGGGTCAGACCTGTGGTTCGTAGACTGTATATTGCGTTGGTATTTGGTGTACTGGGGTTGTCGGACAATATGTCCAAAATACACTCGACAACTACTGTTCGCTTTTGCCATATACAATATCTTCCAGCAACAGTTCTTTAGCGAGCAAGCCTTCTCTTTCTTTTGCGGCTATATGGTTTCAGAACATATAGATGCCATCAACAGGACGAAACGAAAGAAGATAGCCCTGTACAGTGGCATTATCATAGCTTACGGCTTAGTCTTTCTGCTCTTCAAGGAAGTGTCATTCATTCAGCAAATCAAGGGAACGCTACCTTTCAACATTATCTTACTCAATATCAAACTTCCTTTAGCGGTGAGCATCATAGTCATGCCCTATCTCCTGCCTTCCCTTAAAAAACTGTCCATATTCCAATGGTTTGGCAAGATAAGTTATGAACTTTACATCGTACATTATAATTTCATGCCTTTCATTACTGGTATCGTATCTATAGGTGTTTACTCTACTTATTCCGTATTGATTAGTGTGGTATTCAGAAAGGTCAATAATCTGTTGAGCCTAAAAGGAAATTTTATTCAGGGTTTCGCTATTCTTCTATACATAGGTGTTTCCTATGTGCTCATGTGTAAATACAGTATGAGGGCTACTCCTCATTATGGCTATGTCTGCCTCATCTATAGTATGGTGCTTGCTGTATTTCTCCAGTTGGCAAACAGTAAGTTACTCAGATTGTCGCAACAACAGGCAGCACGTTGGTTTTGGCCTCTCTTAATCATATTTGCCGTGGTGATGTTAGCGGTGCAATACCATTTTGATCCCATGGAAAACAAAGTAGACCGTTGGTCGGCCATTGCTTATCCTATCCAATATCTTCTGCAAGGGGATTTCCCATATATGGCAAAGACCCATTTAGGTGGAAATGCTTCTCCTTTCCCTGCATGGCTGTTGTTTCATGTACCGTTTTATCTGCTCAATAATGTCGGTCTGTCGGAGATTTTCACAACCGTGCTCTTTGTTTTCAGCATCAGAAAGTTATATGGCAGTCAGGCCGCGTGTTGTGCCATCGTCTTACTTGCCATGTGCATCAATCTTTGGTACGAAATAGCTGTGAGGAGTGACTTGATATCCAATTTCTTGTTACTTGCAACATTCATCAATTATCTTCAGGCGTATCACATCAGTCTGAAGAATTCTCCGTGGGTACTTGCCATCTGCGTAGGAGTATGGCTGTCAACAAGACTTAGTGTTGCCTTTCCGTTGTTCATACTGTTGTTTCCCGACTATATAAGGCTCAGTTGGAATAAGCAATTGTTAATACCTGTCGTCGTCATCGGAGTGTTTGTCCTTACCTTTCTGCCCTTGGTCATATGGAATGCGGACGAGTTATTCGGAGCAGCCAACAACCCGTTCTCCTTGCAATTCAGACAGGGAAGCCCGTTGGCAGCATTGGTACTGGTTCTTGTTGCATTACTGATGTCGTTAAGTTGGAAAGGCAAGTATGGCCTGCTTATGCTTTATGCGGGTGTCATATTGTTGCTTGTTCCGATTATATCCTATGGACTAAGTATGTATACATATGACAATTGGACATCTGTATTTTTGTCTACCTACGACATAACCTACTTGGATGCAGCCATACCATTTGTGGTTACTCTTCTTGCATCAAATTTATCCAGTCAAAAGAACTATTTGCATCGCAAATCATAGACAGAGGCTACGTCTATGTTGACAAGACAGCATTAGTCTACGATATGTGACAATGTTTGCTGCGAGCAACACAGTATAAACGTGGGTAATTTTGACCTATAGGTCTTAATTTAGTGGGAATTTATAGAACCCACCTTAATTAGTAGGTGACGTGGCTCACGTCACATCTTAATGTCTGTGCAGTGAGCCACTGCACCTACTATCTTGTTGGCAGCTAAGCCAGATTCCGAGTCTCGCAAATATGTTGCATATGTGCCGTTTTATGCGTAATCTTATTTTCACGGCAAATCATATTGCATTATAAGTAATTGAAACACAGTTGGTTTTTATTTTCACAGTAAGTCACATAGACAATACCGCCCGACTTTAAGCACCAAGCCTAAGGTCGGGCGGTTTCCTTTTATTTCCCCACCACCATTGCAATTATGATGATGAGGGAAATGACGGTATAGACATAACAGGCGATGCTGAACCACATGACGTCCCACCGCACTCTTCGTAAGATCCCTGTTTCTACTACTTCACATATTCCTGCCAGCTCTTAATCTGGAGGTCTTCGAGTTTCTTGTCGGTGAATGCCTCGATGAAAGCTTTGGCAAGGCGCGCGTTGGTCATCAACGGGATGTTGTGGTCGATGGCAGCGCGGCGTATCCTGTAGCCGTTGGTCAGTTCACGCTTTGTCTGGTTCTTAGGTACGTTGACAATCAACTCAAACTGATGCTGTGCAATCATGTCCATGACATTCAGACCTTCATTCTCGTCAGGCCATGCAACAGTGGTCACTTTCACTCCGTTTTCGTTCAGGTACTTTGCTGTGCCGTGTGTCGCATAGATGTCATAGTGCTTCTCCTGCAGTTTCTTGCAAGCGTCGAGTAGGTCCATCTTGCCACGTGCACCACCAGAAGAGATGAGTATTGATTTCTTTGGCAGTTTGTATCCTGTGGCTACCAATGCGTTGAGGAGTGCCTCACCCATGTCGTCGCCTAGACAGCCTACTTCTCCTGTTGAACTCATGTCCACGCCCAATACTGGGTCTGCGTTCTGCAGACGGGCGAACGAGAACTGGCTTGCCTTCACACCGATGCGGTCGATGTCGAACTCCGACTTGTCTGGCTTTGAGTATGGTGCGTCGAGCATGATGCGAGTGGCAGTGTCGATGAGGTTGTGCTTTAGGATTTTCGACACGAACGGGAACGAGCGTGATGCACGCAGGTTGCACTCGATGACTTTCACCGTAGAGCCTTTGGCAAGGTACTGTATGTTGAACGGTCCGGATATGTTGAGTTCCTTGGCAATCTGTCGGCTTATCTTCTTCAACTGCCTTATGGTCGAGTAGTAGACATGTTGCGCAGGGAACACCAGTGTGGCATCACCTGAGTGTACACCTGCAAACTCGATGTGCTCGCTGATGGCGTACTCCACTATCTCACCGTGCTGTGCCACCGCATCGAACTCGATCTCCTTGGTGTCCTGCATGAATTGACTTACGACTACCGGGTAGTCCTTGCTTACTTCAGTTGCCATGTTGAGGAAACGGTCAAGTTCCTCGTCGCTGTAGCATACGTTCATTGCCGCGCCTGAGAGGACGTATGACGGACGTACGAGTACGGGGTAGCCAACCTCGCTGACAAACTCTTTGATATCCTCGTGTGAGGTGAGAGCACGCCATGCTGGCTGGTCGATGCCCAGTTTGTCGAGCATCGCAGAGAACTTGTTGCGGTTTTCCGCACGGTCGATGCTGACAGGTGACGTGCCAAGTATCGGGACATCCTGTCTGTAGAGTTTCATTGCCAGGTTGTTCGGAATCTGTCCTCCCACGCTCACGATGACACCGCGTGGCTGCTCCAGGTCGATGACATCAAGCACACGCTCGAACGACAGTTCGTCAAAGTAAAGTCTGTCACACACGTCATAGTCGGTACTTACAGTCTCTGGGTTGTAGTTGATCATGATACTCTTGTATCCCAGTTTGCGTGCCGTGTTGATGGCGTTTACAGAACACCAGTCGAACTCCACGGACGAACCGATACGGTAGGCACCCGAACCGAGCACCACCACAGACTTCTCGTTGTGGTAGTAGTTCACGTCGTATCCTTCCGTGCCGTAGGTCATATAGAGGTAATTGGTCAGTTCCGGGTGCTCGCTTGCCACGGTGTTGATACGTTTTACCGCTGGCAGTACATTCAGGCTCTTGCGGTACTTGCGCACTTGCAGGTTTGCCTCTTCCATGTTGCCTGACGGCTTGAGCACGAAGCGTGCAATCTGGAAGTCGCTGAATCCACATGCCTTCACCTCCTTCATGAACTCGGGAGTTATCTCTTCAAGTGAGTTGAGTGACTGCAACTGGTGCTTGAGGTCAACGATATGCTTAAGACGAGAGATGAACCATGTGTCAATCTTGGTCAGTTCCTCGATACGCTCTATGGTGTAGCCTTCCTCCAGTGCCTGAGCGATGGCGAAGATACGCAGGTCGGTCGGGTTTGCCAGCTCACTGTCAAGGTCCGTGAACTTGGTGTGGTCGTTGCCAACGAATCCGTGCATGCCCTGTCCAATCATTCGCAGCCCCTTCTGTATCATCTCCTCGAACGAGCGGCCGATGGACATGATCTCACCCACAGACTTCATGGATGAACCGATTTGACGGCTCACTCCTGTGAACTTGGTGAGGTCCCAGCGCGGAATCTTGCAAATCATGTAGTCGAGGCTTGGAGCGACATAAGCGGAGTTTGGTGTGCCCATCTCTCCAATCTGGTCGAGAGAATAGCCGAGCGCAATCTTGGCAGCCACGAAAGCGAGAGGATAGCCAGTTGCCTTTGATGCCAAGGCTGACGAACGACTGAGGCGTGCGTTAATCTCAATGACACGATAGTCGTTTGTCTCTGCGTTGAATGCGAACTGTATGTTGCACTCACCAACGATATTGAGGTGACGTACAGTCTTTATGGTCAGTTCCTGCAGCATCTTCACCTGCTCGTCTGTGAGTGAGCAGGTCGGAGCGACGACGATGGACTCACCTGTATGGATGCCCAGTGGGTCGAAGTTCTCCATACTTGCCACGGTGAAGCAATGGTCGTTCTTGTCACGTATGCACTCGAACTCAATCTCCTTCCAACCCTTCAGTGACTCCTCCACCAGAATCTGTGGGGCGAAAGTGAAGGCACTTTCCGCCAGTTTGATGAACTCGTTCTCATTGGGACAGATACCGCTTCCGAGTCCTCCGAGAGCGTATGCGGAACGTATCATGACTGGGTAACCAATCTCTCTTGCCGCCTTGACAGCATCGTCCATGTTCTCCACTGCGTGACTGACCGGGGTCTTGATACTTATCTGGTCGAGTTGCTTTACGAAAAGATCACGGTCTTCCGTGTTCATGATTGCCTCTACCGATGTGCCGAGTACGGTCACCCCATATTCCTTCAGAGTGCCGTTGAGGAACAGTTCCGTGCCACAGTTAAGGGCAGTCTGTCCTCCGAAGGCAAGGAGGATGCCGTCGGGACGTTCCTTCTTGATGATGCCGGTTACAAAAAAAGGTGTCACTGGAAGGAAATAAACCTTGTCAGCGATACCTTCAGATGTCTGAATAGTAGCGATGTTCGGATTCACAAGAACCGAACTGATGCCTTCTTCCCTGAGGGCTTTCAGTGCCTGGGAACCTGAATAGTCGAATTCTCCTGCCTGGCCTATCTTCAGCGCACCAGAGCCGAGAACCAGGACTTTCTTTATTTGCTTGTCCATATATATAACAATTTGTTGTATTGGTGGTTAGAATTGTAATTCCCTTAGTATTTGCGGAAGGTAAGTTCGCTTCGGTCGTTTGACAGCACGAGTCGTTTGCCTGTAAGTGTCTTGATGGCGAATTTGCCGTCTTGCGTACAACCGTACCGTGCGAGTGAGTCTATCGGTTCTTCTGTATCGAACGGACGGTGGAACGTGCGGTCGATGAAGAGGGAGTCTCTCGTGTAGTGGAAGTAGGATAGGTGGAAGGTGTCGTAGCCCTTGTCCAAATCTCTTGTCTGCAGTATGTCGTACTTGACAGTGTAGTATATCCTGCGGTTGTGGTTAGTTGCCACGGTGTCGCCCGACTGCCTGTCCACCCAACTGGTGAGTTGCCAGTTGCCGTCGAGGTCTCCGTTGACGTCTGTCTTGTCGCATGCCGCCAGCACGAGCGTGAGCAAAAGCAAAAGCGTGTTCCTTGTCATTTGATTAGTCCCTCCTTTCTCAGTGTCACCGACACTCCGGTGCTGTTCTTGATTATGTCCCCATGGTTGAGTCCAAAGGCAGCGGTGGCTGACCATCCCTTGAGTCGTAACGGCTTGTATGTAAGCTCAGCCAACATGAAGTGGTTGGACTTTGTGTCTTGCAGCGGAGCATCGTATGTGCCCCATGAACGCATGTGTGTATAGAGGATGCAGTAGTGGAGCGACCGGCACGGGTCACCGCTAATGCCGGTGTGGAATGCCTTCACCCTGTTGTGCTTGGTACTGATGCTGCCGTCGCTGTTGTAGATAGGGGAGATGAGCAGTGGGTTGCCAGTCGACATGCCCCAGTGCTGCCACCCTCCGTAGATATGGTTGCAGTAATAATTGTCCTTTCCGCTTATCTGTATGGGTAGACTGGATGTCTTGTCATGGTAGATGCCACCAGTCTGGTCTTTCGTCGAGAGCAGTTCCATGACAACGGCAGACACGAACGGATTGGCAGGCAGGTGTGCTTCCACTCCCCATGTCATGTCCTTCCACCCGTATTGCAGAAAAAGTTGGGAATGATCCTCGAAGAAATGCTCGAAGTAGCCGCGTACTGACCAGTCTCGCATGTGGAGGGTGACGCTACCGTGCCAACTACCCAGATGATTGCCCTCTGCGTTCTGGTAGTCACCGTCGTTTGGGTCACTGCCACCCATGGTAAGTGCGTTGAAGTAGTTCTTCAGTCCGCTTCCCATCTGTACGTGCGAACTGAAACCAGGTCGTGTGTCGTCTGCCCTTTGCGAAACGTTCCATGCCTCGCCACCGAACTGGGTCGCTATCTGTAAGCCTCCTTCGAGGGTGACGGGGAAACGGTCTTTGCGACCTAAGGTGGCATAGACAGCCTTACTGTGGAAGAGTGAGTTTGTGGAGTAGAGCTTGCGTTTCTCTGTCGTCTCTTCCTGCCAGTTGTTGTCGGTGTACCACCCGTAAGATACATGTGCCTTTATCCCGAGCCATCTGTCAGTCCCGGGTATGTACCAGAAGTCGGGCATCTCAATCCTCACTTGCGGTATGGGACGTGCATTACATCCTATCACCATATCGCCCGAGCTCAGTTCCCTGTTGTTGAACTCCATAGGCAGTTCCTTGGCTCCGAGGGTGAGGCGGAAACGCTTGTATCCGACCTGTGCGTAGAGTTGGTGTACAAAAAAGTCTGATGTGTGGTTCACAGGAACCACTAAGTCCGCTCCGTATCCTATGCGCCATGTGCGTGTGGAGTCAGCACTCAAGTCACGTCTGACAGCAGTGCGAAGGTAACCCGAATTGCCTTCAGCGGACGACAGACCATATTTGTTATTGGTGAACCAAAAAGGGGCAGTGCTGTTGTCGCTTACCACAGCGTTGGTTTCAGCCATATACGAAATGTCCCGCACAAGTGGCGTCACTTGTGCGGAGCAGTGTGTGGCTACAACTGCCAAGACAATCAGATACTGTTTGTGCCTCATAGTCTTGTAGTTGCAGCATTGTTTATTTGGCGAAACTTACGGAACGGGTCTCACGGATGACAGTGATCTTCACTTGTCCAGGGTAGGTCATCTCGTTCTGTATCTTCTTCGCGATGTCTGCGCTGAGAATCTCGATGTCTGCATCCGAAATCTTGTCCGCACCCACGATGACACGCAGTTCGCGACCAGCCTGAATGGCGTAGGTCTTGGTTACTCCAGGATAGCTCATTGCCAGTTCTTCAAGGTCGTGCAGACGTTTGATGTACGCCTCAACAATCTCTCGGCGTGCACCCGGGCGTGCACCTGAGATAGCATCGCACACCTGTACTATCGGAGCCAACAGGGTTGTCATCTCTACCTCATCGTGGTGTGCTCCAATTGCATTCACGATATCTGGTTTTTCCTTGCACTGCTCGGCAATCTTCGCTCCGTAGAGTGCGTGTGGAGTTTCTGGATCTTCGTCAGGCACCTTTCCTATATCGTGGAGGAGTCCGGCACGACGTGCTTTCTTGGGGTTCAGTCCCAGTTCCGCAGCCATGACAGCACACAAGTTGGCTGTCTCGCGTGCGTGCTGCAACAGGTTCTGTCCATAGGATGAGCGGTATTTCATCTTACCTATCAGTCGTATGAGCTCAGGGTGGAGTCCGTGAATTCCCATGTCGATGGCAGTGCGCTTTCCAGTCTCAATGATTTCCTCTTCAAGTTGTTTCTTCACTTTGTTTACAACCTCTTCGATACGTGCTGGGTGTATTCTACCGTCAGCTACGAGTTGATGTAGTGCAAGTCGGCAAATCTCGCGGCGTACCGGGTCGAACGCACTGATGACGATAGCTTCTGGAGTGTCGTCGACAACAAGTTCGGTACCTGTTGCTGCTTCCAATGCCCTGATATTACGCCCTTCGCGTCCTATGACTCTTCCCTTTATCTCATCGTTCTCCAGATGGAATACGGTGATGGAGTTTTCGATGGCTGTTTCCGTAGCGACACGCTGTATGGTCTGTATGACAATCCGTTTAGCCTCTTTGTTGGCAGTGAGTTTGGCATCGTCAACAATCTCGTTGATGTACTGCTGTGCCTGTGCCCTTGCCTCGTCCTTCATGCTTTGTACGAGGTGTTCCTTCGCCTGTTCAGCTGAGAGACCGCTGATTTGCTCCAGTTTGGTGCGCTCCTGTGCAGTGAGCTCTTCGAGTTCGGCACGTTTCTTGTCGTTGTTGGCAATCTTTGCCTCAAGACTTTGGTTGAGACTGTCGCATTCCTGCTTCCTGCGGATGAGTTCCTCATGACGCTGGTTGAGTGATATTTCTCTCTGCTTGAGTTTGTTCTCTATCTGCTGGAATTTGGAGTTGCGCTGTGCCACTTCCTTTTCCAGTTCTGCTTTCTTGTTGAGGAATTTCTCTTTCACTTCAAGGAGCTTCTTGTTCTTTATGTTCTCAGCTTCCTTTTGTGCTTCGGTAATGGATCTGTTGTAACTCTGTTTTAGAATATATCTGAACAGAACATATCCGATGGCGGCTCCTATGATGAGTGCTACCGCTGATACGATAATAATGGTTGTTGTTGACATTGTCTGTTTGTTTTTGTTATTATTAATACGCACAAAGCCAGTCTGCATCGTTGCCGTATGCATTCTGAAATTGTGCGTGTGGTTTTCTGATTGTGTACGATAGGGTGGGGCAGACAGAATGTCATTACTCTGCGAGCAGTGCGTCAATGTCTTTCTCGATGTCGTCCAGCACTTCGAACACAGGAGCGGAGTCGCTCTCCTTTGCTGCGTTGAGTGCCTTGACTTCGGAATTGAGCATCACCATCACATCATAATATCTGTCGTTGGGGACAGCGCTGTACTTCTCACGTACTTTGATGAGCAACTGATTCACGTTGCTTGCGGCCTTCCGGATG
The DNA here is from genome assembly GCA_963626085.1 of Alistipes ihumii. GTDB lineage: Bacteria > Bacteroidota > Bacteroidia > Bacteroidales > Bacteroidaceae > Colivivens. Next base: position 8,351 of record CAVFVJ010000005.1, on the reverse strand, counting down.
ATTTCCTCCTCGTCCGCGCTGGTGACGGTCATCGGTAGTGTCACTCCGTCTATCGCTACGTGTATTGTCAGCTTGTACCCTTCCATCTACATATTGTATGTATGCTCGTCAGAATCGGTTCAGTCGTCACCGCTGACCTCTTCCTTCTTGAGCAGCCCTATACATTTGTTTACTTCACGCACCAGCCTTGTGACGCGTTGACGGGCAGACTGCAAGTCTCCGTCGCTTATCACCATCATCTTGGCTGTTTTCAGATTGTCATAGTCCTTACGGCTTGTTTCCAGTTTGGCGTTGAGGCTTTTTATCGTGTCGTCCCTCGTCTGGATAGTTTCCTTGAGGCTGTCGTTCTCCTGGCGCAACGACCTGTACTGATTTATGAGTTGCTGCACTTTTGCTTCAAACAGTCGCAGTTTCTTCCTTTCCTCGCTGGTCATCTTAAACCGTTCTGGACTGTGATTTATTTCTTCATCTTACCTTCCGCCTTGTCGAGGTCGTCCTGTGACGGTCTTGGCTCTTTCTTGGCGAGAGTAATCATGTTGTAGACATATTCAGTGGTCCATGCCTCGGAGAATCCCAACGCTTTCTGGTATTTCCTTACTGAATAGACCGACTTGCGTACACCGTCGTCCTTCCAGACATTTCTGGTGAATATGTCGTTGACCGTTTTCTCAATCATAGTCCGGAGGGCTTTCTTGAGGAATGACGGTATTCTGAACTTCCATTTCATGAGGTTGCCCACCAGCATCATCAGTTCCTGTGTGTAGCCTTGGAAAAGGAATAGGTAGTTCCTTACTTCCATTTGGTTTTTGCAGCCTTTCTTTATGCTCTGGTCAATTTCCTTGAAAAAGCCATCGCTGATGCCATAGAGATCCTGCAGCATCTTCTGACATGCCTTCTTTTCACCGACTCCCAATTTGTTGTTGACAGTGGCGACATGCAGAGACCTCTTGAATGCTGCCATGTCGGGCAGTGCCGACAGGTTGGAAATTCCCAAGTTGGCGGCAAGCACACTCTGGAAGTAGACCTTTATCAAGGTCATAAAGTCCTCCATGCCTCCGACATTCTCTTTCTGTCTCTTCTTGAAAATATCTAATAATCCCATAGTTCGTTTATATGAATACAATATACTCTGCAAAGTTACTAAAATAAAAGCAACGGACAAAGTCTTTTGACTTTTTCTTTGTAAATTTGCAGTACAAATCAGTAGTATAAAACAGAGAAAATGAAAGTAATCAACTTATCGGAGACCAATTCTGTCCTCAATCAGTATCTTTCCGAACTGAGGAGTGTGGAGGTACAGGGCGACAGGGCAAAGTTCAGAAATAACATGGTGCGTATAGGTAATGTGATGGCGTATGAGGTGAGCAAACGGCTGACTTATTCCACCAAGGACATACAGACTCCGCTGGGTGTGGCTCCTGTAAGTACTCCAGACAATGACATAGTGATTGGTACTATCTTCCGTGCAGGACTTCCGTTCCATCAAGGATTCCTTGACGTGTTCGACCGTGCCGACAATGCGTTTGTGTCTGCTTATCGCTATTACAAGGATAAGGAATGCGAGACTGTTGGCATTAAGATAGAGTATATAGCAAGTCCGAAGTTGGATGGCAAGACTCTTATCATTGCAGACCCGATGCTTGCCACTGGTGGAAGTATGGAACTGGGCTACGAGACTTTCTGTACGAAAGGTGTTCCATCTGAGGTGCATCTTTGTTGCATCATTGCAGCGAAGAAAGGGGTGGAGTACATCAAAAAGTCGTTCCGCGACAATCCTCATGTAACGCTGTGGTGCGCTGCCATCGATCCAGGACTCAACGAACATGCTTATATCGTACCGGGGCTGGGCGATGCAGGTGACTTGGCTTACGGAGAGAAGATTTAGTTCTGTTCGAGTTTCAGTATGATGATATCATTGGTGGTCGTATCCACCTTATATATGTCCGAACTTCTGCGCCCTACGACCCATACAATATCCGAGCCGTCACAAACCACCAATTGCCTGCGCTTTTCGAACAGGTTGAGCTTGATGTCTGTCAGATAGTCGCTTATGAGTTTTCTTCCCTTCATTCCAAAGGGAATGAATGAGTCGCCTTGTCTTACAGTACGGAGTGTGAGTTGTCCTTTTACCTTGGCTTTGTCTATATAGGCGTATTCGGATTGTTTGATTATCGAGAGATTGTCCTTGCTGACAGTTCTCAATGAAATGCCAGTATAGTCAGACAGTGGAATCTCGGTTTGCGGTTGATTGGATTCCGTGGGTTGCACGATGAATCGGTCTCTGTCTGTTATGAGACGGTGGGACGGAGAGTCGAAGGTCTTGCCAGTGTCACTGCATGAGAGGATACTCTTCGTCTGTTCTCTGTTGAAACCGTACTGTTCCAAAATGGAGTGGAGGACAGATAGGGGAGAGGTGTAGTCTAACAACCTCTTTATATATATATATAAGGTGTCGTTGTCCTTTTCTGTGCAGTCACCGATACTTCTGTCAATGCAATCGCTGTACACGTTGTACGCCTCATTGAGGTTTTCCATTGTTCGTGCGATATTCTCATCGGCTGCGGGATTGATACTTTTCAACAGAGGCATCACGTCAAGTCTCACCTTGTTGCGGCAGTACATGTCTATGGCATTTGTGCTGTCTGTCACATAGTCCTGTCCCATTTCTTGTAGCCCATTGACGATATCCTTACGACTGACGCACAGCAATGGTCTGATGATGTGCCCGTTCTTTGATTGCATGCCTTTGAGCCCCTTGAGTCCAGTGCCTCTGATTAGGTTGAGCAGTAAGGTCTCAACGTTGTCGTCCCTGTGGTGCGCTACTGCTATACATGTGCAACTGTTTTCTTGTCGAACTTTCTCAAACCATTCGTATCTCAAGTCTCTCGCTGCCATCTCGATGCTTATACCATGGCTTTGTGCCACTTCTTCTGTATTGAAGTCCTTCAAGTGTAGTTTCACCCCGTGTTTGGTGCATAGGTCACGTACGAACCGCTCGTCCCTCATGCTCTCCTCGTCTCTCAAATGGAAGTTGCAGTGGGCAGCCTCGATTTGATGGTGGTTGTGTAGAAGGTAGCGCAAGAGGAACACTGAGTCGGGACCTCCGCTCAGTGCAACCAGTATCCGGTCGCCTTGTCCCATCAGCATCTTCTTCTGACTGAATAGCCTTATTTTGGAGTATAAAGAGTTAAGTTTGTCCATTCAGAAACGTATTTTACTGCAAAATTAGAAAATAATTGCCAGTAATGCATTGCGGAACCAAATGTTTTTTCTACCTTTGCACTCGCTTAAGGCTCAGCCAAGCAATTGGTCGGTTGGATGAGAGGCTTAGTCAACGGTCTGCAAAACCGTGTACACCCGTTCGAATCGGGTACCGACCTCGCTCCATGGGTTCGATGACATTAGAACAGTCATCGGACTTTTTTTTTATAGTTGGCGAAAACTTTTTCTCCAGTTATCGGATTTTGTTTTCCCAGTTACAGCCGTAATCCCTTACAGTGAGTCTTCCTTAGTGAGTCCGTCCTTTGCCTCTGCGATGGTGTTCTGAAGTGCGCTGAGGAACTTGTCGTAGTCTTCCTTGTAGAGGAATATCTTGTGCTTCTCGTAGGATGTCTGAGGGTCATCTTCCGGTCCGGACACGATTTTCTTGCTTTCGGTAATCGACACGTATTTCTCTCCGTTCTTACTTTGTTTTACGTCAAAATAGTAAGTACGTTTCCCTGCTTTTACGCTTTCCGAGAATACAATCCCTTTGTCTGCATTCGTCATCTTCTTGTTATTTTAGTGGGTTCTACAAATAATTGCAGTGCAAAATTGTCTTTTTTTTTTGATTCATGCAAGTATTCTTCGGGAAAAGTTTTAATTTTGCATCAGAAAATAAAAACGAGAGTTCTTTGTTATGATAAATCGAACGTTGATAAGACTGATAGTTGTCCAACTTCTGTATGCCTATCGCATGAACGGGGGAAAGACTGTGGAGAGTGTGGTGAAGGAATTGTCCCTTAGTCTGACGAAAGCTTATGATTTGTACAATTATCTGCTTCTGTTAATGGTCGACATCACCCGTATGGCAGATGAGGTTGTTTATGGACAGATTGAGCGTAACAGACTGCTTCATGTGGACACTCCTGTAAGTCTTCGCTTCGTGGAGAACCGTTTCGTTGCGCAGCTTGCTGCCAACCATCAGTTGATGGACTATGTGGAGTCGCGCAAACTAAGTTGGGCTGACGACCGCAAACTGTTGGAAAAACTCTACGGTGAGATTACTGAGTCGGTGGATTATGCGGCCTATATGGTGAAAGAACCAGTGACTTACGAGGATGACCGTAACTTGTGGCGTAAGCTGTTTTCGAACGTACTTGCCAAGTCTTCAGACCTTGATGAGAATCTTGAGGACAAGAGTGTGTACTGGAACGATGACAGGGGAGTAGTCGACACGTTCGTGTTAAAGACCATCAAGTCGTTCGGAGAAGACTCCGACGCTGACACGCCTCTGGTTCCGCAGTTCCGTTTCGACAACGACCGCGAGTTTGCCGAACGTCTCATGCGTAGGTCAGTGGAAGAGGGTGACAACTGCCGTTCGCTGATTAGTGAGAGTACCAAGAACTGGGAGTTCGACCGTCTCGCTGACATGGATGTGACCATCATGCAGGTGGCATTTGCAGAGTTGCTGTCATTCCCCGACATACCTGTGTCGGTCACCATAAACGAATACGTTGAGATTGCCAAATACTACAGTACCGAGAAGAGTTACATATACATCAATGGTATGCTTGACAGTTTGGCAAAGAAATTGAAGAAAGAACATAAGATAATGAAAAAATAGAAACAAGTAAAACAATTGTATTATGGATTTAGTATTACTGCAATCAGCTCCAACCCAAAACTCTGGAGGGTTCGACTACACAATGATTATCATGTTGGTGCTCCTGTTCGCAATCATGTATTTCTTCATGATACGTCCGCAGCAGAAGCGTCAGAAAGAGATCCAGAAGTTCCGTAACGCACTTGATGTCGGCTCTAAGGTCGTGACAGCCAGTGGTGTGTACGGTGTGGTGAAGTCAATTGACAGTGCAACTGGTGTACTGAGCCTCGAAGTGGCTAAGGGCGTAGTGGTACAGGTCGATCGCAATTACGTGTTCGCTGACTCCACTCAGGCAGTACAGAAGTGATGTTGCACATGCACTGATGCGTAGGTGACAGGTTGAAGGCTGACGGTATGGAATCTGGACTGAGGGTGCTGACAGATAGGCTTGGTATTGGGTTGAGACGGGTGGCGTACAAGATACGCTTCTTCAAAACTAACAAGGAGATTCTTATCTTCTGTGTGTTCCTTCTCGCCTCCATCGCTTTCTGGTTCTCCCAGACATTCAAGGACCATACCACAGTCAATATAGAGTATGCGCTGCGGATAATCAATGTGCCAAAGAACGTGATATTCACGTCCGACGTACCCCAGACCGTTACGGTGTCCATATCTGGACAAGGGTTTGTGGTACTGCAGTACGTGTTGTCGGGGGCTGATAAGGTACTTGACATCGACTATTCCGACATGTCGAGGATAGGTGGGGTGCTCAGCATTGACAATTACATCTGGAAGAAGACCATGACGAGAGAATTGCCTACGGGCATCTCATACTCATCGGTAAACCCCTCTTCTGTGGAAATATACTATTCCATGGGCGAACACCGTAGAGTGCCGGTGGTTTTCACTGGAAAGGTGAGGACTTCCGACCAGCATATCCTGTGTGAACTGTTACTGACACCGCAGTATGTCGATATCTATGCACCGTCTCCGCAGTATGACACCATTCATGCGGTCTATACCGAGCCAGTGACATACACTGATGTAGAGGACACCGTCCAGTTCAGGATGGGGCTGCAGAAGATACGCGGCGTGAAGATGGTGCCAGACTCAGTGAGAGTCAAGGCGTGCGTGGACTTGTTTACCAGTAAGACGATCAAGGTACCGGTCTACTGTGTGAATATACCGCAGGATAAAGTGTTGCGCACGTTCCCACTCATGGTGGATGTGTCCTTCCGTGTCAGCGCAACGATGTTCAGTAAGATTGCAGCGGACGACTTCCTTGTGGCTGTCGACTTCAATGCCATCAAGACAGGCGACAGCAAATGCCGGCTGGTCGTGCGCGACAAACCCAGTGGTATTTATAACGTGAAGATAAATCCCGAGTACGTGGATTATGTGATTGAACAACAAGATGAATGACTTATGATAATAGGAATTACAGGTGGAATGGGATGCGGAAAGACGTATGTCTCCAATATCCTCAGAAAACAAGGTTTTCCGGTTTATAGCTGTGACGACCGGGCACGCAGTCTTATGAAGGACGATGCGGAGGTGAAGTCTAGCCTGGTGGAACTTGTCGGAGCTGACGCTTATACCGAGAACGGTGAGCTCAACAAGCCTGTCATCGCTGCGTTTCTTTATGCGAATAATGAAAACCGCGAGAAGATCAACGCATTGGTACACCCCAAGGTGAAACTCGACTTCCAGATGTGGAGCAGGTTGCAGGATGCGGATGTCATATTCATGGAATGTGCCATACTGTATGAGTCTGGTTTTGACCAACTTGTTGACAAGGTGCTGTACGTATATGCGTCTGACGATGTGCGTATACACCGTATCATCCATCGTGATAAACTCAACCGTATGGAGGTGATACGTCGTATAAAGACTCAAACTCCCGAGGCGGTCAAGATGCGTCTTGCAGACTTCTGCATAATCAACAACGGCAACAATAACATACTGAAACAATTACAGAACATAAAAATATAATCTATTACAAAAAGCAAAGACAATATGATCAAGGAAATTCTGGCTATATCAGGCAAGCCCGGTCTCTATAAACTGGTGAGCAGAGGCGCAAACATGCTGATAGTGGAGTCAATGGACGAGAAGAGGAAACGCATGCCTGCATATGCCACTGATAGGGTGGTGTCGGTAGCCGACATATCCATATATACCAACGACGGTAAGGAAACTCCGCTGCCAAATGTGTTCGACTCGATAAAGAAGGAATACGATGGTAAGGCTGTCGACATAAATGGCAAGAAGGCGGACAGTGATGAGGTCATCGCTTTCTTCGCAAAGGTGCTTCCCAACTACGATACCGACCGCGTACATGTGAGCGATATGCGGAAGGTCATCTCATGGTATAATATTCTTGTGGGAGCAGGGGAAACCGACTTCGTGGATGATAAGACGGAGGAAACGCAGGCTACAGAGGATACAACAGACACACCGTCTGCTTCTTGATTTATGAACATTCAAATGTTGATATTTTAAAGTGCCAAAATGCCTTTGAAAAAGGCTCTAGAGAGAGGTATTATTTCACTCGAGTGAATTGATCGATTCACTCGAGTGTTTTGATTGATTCATCCGAGTGTTTTGATCGTTTCACTCGAGTGTTTTGATCGTTTCACTTTGGTGAAATAAAAGGGGTGTTTAGGGGCTTTGTCGACCTCTTTTTCGATACAGTCATAAGTTTGCCATATTCAGAAGTATCTATGATTACAAAAATGCCTCGTAGAACAATCGATTCTTGAATAAATTGACTAACTTTGCACGGAGTCATAAGCCAAGACTGCTGGTTTTGTACTAAAATGAGTACCATCCAGAAAATCAGTACGTGATATGTAAAGTGATTCATTAGAAATAAAGAGGTAACTGCATGGCAAACTTTTCATCAGGACAGAGAATATCCGTGCGTGGTGAGGAATTTCTCATTACGAATGTTGAACCCGACGTGAACGGCAACTACTTGCTTCACGTTGTGGGCATCAGCGAACTGGTCAAGAACCATCGTTTCATTTTTGATACGAGCATTGACAAGAACATTGATATTGTGAGTCCAACCAATACACAACTTGTTGCCGACACCGACCCACGCTGGCGCAAGACACGTCTGCTCATTGAGACGGCTATTCGCAACAATGCCTTCTGCTCTCAGAAGATAACTGTGGCGCAGGGAGGTGCTTATGATATTGCCGATTATCAGATGGAACCGACACTCAAGGCTCTTGAGTTGCCGCACCCCCGTCTGCTCATTGCCGATGGCGTGGGCTTGGGAAAGACCATTGAGGTGGGTATCTTCCTTAGCGAGATGATTCGACGTGGGCGTGGCAAGCGTATCCTCGTTTGTGCGCTGAAGAGTATCCTTGCCCAGTTCCAGGAGGAAATATGGAACCGCTTTGCCATCCCACTTGTCCGTCTTGACAGTGTGGGAGTGGCAAGGATTCAGAGTGAGATACCACTCAATAAGAATCCCTTTGACTATTACGACAAGACCATCATCTCCATCGACACGCTGAAGAACAACGGTCGTTTCCGT
>CAVFVJ010000004.1:0-99976 GCA_963626085.1 Alistipes ihumii | reverse complement strand
AGTACATCAACGAGGCATGGGACTCATGGCGTAAATAATGCTGCATTTAATTGTAGTAGAGTCAAAGAATAGACCGTCTATATCTGTGTGAGCTAAAAATATCCGTGATATCCGTGTTCGAAAAAAAAGAATAAATCTGTGTTCTCTGTGAGATCTGTGGGAGATAAATATTCGTGTTATTCGTGTTCGAAAAAAAGAATAAATCTGTGTTCTCTGTGAGATCTGTGGGAGATAAAAAACATTCGTGTTCATTTGGTGGAGTGAAAGAAAGTACGTAACTTTGCTGACCAACCATGATGTCGATGCATATGAATAATGATAAATATAAGGTTCCGAATGATGGCATAGTTGTAGATGTGGTGGCAGAAGCAGCACCTGCAGTTAGGTCTGCAATGTCAGTTCAGGAAATTAGACATAATTTGATGGATGCCATCTCTATGTCATCGGATATAGACAAACTAAACTCTTGTTTGGTGATTTTGAATGGAAAATCCAAGGATGTTTATAAGAGCAAATATCGCACCAAGACCGATGAAGAACTTGACAGAGAGTTGGCTCAGTTCCCATCGTGGGATGCGACAAATCATCCAGATCTATCGAGTCTCGACTATCGTCAATATAAGCATAGAAAGTCTCAAAGAATGATTAAAGCTATGTCAAAATGGTTGTCACAAGAGTAAATCAAGGTGAGATTATAGAGGTCCCGTTTGAACTTCCAGACGGTAGCATATTACCTCATCCAGCATTGGTCTTGTCAAAGGAATATTTACAAGATTATGAAGATGGCTTGTTTTATGCGGTGCTGATTTCTACCAAAAATCATTATCCTGAATTTACGATACCAATCAGAAATGAATGGCTTAATAAACCGTTAAACAAAGAGTCTTTCTTTGTGACACACATAATAGACCAATTCACTGTTGATGAAGTGATGAGTCGTAATAATACTTATCTCAAGGCTTATTACTTCGACTATGTGGTTGACGAGATAATTAAGAATGTGATTGGCGGCAATGAGGATTGAGTTGTTTCTCAATCCTTCTGTGCCATCTGTGAAATCTGTGGGAGATAAGATTATCCGTATTATTCGTGATATCCGTGTTCTAAACAAATCATCCGTGTTCTTGTTCGGGACAATAAGCAATGGCAATAAAAATAATATTGGGCATATCGCACTTTGTGCCAAATCCTTCGTGGTTTCAAAATAATATTGTATCTTTGCACATGTATTGCTCTAAAAAGACATTTATTATGGGTGAAAAAATTAATTTTGAGGAACTTAGAAAGCAGATGCCTAAGAAACTCAACAAGGCTGGAGAGTGGTTCTTCTCCAAGAATAGAACTATGTTCTTGGAGGTGAATGACCTGAAAGCTGTGCTGAAATGAGACTTTATCTTGATACCAATATATTGGTTTTCTTGTTAGGAGACCATGAGTCTTTGGATAGAGATGTGTTAGGAATGATATTCGATTATTCCAACACTCTTTATACAAGTACTGCTTGTGTGCATGAACTGATTCATTTGTTCCAAATAGGGAAGGTAAGTTGGCGCAAACAAAATGGCAAACCTTTCAAAGCTGAAGATATATTGGAAGGCTTGGATTCTATGCTGATATCAATATTACCGATAACAGAAACGAATTTTCAGTGTTATGCTTCATTACCAATAATCAAAGACCATAGAGAACCATTCGACAGGCTGATTGTTGCCCAGGCTATTTCAGACAAGGCAACATTGGTTAGTTCTGATTTGAAATTCCAATGGTACGAGAAGTTTGGTCTTGATTTTATCCAAAACGTTCGGTAATAAGCAACGTGTCCCACGTCACATCTCTAACTAAAGGTGCGGTGGGACACCGCACCTACTATACTCCAGTCCATTACCAGTGAATTCCCGAAATAAAATTTTTGGTAATTCGTGGTTCATTCATGGTGATTTATGTTTTCTCTTCAACAGGAGTCGCATGAGGATGCTGCCGTACCGCAAGTGCCGCCGTCAGTGGCAGTTTCGCCACTGTCTCTATATATAGATAAGGTGGAGGTCTTCCGACACCAGCACTTTTTGTAACCATGATGTCACCGTATTCTGGGGTTGTCGTTTTGGCAATCTCCACTATCCGATATCTTAATCGGTTTTACAGGGGGTGAAAATACCCCAAAATACCAGTTTTTGATTCACTCGACTCGATTGATGATTTCACTCGAGTGAATCGATCAATTGAGTCGAGTGAAATGAACCCTTCTTCCGGGACCCTTTTTTCGGGGTCTCAGGCGACCTTCAGACAGTTAGTAATACTTAAGTTAAAAGGTTAATAATGTCTTGGCGGAAGAACTGTCATGTTTTGTTTCGAACACGAATGCCCGTGGATTGCCCGTGAATTTTCAGGAATTCTATCCGTGTCATCCGTGCTATCCGTGTTCGAACTAAATCTGTGTCCTCTGTGAGTTCTGTGGAATAGTATTCGTGTTCATCCATGCGATCCGTGTTCGAAAAAAATAAATCTGTGTTCTCTGTGAGATCTGTGGGAGCTAAAAACATCCGCAAGTACATCAACGAGGCATGGCACTCATGTCGTTAATACAAGCCCATTCACTCGAGCCCCCTTTTTAGGGGTCTTGACAGACCCTCCAAACCGACCTATGGAAGAAACTATATACAATATCTACGGTGGTGTGGTGCAGATAGCACCCAATGCTACCACAGCCATACAGAATATTGGAGGCAAAGCCGACAGTGCAGAGCAAAAGAAGAAAGAGAGTGACGAGACAACCATTCGCTTTCTTATGCGACACATGTATGTGCCCTTGATGGACGACTACTTCGGACGTGGTCCAGCCAGAGTCAAAACCAAGATATTCGACATGCACGATGCATGGAATGACATCATACATGCCTCCACCTTTATCATCTATGACCAGAGAATGAGCAATCTTGTGCACGACTTCTTTGACACATGGCATGACATGGTTCTCAGCAGCGTAGCACATTACGAACAATCAAAAACTCCAGGCGATATGATTTTCGGTCAAGCAGAGTTCGATTTCTTCAAGAATTCGCAAGAAAGACAGGACTTCGACAATCTGATTTGTAGCTGGCACCCCCTTTATGTCAAATTTACAGCCATGATGGACTGCATCAAGAGCAAGTACGTCATTGATATGGAAGACGTGGTGATAAGATAATCGAGAAAAGGATAACGAATAGGAGAATGATTAAGTTCTAGGAATACAAGCACTTGAAAGAGGACTCAAATTGAATATTTTTAAATGTTCCAATATTGTGATGTGTCTTCTGGGCTGAAATCTATAGATACGTATATGATAAAATTAAAAAGTTTTATTTCAACTCAAACATCAAATAACACTCGCAATGTAGAGCTAGATTTGTTTAAACTCTTGCTCGTAATTGGAATGATAGCAGCACATGTCTTTCAGCTATTACACAACGGAGAGACCGGCAGGTCGATGATATGGATGTTTTCAACCTATATCAACGCAATTACATTTCCAGGTTTCCTTCTTGCCTTTGGTTGTGCTACACAGTTGGCATACCTAAAGAAACCAAAGGATGACTTGTTAAAGAAAAAGTTGGTAAAGAATATGATTCGGTTGTTGGTCGCATTTTATATCAGTGGATTTGCATATACATTATTTGTATCTCAAAATTTGAATTTGCTTATAATATTTAAGATATTGTGTTTGTGGCAGATTCCAGGTTATTCCGAGTTTATTTTAAGTTTTGCTATGCTTATGCCATTGGTCTGGTTTCTGTATCGACCAATGAACACGATATGCTCGTATAACTCAAAATTGACTGCGGGGGGGGGTAATTTGTCTTGCATTAATCTCTACATGCATACCTTATGAATATGTGGAAATTCCATTGCTCGGGGTTTTAGTTGGAACAACAAAATTTGCATGTTTCCCCTTGCTTCAATATTCCATGTTTTATCTTTCGGGCATTTATATAGCCAAACGAGGGATGAGAATGAACAGGAAGATGTTATATGTATCTTTCCTGCTAACAGGAATGACGGTAGCTTACACTTTGGTAAGTCACAAGTTTCCCAATCGTTTTCCTCCTTCTTTCTTTTGGATAATCTTGCCATGTACTCCTCTCGCTTTCTATTGGGTGTGCTTGGGTAAAATAAAAGATTTAAAGATTGTATCAAAATATAAAATTCTGATAGGGATCTATGGCAACAACATGTTGGACTATCTAGTATTGAGTAATGTCTTGATATTCGTTGCCCAATATGTTTTAGGTAAAAACCTAGATTCAGTTCAGTGTATAATGATGATTATTGCGATTCTATTGTGTTGCATAGCGTACACACATATTAAATTCAAAATATGGCACAATCGGTAAAGGTTAATTATATACTCAATCTTGTCAATACGGGATCTCAGATGTTGTTTCCGTTGATAACATTTCCATATGTTTGTCGCGTCATTGATGCAGACGGTATCGGGCAGGTCAACTTCTTCTCGTCAATTATTGGTTATGTGGCAATGTTCACATGCTTGGGCATACCATTGTATGCTGTTAGGGAAATAGCACGAGATAGGAATGATGTCGTAAAAATGAACAGGACGACAGTGGAAATCCTCCTGCTCCATTCTTTGTTGACCATATTCGGCTATTTAGTTGTAGCCATTTTATGTGTCTTCGTTCCGCAAATCAGTTCGTCAATCCCTCTGTTTTTGGTGTTGAGTCTCACTATCCTGTTTGGAACTATTGGATGTGAGTGGTTCTATCAAGGAATAGAGGACTTCAAATACATAACAATTAGAGCACTTGTCATCAGGGTGATCACAATGACATTGCTTTTTATTTTTGTCAAGACTAAAGATGATTTGATTTACTATGGCGCTTACACTGTATTGGGTGTGTTGGGAGGAAATTTGTTCAACTTCTTTAGACTGAGAAAATACATACATAGAGAGAACATCATCTTTTCCAAACTCAATATTTTTCGTCATCTAAAACCAGCTTCCCAAGTTTTTGCCCTCAATATAATGACGAGCATTTACCTCCAGTTGAACCCAGTTTTGCTTGGCTTCATGAAAGATGCGTTGGCTGTAGGCTACTTTGCCACAGCTACTAAGATTATGAAAATGCTATTGCAAATGTCCTCCTGTCTGGGTTCGGTAATGATGCCAAGGGCATCCCACCTTATTGCGGAGAGTAAGGATGAAGAATATGCAAGTCTGATACAGAAGTCATACGATTTCACATTGGCCATCTCAATGCCAGTTACGGTTGCACTTGTTGTCTGTGCTCCTTCGTTAATACGGGTAATGTGTGGTACATCATTTGAGAATTCAATACTTTCTTCTCAAATCATAGCTCCTATTATCCTTATGGTCGCAGTCTCTAATGTGATGGGTATTCAGGTACTCTTCCCTAAGGGAAAAGTCAATATAGTGACGTTGTGTTGTGCTATTGGCGCAGTTGTTGACTTGATTCTCAACCTTTGTTTGATACCGTCTTTCTCTTACGTTGGTACTTCCATAGCTTATGTGGGTGCAGAAATAGCAACAACTGTATTCATGTACATTATTGGAAGGAAGTATATACCTGTCATTTTCTTCAAGAAAGACCATTTTGCCTATTTGTTAGGATGTATAGTATTAGCTTTTGTGTTGTTGTGCATTCAAAAATTGAATATCTCAGACCTTCAGACTCTTATAATTCAAGGTTGCTCTGGCATATTGGTATATGGCTTAATCCTGTATTTCTTTAAGGATTCTCTGTTGATGCAATTAGTCTCTAAACTGAGAGTCAGAGGGACAGGTATATGAACCACATGATAATACTCTGCGGAACATAAACGGTATTCAATCGGACAGCCAAGTGAGACCTCTGATTATTAGTTCGAACACGGATAACACGGATTATACGGATAATAATCTCTGAACGGTTATGTAGGCATGTACTAAAAATGTAACGATGATAAACAAATTGACAGCAGACGACAAAAGGCGCAATCTGGCAGAATTTATACGGTTCTGCATTGTCGGTGTGATTGCCTCTGGCATAGATGCAGCCTTGTTCTATGCAGCAAAGACGATTGTTCCCTATCAAGTGGCCTTAGTGATAGGATATTTGGTGAGTTTGACCGTAAATTATTATCTCACTACGAAGTGGACATTTAAGGTAAGACAAACATTGACCAATCTTCTTGGAATAATTTCCGTACACTTAGTGAATCTCTTTGTTGTACGGATGGGGCTCATGTCTTTGTTTGTACAGCAGCTTGGACTTAATTCCGATGTTGCATATGTACCAATGTTAATTGTCTCTGTTTTTTTTAGTTTCATAGCGATTAAATTCATAATACATAAGGCATGAAAAAGGTTTCGATATTAATACCTGCATACAATGAGGAGAAAAGTCTGCCTTCCTTGTATGAAGCATTGCTCGATCTTATGGACAGCATGAAAGAGCAATACCAATGGGAGGTTCTTTTTGTCAATGATGGTTCCAAAGACCATACCTTGGAGCTGATTGCGCAACTCCGTCAGCAGGACAACCGTATCAACTATGTGAATCTCTCCCGAAATTTTGGCAAGGAGAATGCCATGTTAGCAGGTTTCGACTATGCGACAGGAGATTGTATGGTAATAATGGATGCAGACTTGCAGGATCCTCCACAATTGGTACCCCAAATGCTCAGATATTGGGAAGAGGGCTATCAGGATGTCTATGCAAAACGGGCAAACCGGGGACAAGAGTCATGGTTGAGAAGAAAGTGCTCTTTGCTTTTTTATAGGATATTGGAAAGCACTACCAGATTCGACGTATTGCAAAATGTCGGTGATTTCAGACTGTTGGACCGGGTATGCATTGATGCACTAAAGCAACTGAGAGAGTCTGAGCGCTATACGAAAGGCATGTTCTGTTGGATAGGATACAGAAAAAAAGAGATTGTCTTTGACCGCGGAGACCGGGTGGCTGGAGCAAGTAATTGGAACTTCATCTCGTTGTTTGATTTGGCAATAGAAGGCATAACGTCCTCTACTACAGCTCCATTGCGCTTTGCCAGCATTTCGGGGGGGGCGATTGCTCTCCTTTCTTTCTTCGCTCTTTTGTTCTATTTGATTAAAAGAATCATATTGGGCGACCCCATTCAAGGTTTTACCACGTTGGTTTGCATCATGCTATTCCTTGGTGGTATACAGCTAATCTGTTTGGGGATTATGGGAGAATACCTGGGGCGCATATTCAATGAGACAAAGAATCGGCCGCCTTATTTAGCCGCTGAATACAATGGAGAAAAAATAGATATTAACCATAATAAGAGTTAACTGGTATGAATAACAAACTTCACTGTATTAGCCTCGGTTATCTGATGTTGCCACTAATCATATTTTTTATTGGGTTCATCAGACTGTGGTATGCATTGCCGCTAATCGCAATTTCTCTTTATTCGTTGTATAGAGTACAACGGGCAGAAGTGAATTCTCGCCTGAAATTAAACAAAAAGCACTTGGCCATAATATTGGTACTGTCAATTATGGCAAGTTGGCTGGCAGGTATAGGAGGATTCTTTTGCCAGACTTGGGATTTTTTAGTAAAGAATCCGCTTCTTCGTGATTTATGCAATAATAGTTGGCCATTGTATATAGATCTGTCCAAAGAACCGCTGGAAATACAAGATATTATAGGCTCAGACAAAGTAGCCTTTGTGTATTATCTCTTCTTCTATTTGCCGGCTGCCGCATGTGGAAAGATAGGTGGTGAGCTTGTTGCACGGATTGTATTTATGCTGTGGTCAGCTTTGGGGATATTCTTGGTGTTGGTAAATACAATTGAATTCGTTTTGCGTAACAGGGTATCTTCATGGAAAAATGTAATCTTAGCATTGGTTGTCTTTTTCTGCTTTGGAGGATTGGATGTCATCGGCTATCTACCACACGCAGACTTCTCTTCTGCGAAATCTGTATTCTCATTTCTTATAACAACTGGTGTGGGAACTTGGTGTTTGCCGTATTTCTCATGGAGTGGTAATATTGCCGGTATAGCGTGGTGTTTCAACCAATTTATTCCCTTATGGCTAATAACAATCATGATATTGTCGAAGACTAATTTGAAATCCATTTTCTTTGTCTATTCCTTTACTCTCCTCTATTCTCCTTGGGCTGCTATAGGATTGTTCCCTATTGTGGTCTATGTCTGGTTAAGAGGGAACAAAGGAAACAGGTTCCTGTCAAAAGAGGAATTCATGGAATCCTTGTCAATACACAATATCATATTTCCGCTTGTACTCTTGGTCGTTATAGGAAGTTATTATGGCGCAAACAGCGCTTCTTCGACAGGGGTAAAGGGATGGGTTTTTGATTTTATTACCGTCCGGGAATTTTGTATATTCTATCCATTGTTCCTGCTGATACAGATAGGAGTATATGTGTGGTTCTTAAGAAACAGAATAAAGACCAGCCCGATATTACAGGTTTCGATTTTGGTATTATTGGCATTGCCTTTCTATAAGATAACTCAAGCTAATGATCTTCTGATGCGCGCGTCTATCCCTGCCTTATATGTGATTTGCGTATATTGGACCATGTATGTGATAGACAATTTTCACAAACAGAAGAAACTTTTGGTCTTAATACTGTTCTTGACATCATTTTCGGCTACACACACTTACAATTGGGCATTTCGTAACTTGGTGGTGTATAAGAAAATACTTATTGAAGATCCTATAGTCAGTTTTTATGCAATTGAGTCAAGTGAATATGCGCATTTGTGTGATTTCCAATTCTTTGCCCACAACTATCAGGAGTCATTTTTCTTTAAATATTTAGCGAAGTGACATTGACCACGGATGACACGTTCAAAGACCACAGATTTTTAGTTCGAACACGTCTGAACATGTACGCCATGAAAGGGCATCCTGCTCATAGCCCAGGGTGTCGCTACGCTTGCCCTGGGCTATGTGCTTTTTGGACTTTCAGTCCGATGGGCTATGAGCTGGAAACGGGAAACATTAGGATAGAGTTTCTGCGCATAGCAGCCATGTTGTTGATAGTAATAAATAAGGAACAAGATATATGAGTGTAACAAAGATTCTGGTCTGTTGCCATAAGCCGGACCGGTTTATGAATGATGATGTCTACATGCCTATCCATGTAGGCAAGGCAAACTCAAGTTATGACTTGGGCATCCAAGGGGATGACACTGGCGACAACATCAGCATGGAGAATCCGCATTTCTGTGAGCTTACAGGTCTTTATTGGGCGTGGAAGAACATGGAACCGGTAGACTATATCGGTCTGTGTCACTATAGGCGGTACTTCAACTTCCACTCATGTGGGAATGCTTTTACCAACCACACGGTTGTCCGTTGGTCTGACTTTGACCACTTGGACTTGACGGTGCCTGATGTCGACAAGCTTTTCCAAAGGTATGACGTTGTATTGTCTACACCAAAGTGTTATCCCTACAGTCTGGTAACAGACTATTGCGTCTGTCATCTGAGCGAGGACTTCAGTACATTAAGGCGGACGGTGGACGAACTAACTCCTGAGTATTCAGACGCATTTCGTGATGTGTTCTACAGGAACAACAAGCTAAGCCTTTACAATATGATGATCATGCGATGGGAGGATTTTGACGAATACTGTAGCTGGCTTTTTAAGGTGCTTTTCGCTGTGAGAGATAGGGTACATTTAGAGTATTATGATGCGTACCAAGGACGCATATTCGGCTATATGAGTGAGCGGTTGTTGTCTGTATTTGTCTGGAAGAAACAGATGAGGGTACGTCATTATCCTGTTTATTGGATAAACGACGAATGTCCCAATTGGTCATTGTTCAATAGGCTGCAGCATTATGTCAGAAATAATTTGTCCTTTATTCTTCATAGACAGTACAGATAGATACGTGTATGAACAAGCTGCTTAATAATAGTGTAGGGGGGGGTAATAATACCCATCGTCAGAGCAACTTCGAGTTGCTTCGTATTGTCTCGATGTTGTTGGTGCTTCTGTGTCATTATGTGCCAACACGTGGTAATCCAACGGTAGAAGATTTGTGTCAAGACCCACTTGCCGCATTGTGTACCATCGAGCTTCATTCGTTGTCCATCGTTTGCGTGAATGGTTTTGTGCTCATCTCCGGGTATTTCGGGATAAGGTTGAACTCAAAGTCATTCTGCAACTATCTTTATCAGATTGTCTTCTGGAGCGGAGCCAGTGTGTTGACAGCCTCGGTATTGGGGCTTGACGGTGGACTGGCACTATTTTTAAAAGGTATAACGTGGGGATGGTTTCCGTGGGCATACCTCGTTCTCATGATTTTGTCGCCAGTGCTGAATGCCTTTGTGGAGAGATGCAGTGCGAAGGAGTTGGGAACATACATCATCGTTTTTTATCTGTTCAGTACTATAGGGGGTTATCTGCTTGGATGCCGTGATTTCATGAAAGGTATGAGCGGACTGAGCCTTGTGGGGCTGTACCTCATCGGGGCTTATCTCCGTCGGTGTGATTTCAAATTGTTTGGCTATTCAGCAAGCAAGAACTTTGTCGTGTATATTGTCCTCGGACTCGTACTACTCGCAGTAGCGGTTCTGTTGCTTCTGGTGGGAATAAAGAGCAGTCCATACGGCTACTTGAATCCCGTGGTTGTAGTGATGTCGGTCTATCTGTTTCTCACCTTCGCACGACTGAAGGTCGGAGCGGTGGCGATTATCAACAGTGTGGCTGCATCGGCTTTTGCCGTTTACCTGTTCCATTGCCATCCAGCGATTGGTGGCTCGATAAGTCATGGGTGGGAGAGGATAAACGAGGAATGTGGGACATATATGTCGATACCCGTGGCTATAGTGTCATTTCTGGTGATATTCGCATTTTGTTTTGTGGTGGACAGATTGCGTATTTACACATTCAAGATAATAAGTAATAAAGTGTTTGATAATGGACAAGGTTAGTATCATAGTGCCCATGTACAACGTGGAGCAGTATGTGGAGCGGTGTCTGCGGTCGTTAATGGCGCAGACTTACCCCCACATTGAGATTATCGCCATCAGTGACGCATCACCCGACAGGTCGGTGGCTATCGCTACTCAGTTGGCTGGCGAAATACGGCTTGGGGGGGGCATGACACTCGTGGTCAAGGAATTGAAGAAGAATGTGGGACAGGGAAAGGTACGTGATTTCGGAATCAAAATTGCATCTGGCAAATATATCATGTTTGTAGATGCGGACGATTTCATTCACCCTATGACAGTCGAATTGTCGGTGGAGAAATTGGAGTCGCATAAAGCTCAAATGGTGGAATTCGGCTTTGCTCGTGTCTCATACGAGCCTCCTGCCTATAGGCAAATCAGATATCCTCAGGTCGACATCATAGAAGGCAGTACGGCTATCGAACGCTGTTCAGACCATATTTGTTGTAACAAACTTTTTCTGAAAGAACTCATCGAAAAGAACCGATTGCGGTTCGAATACCGCTGTTTTGAGGATACAGCCTTCACCCGAGGCTATTCGTTGGTATGTGACAAGGCGGTCTTCCTGAATGAACAACTCTACTACTATTATGTGAATCCCAACTCTACCACATCAACGCTTACTGTTGACAGATTGGCATTGTCCATCGAGCGTGCCAACGGTGTAATTGACGTATATCTTGAACATGGTCTTGCGGAAAGAGCAGAAGAGTACCGCAGAAGTTCTCAGAAGTTTCTTGTCAGTCGTCTGATGGATATGGCAAATGAAACGAAACTGGAACTGGGTGACGGAATCGCAGTGAAGGACGACACCAAGAGAATCATACACCTTTTCAATTGTCATCCGAAGCTCTTCAGGCTTTACGGATGCTGTAGGCTGGGATTGAAGTACACTATAAAACGAATATTGAGGAAATTCGGATTGAGAAAATGAGTACAGTGCAGCACGACAACATGTTCAGTCTCATGAAGGGCATAGCCATCATCTCGGTGGTGGTGGGGCACTGCAGTGTGGCATCGGTGGAAGGGTTCGTGAACCAATATCATCTTGCGACATTCTATTTCCTCGCAGGATATTTTTTTAAGCCAGCATACTTGGATGCGCCCAAATTCTTCATCGTCAAACGGATAAAACGGCTTTACCTGCCTTTTGTGGTGTATGGATTGCTGTTCCTGTCGTTGCATAACGTGTTTTGCCGCATGGGATTGTATTCCGCCAATGATGTCTATACTCAGAGTGAGTTCTTTTCGAATGCGGTTAAGCCGGTGCTGTTGCTCACGTCTAATGAACCGTTTATGGGCGCAATGTGGTTCACACCATCACTGCTTATGGTGTCGTTACTCTATGTAGCTGTACGAAAGGCGTGGTCTACCACGCGGTGGGGGGGGTACTCCTGTGCTTCCTGACAGGTTTTATCTGCTTGAAAACAGGCGTTAAGAACCCGTATTGCATTTGGAACGCAATGGCAACTGTGGTGATTTTCCATCTTGGTGGTGTATGGCGTGAACGACAATGGCTGCAACGCTATGTCGGGAGTTGGGTTACCGTAGTTAGCATTGTTCTCATGGTGGGAATATACCTTATGGGCGGAAAAGTGCGTTTCCAAGCATCAGTTATGGGCAATAGCAACCCATTGCTATTCTTCATCGTGCCACTCACAGGTGTGACAATGGTCTATGGTGTGTCGAGATGGCTCAGCCGTACATGGTTGGGTAAGGCTGTTTCCATCTGCGGTGATTATTCTTTTGAGATAATGGCACTCCATTTCATCAGTTTCAAGATAGTGACATTAGTACATGTCATGGTGGTGGGTGGCAACATAGCCAATCTTGCCGATTTCCCAGTGTATGCGAAGAACCTGGTATGGTGGACACCGCTTTATGTGCTTGTGGGGTGCGCAGTACCCGTAATGCTATCCAAGTTTGTAACAGTAATGAAAAGCAGACTAATGAGTATATGGTAGGAATAGTCATAGTGTCGTATAAAAATGCGGAGACAACCGCTTCGTACATCTGCGAGCAGCTGGTGAAAGTTAATGTCCCATGGAAGACGATTGTCGTTGACAACAGTCCGGAGGAGGATGATGCGCGTGAGATTGCACGAAGATGCAATGGGGTGTTCCTGTCGGATAGCGACAGGATTGACAGTGATACCGAGCGTGATGTGTTTGTGGTCTCGACCAGACAAAACATCGGTTTTGCACGAGGCAACAACCTGGGAGCTGACATACTCGTAAAAACATTTGACATTGATTACTTCCTCTTTACCAATGACGACATCATCATCAATGATGGGTGTGTGGTGGAAAAGATGATGGACCTGTTCAAGCAGAGACCAGAAGTGGGAGTAGTGGGTCCTCGCATAGTGGGCAGAGACGGAATAGACCAGTCGCCCCACTACCGTGTGATTACTCCACTCAGACAGATTGGTTGGGTGTTGATGCGGCAGTTCCGCAACCAGGGCAAATCAATACACACTGTAATGGATGCACCGCAATCGGGCTACTGCTATTGGGTTTCGGGGTGCTTCTTCATGGTTAGGCGTAGTGATTTTGCGGCAGTGAACGGCTTCGACCCAAGGACATTCCTCTATTCCGAAGAGGTGATACTGGCAGAAAGGATGAAACGCATAGGTCAAAGAGTGTATTTCATGGCAGAGTCAGGTGTGACCCATCAGGGTGGTTGCTCCACTAAAAACTTACAGAACAAAACGCTTCGGACTTGCCTTAAGCAAAGCAACTGTATTTATTACCGTGACTACCTCCGCAGTAACCCTTTGTTTGTATGGCTGTATAAGACAATATGTTGATGACAGACAAAAAAATAATATTCAACGAATTTAGAAAATCATAAATCATGAAACGACTGTTTGTTTACACGAATTATATCAGGTTCTTGCTTTGCTGGGCTTTCTATAAAACGTCTTCACAAGGACTACAGGAACTGATAACAGCGGATTTCGCACGCTGGATGAAGATATTGAGACGGAAAGAGGTGGCACGAGTTGGCTTGTATGACTTTGTAGACCTGCTACTTTTCTTCCCACAATTCCGCAGTTTGGTGTATTCCAGACTGAAAACGGAACGGGTTTTCGCTGCGAAAATATGTGGCTTGTTTGCAGCCCCACAACCTTTGCTCGATATAGACAGTAAGAGTGTAGGGGGGGGTATATTTATCCAACATGGGTATGCTACCATCATTGCTCCACGCTCAATCGGCAAGAACTGTTGGGTGAACCAAGGTGTGACCATCGGTTATACCAATGACACCGACTGCCCGACCATAGGTGATAATGTGACCATCTATGCTGGGGCAAAAGTACTGGGAAACGTCACTGTGGGCGACAACTCAATCATCGCAGCCAATGCAGTGGTGGTGAAAGACGTGCCAGCCAATGTGATTGTGGGCGGTGTTCCAGCAAGAATAATAAAGCAAATAAAATGAAGAAGGACTTATCTGTAATCATACCAGTCTATAATGCAGGTCTGTTGATTGATCGCTGCCTGGACTCGATATTCGCACAAAGTGGCGGTTATCAAGTGGAGGTGATTTGTATTGACGATGGCAGCACTGACAACTCCGCGGAGATAATACGTAGGCGCAAAGAGCCGTCAATCCGTTTGTTGACACAACCAAACAGAGGACCTGCCTGTGCCAGGAACAAAGGCATCGCTGCAGCTGAGGGTCGCTACATCGCCTTCCTTGATGCGGACGACTATTGGTTGCCTGAGTTTGTTCCAGAGACCCTTTCCTTTCTTGACAAGCACGAAGACTGCATAGCCGTAAGTGTGATGCAGAGGCACATCACGATGAGTGGCGACCATATATCACCCAAGGATATCCCTGCTGGCATGCAGCCACAGGTGCTGGATGACTTCTATGATTTCTGGGCAAAGTACAACCACGTGTGCACCGGCAGTATAGCTATTCGTTCTGAAATAGCGAAAGCGACTGGTGGTCAGCGTGAGGAGTTGAGGATATGTGAGGACCTTGAATTCTGGGCATATCTTGCCACCTTCGGGAAAATAGGATTTATTCCAAAGCTGTTGTTTGTAAGTGACGGAAATGAGGTGATGCAAAAAATCGGTTGGGTTGAGAAAAACAAGAAGCGTTGGGATTCAGCGCCAACAGTTGAGGAGTGGGAAAAGCGACTTATAGAACGCTCTTCCAATCTGACGCCCTCCTATAAAATTGCTCGTGGCAGGATTGCACGCAATCTGTGCTATTCAATTCTCATGTCAAAAAGAAAAGAATTGGCATATCGCCAAATAAAGAAATATTCAGGTGATTTTCCTGCGGGATTGATGACTACGGTTATGCGTTTGGCAACGAAAAACCGTCTCTTTTGGTGGATTATCTCCAACCTGTTGATTCAGCGAGAGTATAGAAGGTAGCTTTATGTATGACAAGATAAGAGCCTTTTATGGCTTGTTTACGATGGGCGGAACCAGTGGCATGGCGTTGCTTGTCAGACCATTGATGTATTCGATTTTTGCACGTCGGCGCGATCTGAGTGCCTATTCCACGGTGGATGTATCAGCGATGGTGTTTATAATCTATGCCGCTGTCTGTTTCTTCATTGCCTTAAGAGACTTGAGTGGCAGAGACAAACCTTTTGGCAGGGACATATTCATACACACTCCTATGTTGTGGATTATATTATACACGGCTATGGGTATGCTGAGTATGCTTTGGAGTGTGAATTTGGAGTTGACGGGTTTCAGAGCTTTTGAATGTTTAAGCATGACAATGCTCATAGTGGCAACAGTACAAAACCTGTTTTACCGTGGAGATTTGAAGCTGGTAATTCAGTGGACAATATTGTATGTAACTTTGGATATAATCCTTTCTATTGCACGTGCCTTGACTTATACGACAAACATATCTGTGTTGTTGCAGACTTCGCAGATGATGGCTACGACATTCTTTTACATCGCTGTGTACCAAAGTGGGAAGAAGTGGTGGAACTACTTAATTATTGCCATGTCAATTTTCTCGATGTCGACTGTGGCTTACATAGGTATGGCATTGGGAGGTATAAGTGCATTCTTCATGAACTCAAAGTATAGAGTGCCGGTGTTCATAGTCACATTGATACTCGGTTCTGCCATTGCAGTGATAGGACCGTACAAATTTGTAAAGGATACAGTGTTCTTTGACAAAGAAACGATTTCCATCCATGAAACTACCGGGCGTGACAAGATTATGGATGTGACGTTACAAGCGTTGAATAAAAAGCCTGAAGGGTATGGCTTCTTTTCAGGGGAGCCTTATTTGTTGTATTCGAATAACCTTCATGCTATCAATGGGCACAACTCTCTGTTTAGTGCTGCTATGGGGTTGGGAGTCCCAGGCATTATTCTGATGATTCTGTTTTTTATAATGATGGTAAGGACTGCGTTCAGTAAATATATATCATCAGAATACAGGGCATCCTTAATCGGGTGTTTTATTGTCGCATTCCTACAATGCATGGGTAATCCGGGCATCGGGTCACGTGTGTATGGCGGTTGGATGCCAACCATGTTCGCGATGGTGCTGATATGCGGCTTCTATGTCTATGGGAAATATTATCAAGAAATTCAAGATACTGATGATGAAGAACAAAAAAGTGTTGTGGGTTAATCCCTCTTTCCTTGATTACAGGATACCGCTGTATGGGGAACTGAATTCGCTTTGTGATGACAACTTTTACTTGATTTACAGTAGGCAACGGATTCCTGACAGGTGTTATGATGCTGTGAACAAGGTGCTTGGGAAGAGGGCGATATATGTTACTGAAAAGAGACTGCACATCATGTTCAATAAGCACAAGGGCTTTGCGAATTCTGGGGTATGGCTCACTCTTCCGCATGGTCTGTACCGTGCCATAAAGGAGGTGAAGCCGGATATCATCCTTGCTGAGGGCTTTTTCCAGTTCTCGCCTTGGGCGATACTTTATGCTGCACTCCACAGGATTCCACTTGTGATTGCTTATGAGCGGACTGCGCATACGGAACGGAACTGCCCGTTGTGGAGGCGTATGTACCGACGTTTTGTAAACCTCTTTACCAGTGGGTATATCGCCAACGGTCAGTTGACCAAGGAATACCTGATGTCTCAGGGTGTGAAGGAACGTAACATCTTTACGGGTGGGATGTGTGCAGACAGTCAGGGACTTGCTGACAGTGTCGCAAGACTCTCGGATAAGGAACTGGCGGACACACGTACTACTATTTTGGGCGACAGCCCTTGCGGGGTATCATACGTCCTTGTCGGACGTATGATACCCCGCAAGGGGGTGTGCCACCTCCTTGAGGGGTTTTTGAAACATCTGAAAAGTCATCCTGAGGACAAGATAGTGCTGGTGGGCGACGGGCCTGACTTGCCGGGACTGAAGGAGAAGTACGGTAATAACCCTTCCATAATATTCGTGGGGGAGATTGACTATTCGCAGATATACAAGTACTATGCTGCATGTGACGTGTTTGTAATTGCCACGCTTGAGGACAACTGGAGTCTGGTGGTGCCTGAGGCGATGGCGTGCGGTCTGCCTGTGGCTTGCTCCATATACAACGGTTGCCACCCGGAACTGGTGCATAAGGACGTGAATGGTATCACGTTCGATCCTCTGAACCAGGACTCCATCGTGGCTGCTCTTGACTATTTCCACCATGTTGACCTTAAGGCGTTTGGCAGACGCTCGAAAGAGATTGAGCGTGACTTTAATCCGGAGAACACTGCAAAGAATGTGATGAAGGCAGTGGATTATTATTTGGGTAAACAGGGATAACGATGAAAGTACTGTATATCCACAACGACTATGGTCGTCCGAGTGGTGAGGAGCAGGCGGCTGGCGAGATTGTGCAGTTGTTGCGCGAACACGGACATGAGGTGAGGTGGTTCCGCCGTACTTCAGAGGGGTACAGGGACAACCTGTGGGGTAATGTCCTTGCGTTCTTTACTGGCATATACAACCCACGGACTGCACGGCGACTGGCAAAGGTGCTGGATGTGTACAAACCTGACATAGTACAGGTGCAGAACCTCTACCCGTTCATATCCACCAGTATCTTCCGTCCGTTGAAGAAGAGGGGTGTGCCGGTGGTGATGCGGTGTCCTAATTACAGGTTGTTCTGTCCGCAGGGCTTGTGTCTCGACCCAGAAGGACATGTGTGCGAACGCTGCTGGAGTGGTGCGCATGAGTTGCACTGTGTGAGGCTGAACTGTCTTGGCAGTAGACTGAAGAGTGTGGCTTATGCGATAAGAAACTGGTATGCGCGTGCTTCCCGTAATATCCTTGACGGTGTGGACATGTTCATCGTACAGAGTGAATTCCAGAAACGTAAGTTCGTGGGGATGGGGATTGAAGCAGAGAGAATCGGCATCGTGCCGGGGATACCGCCAGTGGTGGATGAGGCAGACGACAAGGAAACAGGCGACTGGGTGACTTTCGTGGGTAGGGTCAGTCCTGAAAAGGGTATATATGAGTTTATTGATGCAGCGCGGATGAACCCCGACATACCGTTCAAGGTGGCAGGGAATCTGGACGAGCAGTTCCACAAGCCGGATGACTGTCCACGTAACGTGGAGTTCGTGGGCTTCAAGAAAGGAGCGGAACTGGACCGACTCTATACAGACAGCCGTGTCATCGTGATACCGAGCAAGTGGTATGAGGGTTTCCCGAACGTGATACTGAGGGGAATGCTATTGAAACGTCCTGTAATCACCACAAGCATAGGTGCGATGCAGAGCATCATCGAGACAGGTGTGAATGGTGTGTTGGTGACACCTGGAAACGCTTCTGAACTGGGGGATGCCGTAAACCAGCTGTATCATGACAGACAGCGGTGTATTACTTACGGCAGGAACGGATATGAGAAAGCTGTAACGGCATATTCTAAGGATGTAATATACCGTACGCTTATGGATATATATGACAATGCAATAAAACGAGCAAAACATCATGCATAATGACAGTACTGTAAAACAGCTGATGTATAAGGTGGCAAGCCTTATACCTGACAAGGTGTTCCTGTCACTGAAGTACAGGAAAAATTTCGGACGATTCCCTGACTGGAAAAACCCGAAGACATTTTGTGAGAAGATAAACTGGTTGAAGTTGTATGACCGCAATCCGCTGTACACCCGGATGGTGGACAAATATGAGGCTAAGGAGTATGTGGCAAATATCATCGGCAGACAGTACATTATCCCCACGCTCGGTGTGTGGGACAGTCCCGATGACATCGATTTCGACTCACTGCCCAACCAGTTTGTGCTGAAGGCGACGCATGACAGTGGCAGGGTGGTTATCTGTACAGACAAATCCAAGTTTGACAGAGCGAAGGCTGTGGATGAGATGAGGGTTTCACTGAAACGCGACTTCTATGCTGTGACAAGGGAATGGCCGTACAAGAATGTTAAGAGACGGATTATAGCGGAGGCATATATCGCTCCGCATGAGACAGGTGCACCCAAGGACTTGCCAGACTATAAGTTCTTCTGTTTCAATGGTGAGCCTAAATATTGTCAGGTGATAAGAGACCGCTCTACTGAAGAGACAATCGACTTCTATGATACGGATTGGGTGCACCAGGAGTTTGTTGGACTCAATCCCGTCGCTCGCAACGGGTTGACACCCGTCGCTCGCCCGGGACATCTCGACGACATGATTGCTGTGTGCAGAAAGCTCGCCAAGGATGTTCCTTTTGTGCGTGTAGATTTGTATGAGGTGGACGGAAATGAGTATTTCGGTGAACTGACTTTTTATCCCAACAGTGGCATGGGCGTATTCACGCCTGAAGAATGGTCGGAGAGATTAGGAGAGCTCATAAAGCTACCGACCAGCCGCAGGGGGGGGGTAATAGTAAAGATTGTAAACGGTGACGTGACTATCCTCTCGATGTCTAATGGCGGTGATGAGTTGAAGGACTATAAGTTCTTCTGTTTCAACGGTAAGGTAAGGTGCTTCAAGATTGATTTCGGTAGGTTTATAGAGCATCATGCCAACTATTATGCGCCAGATGGCGAGTTGCTTCCTTTCGGAGAGGTTGTGTGCCCTCCAGTATACGAACACAAAGAGACAATACCCGACAATCTTGATGATATGATAGAAATAGCGGAGAGGCTGAGTCGAGGCCTACCGTTCCTCAGGGTGGACTTGTATAATATGAATGGGCACATTTATTTCGGTGAACTGACCTTCTTCCCAAACAGTGGGATGGGGGCGTTCACGGATGAGGCGTGGGACAAACGGTTCGGAGACTGGATTAGCCTATAGAACCATATACGATAAGCAAATAATGAACAACTATTTTAACGTCAACTACGAGATGGACCGTGACAAGGTGCATGGTGCCATCAGTGATGCCGTGCGGCAGGGTAGGGTGGATTATGTCTGTGTGGCAGACGGTGTGGTGCTTAACATGGCTAACCGTGACGCTGAGTATATGAGGGCGGTGAACGGTGGTATGTTCGTTATCTGCGACAGCAGTTACGTGCCGCTGTACTTGCGCTGGATCTTGCAGTCGTGCTCACACTGTGCAAACCGGTGCTCACTACGGTGGCGTGGACAAAGAAGAAAATGAAGAAACGGTGATGGGTGCCACTGGACTTCCTGCCAGTTAGTAGGTGACGTGTCTCACGTCACATCTAATGATTTATGGTATCACGCATGATGTCATGAAGAGTGCGGTGGGACACCGCACCTACTAAGAGCGGAGTTCTGTGTATTCAGTTGGAGAATAATCCGTCTGAGTGCCGAGTGTGTTCTGATTCCCTCCGTGGTCTCAGCGGTAATGTATTCATGTAATCCGTGTAATCCGTGTTCGAAAAAGTCATCCGTGGTCTTGTGAAACAAAAAATACCGCTGTTCGTTTGGCGATGCCGGATAAAACAGTTACCTTTGCAACGACTTTTATTTCGACGAAACATAAGGTATGTGATATGAGACATCTTGTCATTAGGAATGTGGGTCCGGTAAAGGATGTTGACATAGACTTGAAGAGATTTAATGTCATAATAGGTCCTCAGAGCAGCGGAAAGAGTACCGTTGCCAAGATATTGAGTACCTGTGAGTGGGTTGAGAAAGAGGTTGCCACTACAAGGGATGAAAACGCAATTGGTGGCAAGGATGACTTTAAACGTCTTGTGGAAAACTTCCATAAGATGGAGGGCTATTTTGATACTGTAGCCCCATCGTTCATATTCTATGAGACAGATTGTGTGCAGATAACGTACGATGCAGACGGCTTCCGTGTCGTACTGAAGAAACAGTCGGTGTACCACAGGCAGAAGATTTGCTACATACCGTCAGAACGCAATATGATTACCCTGCCGGAGCTGAATGGGTTTGAGTTCAGGACGACGAATCTGAGGAGTTTCCTCTTTGACTGGTATCGTGCACGTGAGTTTTATACTCCAGACAACAAAGCCGATATCCTTGGCTTGGGCATGCAGTACTATTACAACAAAGACCTGCAAAGCAAAAACGACAGGGTGCAACATGTCAATGGAGAGACTTATGACATATCGTTGAGCAATTCGTCCAGTGGACTGCAGTCAGTAGTGCCTCTCATTGTGATGCTTCAATATTATTCAGAGCAGTATTTTGCAGAGTATGATTCAAAAAAGTCTTTTGAACAGGAAGTCAAACTGAACAAGACACGCAGAGCCTTGACCCACGAGATTGTGTTGGAGTCATACAGACCCGGCTTTTCTGAAGACGAGAGTGCGGAACTGATAAAGGAATTCAATGAAAAGCTTCACATGAACGACAGTGTTGCCGTTGACATCTTCAAAAGGTACAATGAGGTGTGCGACAGACTTATGATTCCCGACAGAACCACATTCATTGTGGAAGAACCCGAACAGAACCTGTATCCGTGTACACAGGTTGCGTTGTTGGAGGTGATGATGGCGTTGTGCTCTTCTTCGCTCGGGCACGGTTTCACTGTCACGACCCATAGTCCGTACCTGTTGAACTATCTGAATGTACTTGTCATGAGGTCATACAAGAATGTTGCCGGAAAGGTGAAGGTCAATCCTGATAATCTGCAGGTCTATGCCATGCAAGACGGCAGAATGTTTGACATGATGCAGACCAACACGGTTACTGGTCTGACGAGTGTTGATGCGGAAGACCTTACAGAATCTATTCGGGACATGTATGGCGAGTATATGGAACTGAAACGTATGTAGACAATGCTTAAGGAACTGTTTGAGTCTACGTTTTACGTTACGTTTCCAGTCCGTAGCGGCGTTGTTGTATCTTTGGATGAACATGTGTATTCCGGTGACTTTTCGCTTGTTGACCCAAAAGCCTGCCGCAGTTGCAGACACAGGTGTAGTGAAGAAGTCTCCGAAAGGAAACAGTTGGTGGTTAGGGCTGAGCATGGACTTAACGCTATCTGTGTAGATGATGTGATGGAGTATGTGAATGAGGCAGTTGGTCCTACTTGCGACTATATGCTTGATGACGGCAAGAAGGTCGCTTTGGTTGAGATGACTTGTTCTACTTCGTGTTATGCGACAAATAAACGTCAGAAGGCAAGGATTCAATTGTATAATACGTTGTGTCTGTTTGTTGCCAACCCCAATATACGGGTGCATCTGGGACAGATGGTTGAACGTTTGGCTGTGTTTTCTTGGAGAGACACACTGACTCAAAGTGATGACCTCGACCCTGTTGAACGTGATATGAAAGGTTTGACCAGTGTGGCTGACATAGTGTACTCGTCTGACAACAAAACCAAGTTGGGCAACGGTTTTATGTTGCAGGAAATCCGTTATCCAGACATTTTGATGTGGTGAAACTGAGACCGACAGAGTCCAGACTTTCTGATAATCCGCGGAACTTAAACGGAACATAATCGGAATGCCAAGTTAGACCACTGATTTTAAAACCAAAGAGATGAGGGAGAAATCATCCGACTTTATCAACTGGCTTAAATGCATACTGTGCGTGGGAGTTGTTTACCAGCACTCGACCCTCTCGCCAGGAGAACTGGCGCAGGTGGGGGGCAGTGCCGTTGTATGAGGCTACATACGGTCTCATCAAGAATGCGTTAATGAACTACACGACAGAAGGGTCACAGGGACACGTTACCTGACCCACCATAGATGACCGTAACAGTTCACTTAGTAGGTGACGTGTCTCACGTCACATGTCATGGTTTTACATCACATCTAATGAAAAGTGCGGTGGGACACCGCACCTACTAAGAGAGGCAGAGCTTTTGCTCTTCCAGAGCGGCATTGCACCTCGTTTGCATACCTAGGGTGTCGCTACGCTTCCCCTGGACTATGAGCGTGCTGCCCTTACAGGGCGTGCAAGAAGAATGTACCAAATTGTATATTCACTGTTACTAAAGGAAAATCTTTTTTTTTATGAATAGTAACGGTAAGGCGAGGCTACTTATGGTGGCTCCGCTGCCTCCGCCTGTGCATGGTTCAAGTATGGTGAGCCAAAGCATGAAGGAGAGTAGTATACTGAACGAGCAGTTCAGGATGGACTGGGTGAACCTGTCCACATCGCGCAGGATGGAGGAGATAGACAAACGGTCTGCATAAACCACTATTGATTACGATGAACAACTATTTTAACGTCAACTACGAGATGGACCGTGACAAGGTGCATGGTGCCATCAGTGATGCCGTGCGGCAGGGTAGGGTGGATTATGTCTGTGTGGCAGACGGTGTGGTGCTTAACATGGCTAACCGTGACGCTGAGTATATGAGGGCGGTGAACGGTGGTATGTTCGTTATCTGCGACAGCAGTTACGTGCCGCTGTACTTGCGCTGGATCTACGGACGAAAGTACTCGCAGTACTGTGGGGCTGACATATTCAAGGATATAGTAGGCTCGGGGAAGTACAGGATGATGTTCATGGGTACTTCGGAGCGTACTCTCGCCGGTCTGAGGGATACCATCAGTGAATGGAATCCCGATGCACGGACGATGACGTACTATGAACTGCCGTTCTGTACTGTGGATGACTTCGATTATGAAGAAATAGCTCGTAGGGTAGAGGCTTCAGGGGCTGACATAATATGGGTGGCTCTCGGTGCTCCGAAGCAGGAGTTGTTCATGGCGAGGTTGAAACCATATCTGAAACGGGGCGTGATGATTGCGGTGGGTGCTGTGTTTAAGTTCTACAGCAAGACGGACGAGAAGCGTGCACCGGAATGGATGGTACGGCATCATCTGGAGTTTGTGTTCCGTATCATGCAGGACCCTAAGAAACAGCTCTCGCGCTGCGGATGGATAATATGTACCTTACCGGGTATGCTGTGGAAGGAATGGAGGCGGAGCCGACTGCGTGGATGAAGACGGTTTTAAAGAACGGTTTGCCTTAGCCGTTTCTCATCTCTTCAAGAAGGTGCTTCTGTCTGTCGGACAGGTTGACCGGTAACTTGACGTTAACGGTCAGAATGAGGTCACTTCCTCCAACTCCTTTTCCTTTAAGTCTCATCTTTTGGCCTGGTTGGGTACCTGGCTTGAGTTTCAGCTTCAGTTTCTCTGTGTCGGACTGTATGATGACCTCGCCTCCAAGAATGGCAGTATACATGTCTATGTCTATGCTTGCTTGGCTGTCTGCCGGAGTTGAATTGGTACGTCTGCGTGCACCTGTACGTCCAGAGAACCCACTGCCGAACAACTGTGAGAAGAAGTCGGAAAATCCTTCGTTTCCGTTGAACTGGTACTCGTAGCCACCTCCACCATTTCTTCCACGGAACGAACCTGAACCCATGTCACCGAATGGATTGAATCCGCCTCCGAACGGATTTCCTGTAGTCTGATCACCAAACCCTTCGCCCGATACCTTATTCCAGTTCTCTCCGTATTGATCATAACGCGCCCGTTTGTCGGGGTCGTTCAGCACTTCGTATGCTTCGTTCAGCAACTGGAACTTAGCTTTTGCCTTTGGGTCGTCTGGGTGCAGGTCGGGATGGAACTGCTTTGTACGTTTTTTGTAAGCTGCCTTTATCTCTGACTGCGGTGTATTCTTGGGCACGCCCAATATCTTGTAATAATCTATAAACTTTGCCATTTTTGTTCCCTTTCTTTTCTTAATGAATTAACAGCAAATTCTGTGCCAGTATGTCAGTGGCTACAGGCGGAGAACGCTACTTGCTCAATAGTACTCTAAGGGGTGTCTGTTGCACTTTGCCTTGAGATAAAAAGACGTATTGGAAGTGTTGTGCATATGGTTTTGCATGTTTTCTCAAAAAATATTTGGTGGTTTGGAGAAAAAGCTCTAACTTTGCACTCGCAATTCAGAAATGAACGGATTTACATCGCGGAGTGGTAGCAGTTGGTAGCTCGCCAGGCTCATAACCTGGAGGTCATTGGTTCGAGTCCAATCTCCGCAACCACCAACCCTTTTGGACACTGTTAGGCTTTCGGGCTTTTCAGTGTCCTTTTTGTTTTCAATGGGTTGTTGGATTTTGAATGAAAGTTACAATGAATGGTATGAAAGACAACGAGAACGAAATGTTTCCTGTGGTCGACGAGCAGGGAACGCTCATCGGAGCGGTGAGCAGGGGAGAGGCGCACGGCGGAAGTAAGATTCTGCATCCGGTGGTTCACCTCCATGTGTTCAATAGCAAGGGCGACCTTTACCTGCAGCACCGTCCGACATGGAAAGACATACAGCCTGATAAGTGGGACACCTCATGTGGCGGACATGTGGATCTGGGCGAGAACGTGGAAATGGCGTTGGAACGTGAGGTTAGAGAGGAACTGGGTATCGATGTGAAAGATCCAGAACGACTGGAACCCTATGTGTTCGAGAGTGACCGTGAGAAGGAACTTGTATATCCTCACCGTACGGTATATGACGGAGACATCCATCCAAGTCAGTCGGAGCTGTCGGGCGGTAGGTTCTGGAGTCGTCAGGAAATACTTGACAGCATGGGAAAGGGTGTATTCACACCTAACTTCGAGCAGGAGTACAAGCGGTTCTTTGTGTAGCCAGTGGGGCAAACACGTCTGTATGGAGTAAAGAATTGTGGTTTTGGGCAATAAACATTGGATTTGTTTTGCCGTATGCGTGAAACTGGTTATTTTTGTACCGTATTTGGTTAGACATGAATAAAAGGGCACGCAAGATAAAGAGGACAGTGGAATGGACGGTGGCTTCACCGTTCATCCTACTCGTCCTCTTTTTTATTGCCCTTTATATCCCTCTGGTGCAGAAATGGATGGTCGACCTCGCTGCTGATGCCATCGGTGAGCAGATGGGGATGCGTATACGTGTGGAACGGGTATTACTGAAGTTCCCTTTAGATCTGTCCGTGGGAGGAGTGACAGCTACCACCATGGACGATGACACCCTGTTGTGCGTGGGCGATTTAACCGTTAGTGCTGAGGTCTTGCCCCTCCTTCGCGGGGAAGTGTTTGTGAGCAGAATCAAATTGGACAGTACCAGTGTTGACACCCGAGATATGATTGACGCCCTTGCGCTGAAGGGACATGTAGGTACACTGGGTGCTAATGATATCTCCTTCCTGATAGGGGAAGGCAACGTGACACTGCCTGTTCTCTCATTGGTAAACACAAACCTCTCTGTCATAATGGCAGACAGTGTGCCCGAGGATACTTCAGAAGCCTCTGAGCTGTTCTTGCGAACTGTAGACTTGCGCAAGCTGAAACTCGAACAGGTTGCGCTTGACCTTCATATGGCTCCCAGTGTGGACAGTGTGTGTGTGAGCACGCGTCTCACTGACGCAACTCTCGCTTGTCTGCTCGACCTTGAAGGCGGAAACTACTACGTGCATCCGTTGAGACTGGCAGACTCTGACTTTAATTATGACATAGGACAGTCTGTGCCTCTTCCAGGTTTTGACTCCAACCATATCAACCTCCGTCATGTGGCAGTAGCCATTGACTCCATATCCTACCTCGCTTCGGGTGAACTCTTTGTTGGAATTGATTCGCTCGCTGGTGTGGAACGAAGTGGACTGCAACTCCGTTCGTTATCGGGTGTGTGCCGGATGGACAGTACAAGGCTCTCGCTGGATGAGTTCTGTATTCTTACAGCAGAGTCAAGCATAAGCATGTCTGCGGAGTTGGACTTGAACGCTTTCGACGAGACCGATCCTGGACAGCTGTCCGTCTCGCTTGACGGGACTGTAGGCAAGGGCGACATACTGCCGTTCACATCAGAAATGGCACAGGCGTTCAGTGAGTCGTGGCCAGACAAACCAATGAGGGTGTCGCTGACAGCCTCTGGCAACATGCGAGAGTTACGTGTGCCTCAACTGCGGATGGACATGGACGAGGCGTTCAGTATAAATGGCAATCTGCTGCTGAGTAACCTCGACGGCAACGTGACGGATATGGGAACAGAGGCTCGCATGAAGGTGAAGGGTGGTGACTTGGCGTTCGTCTCCGGGCTATTGCCCACTGACATTGCACAGATGCTCCGGATACCTTCAGACATGATTGTAGAAGCAGACGTGAAGATGAGGACTGGTCGGGTGTTGGCGGATGTGGATGTCGCTTACGGGACTTCATCGGCTGCACTGAAAGCCAGTTACAACATGAACAACGACTCCTACGATGTAGACCTGTCTGCCGACAAGCTCGCTATCGACGCTTTCGTTCAGATGTCAGACTCGTGTACGGTCACTGGACATGTGGCTGCCAAGGGACGTGGGTTTGACTTCGACTCGCACTCCACTTATGCTGATGCTACGGTAGACATAAACCACGTGGGCTACGGCTCGTATTATGTTGACGGGACGAAGGGAACTCTGACCTTGACCGACCATTGTCTTAACGCTGACCTCGACTTCCACGACGAACGGCTCGACGGCTCGTTCCTCGTTAACGGTACAATGACTAACAGTGGAATAGACGGCACACTGACCATAGACCTACCGTTTGCCGATATCCAGGCACTGGGACTGAGCGATGAGCCGCTCACAGTGCACACCACCCACGGAGACTTCAAGGCGAACAGTAACTTCGGCAACCTCTTCTTACTTGATGCAGTGATGGACGGAGTGGAGGTGGTGTACAGAAATGACAGTCTGGTCACAGAGAAGTTCAACCTTTACGCACAAAGCACAGCCGACACTACAGACATAAGACTGAATACAAACGACCTGTACTTTGACCTGCACGCACCGGACAACCTTTTTACTCTTGTTGATAATTTTACAAAGATGGGAACAACTGCCGCAGAACAGTTACGCACACGCACACTCAACCTTGATTTGTTGAGACAGATGATGCCAGTGACAACGCTCAAGGCGCGTGTGGGAAACCGGAATGCGGTAAGCCGGTTCGTGGCAATGCAGGGCATCGGGTATGACGAGCTTGGAGCCGACCTCGTGACCTCGCCCGATAGCGGACTGGTAGGCAGACTGTTTGCTTATAATTTCAAGAAGGACTCTATCACGGTTGACACGTTCATGTTCGATATCAACCAGGACACATCCAAGATAACCTTTAACGTGGCGGTGGACTGTCCCGACCAAGACCTCTGTTCCGCATTTACTGCTGCACTCAACGGTTTCGTGTCCCCGACAGATGCTGATGTCCACCTCACGTTCATGAACGACAGAAAGGTGAAAGGGATAGACCTCGGACTGACAGCTCAGGTAATGAGCGATTCTGTATTCCACATGTCGCTCTATCCGCAGAAACCGATCATCGCATACACCACCTTCAATATCAACGAAAACAACTACATCGATATCCACGACGGTGAACGTGTCTTTGCTGACGTACTGCTGCTCTCGGACAAGGACAGTTGCTCCATATCACTCTATGCCAATCCCGTAGACTCTCAGTTGCAGAATATAGAAGCGATGGTAAAAAACGTGGATATTGAGGGACTGTTGACCGTCTTGCCGTTCGTGCCGCGCATGACAGGACTGCTGGAGCTGGATGCCAATTATGTGCAGACCACTCAAGGCTATACGGTCGACGGACTCGTGGCGGCAGATAACTTTACCTATGAGGGAACGGATATGGGAAACATCATGACCATACTCAACTATCAACCGATGGGTGAGGCTGGACATGACATCAATGCCATGTTGTTCAAGGACGAGCAACATGTGGCTACGGTCAAGGGTGACTACAATGTGAGGGGTGAGAAACACCTGAATGCATCTGTCATGCTCGAACACATGCCGCTGTCTACTGTCAACGCTTTCATGGAAGACCCCGTGTTTGCGTTGAGTGGTTATCTTGGGGGAATGGTGACGGCTTCGGGCAAGACTGATTCGTTGCTGGTAAATGGGTACTTGTCAACTGACAACGTGCATGTGTACAGTGATATCTATTCGTTCGATCTTACGGTGGAAGACGATGAGGTAGCGTTCGACAACAGTTGCGTCAATATCGACACGCTTAGGGTGTACGGTGCTGGAGACACTCCGCTCACGGTGAACGGAGATGTGGACTTCAAGAACTTCAACGACATTCGGATGAATTTGAGTCTTTACGGACAGAATTTCCTGGTGTTTGACGCAGGACGTACCAGCAAGACTGCCCTCTATGGAAAACTGTACGGAGACTTCCTCGCACGTGTGAATGGGACTGTGGATGACTTGAAGATACGTGGCCTGGTAAATGTACTAAAGAACACGGACATAACCTATGTGATGACCAACACTCCGTTGTCCATCGACTACCGCTTGGACGACATAGTCACTTTCGTTGATTTCTCTGCACCACCCAAGGAGGATGAGGTGGCGGCAACACGCACTTTCATGGGAATCGACATGGTCATAAGGCTGGAGATAGAGGACGGGGCGGAGATGCGATGTGAGTTCTCGTCTGACAAGCAGAGTTATGTGAATGTGCAGGGCGGAGGTGCACTGACGATGAGTTACACTCCAGAGGGCATGTTCAGCTTAATCGGTCGCTACACCCTCAACGAGGGCGAGATGAAATACACCTTGCCGGTCATCCCACTCAAGACATTCACCATACAGAAGGGTTGTTACGTAGAGTTTACGGGGCGCGCATCTAACCCAACGATGAATATAGTGGCAACAGAACAGACTAAGGCGAGTGTGAGCAATGCGGACGGTTCGAGCCGCACGGTGCTTTTCAACGTGGGACTGAAGATAACCAACACGCTGGAGAATATGGGACTGGAGTTCACCATTGATGCTCCCGAGGACATATCGGTCAGGAACGAACTGGCGGGAATGACCTCTGAGGAGAAGAACAAACTGGCTGTGGCTCTCCTTGCTACAGGCATGTACCTGTCGAATACCAACCAGTCGGGCTTCAGTACATCGAACGCCCTCAACAACTTCTTGCAGGCGGAGATAAACAACATAGCCGGCAAGGCGGTCAGTACGGCTACAAAGATTGACATGTCGGTAGGGATGGAGCAGACCAAACGTGACGACGGAACCACTCGTACTGACTATTCGTTCAAGTTCACCCGACGGTTCTTCAGTAACCGTCTGAATGTGGTCATCGGAGGACGCATAAATGCTGATGGCAACCGGAACGGCAACGAGGCGGATGCGTATATAGATGACGTGTCGCTGGAGTGGAGACTCGATGATGGGGGTACTCAGTACATACGACTGTTCCACGACAAGAACTATGATAACCTTGTGGAGGGTGAATTGACGGAAAACGGAGCCGGTGTCGTACTGCGCAAGAAACTAGACAAGGTCACTGACTTGTTTATTTGGAAGAAGAAAAAGGATGGAAAGAAGGATAAGTAATGGCATATTGGTTTTGTTTGCGGTAATCCTGCTGTGCGCATGCTCCACTACGAGTGGGTTGCAGGACGACGAGGTGTTGTACACGGGCATCAAGAAGATAAGGGTTGAGGACAAAAAGAATACTTATGCAGAGAGTGTCGCCCTGACAGAGGTAGAGGCAGCTCTGGCATATGCGCCTAACAACTCATTCATGGGCAGTTCATCCCTGCGTTTCCCTTTGCCTGTGGGACTGTGGATATACAACGGGCTTGTGGATAGGCATAAGGGTGGGTTCAACAAATGGATGTTCAACACATTCGCGTCTACTCCTGTCACACTGACGATGGTCAATCCCAACACTCGTGTCAAGGTGGCTACCAATACTCTCCAGAACTACGGCTATTTTCAGGGTTCGGTAAACTATAATATAGTGGAGCTGTCGAACCCTAAAAAAGCAAAGATTACCTATGATATAAAGTTGGGTGAGCCCTACTTGCTGGACTCCATCCGTTATGCGTTCCCCGCAGCGCAGGATAGTCTGATAAAAACTACAATGAACACCTCATATCTGCAGCAGGATGGGCCGTTCAGTGTGGTTGATTTGCAGTTGGAGAAGGACCGTATCACAGATCTCATGCGTAATAACGGATTCTATTACTATAGGTCGGATTATATAAAATACTTTGCGGATTCGACACTTGTGCCACAACGTGTGAGATTGCTTGTAATGCAAGACCCGGAAACGCCAGCAAAAGCTACACATAAGTGGTATATCGGTCAGATTAGCGCATATATACGTGGCAGACAAACGGGTGGGAAGGACGGGATTCCCCTGCAGGTATTCACTGACTCTATGGACATGAAGGGACTGAAA
The DNA here is from genome assembly GCA_963626085.1 of Alistipes ihumii. Classification (GTDB taxonomy): domain Bacteria; phylum Bacteroidota; class Bacteroidia; order Bacteroidales; family Bacteroidaceae; genus Colivivens. The sequence goes on along the minus strand of CAVFVJ010000004.1, from coordinate 68,481 downwards.
GTGGCGTGGACTGGAGACAAGTGTCCGATAAGTCCGAGGACGGTATTCCGTAACTTCCGCTTTTGGCAGCGTCAGCCCTTCAGTGCCGCCAAACTGGAGGAGACTTTATCGAACCTTAGCAACATGCAGGTTTTTTCGCAGTTGCAGTTCGCATGTGCTCCGCGTGACACCTCTTCTTTGTGTGATACACTTGACGTGCGTTTGGACATTGCTCTGGACCAACCTATTGAGGCTGAGTTCGACTTCAGTCTCACCCAGAAGAGCAACTCGCAGGTGGGACCGAACGCCAAGGCCACTCTGTCGAAGCGTAATGCCTTTGGGCATGGGGAGACTCTCGCACTTAGCCTGAACGGCTCGTATGAGTGGCAGACAGGAAACAAGGGTAGTGTGAAGGGAGCAGACCAGATAAACTCGTATGACGCAGGCGGAGGCATCTCCATATCTTACCCTTGGCTGGTGTGGCCGGGACTGAGCACGAAGAGGTTCAGGTATCCTACGTCCACTCTGTTCAAGTTCGACTTCGATCATCTGAACCGCTCGGGTTATTACCGACTGTTATCGTTCAACGCAGAAGCCACTTTCTCGTTCCAGACTTCGGAGTCGTTCACGCACAAGTTCACTCCGATTTCAATCACATACGACCGGCTTGAACACACCACGGAACGCTTTGATTCCATTGCAGCGAACAACTCTGCCTTGTTGGTTAGTCTGCAGAATCAGTTCATCCCAGCAATGCAGTACACGGTCACCTACGACAACAGTTGGAACAGACAGAAGAGGAACACCATGAGACTGGAACTCTCTGTGAAGGAGTCTGGAAACATAGTGAGCGGTGTCAACATGCTGCTCGGCAACAAGTTCAATGATGAGGGGAAGAAAATGTTCAGTGCCACTTACTCGCAGTTTCTGAAACTGACCGCAGACTTGAAAAACAAGTTCAAGTTGACTGACAAGAGCCTCATCGCCACACGTCTGTATGCAGGTGTTCTTTGGAGCTACGGCAACAGTTCTGTGGCTCCCTACAGTGAGTTGTTCTACGCTGGCGGTGCAAATGACATAAGGGCTTTCGCAGCACGCTCCATAGGTCCGGGCAGGTATTATGACTCGGAGGGGAGAGGTACATATCTCGACCAAGCTGGTGACTTCAAGCTTGAGGCGAACATTGAGTACAGGTTCAACATGGTGAGCAACCTCTACGGGGCTGTGTTTGTGGATGCCGGCAATGTGTGGCTGCTCAAGCGGTCTGACTCTCACCCAGGAGGCGAAATTGCTGGCGACAGTTTTCTCAAGAGTGTGGCTTTGGGTACGGGGTTTGGTTTCAGGTACGATATGGAATATCTTGTGCTACGGCTTGACTTTGGTGTTGGTTTGCATGCTCCGTATGATACCGGCAAAGACAGTTATTTCAATATACCGAAGTTCAAGGACTGTCTTGGTTTGCATTTTGCAGTGGGATATCCTTTCTGAATGATGTGTTATAAAACAGAGAATACTATATATGGCAAAGGAAAAGATTGCTTATGTGTGCACGGCATGTGGCTATGATTCTCCTAAATGGATAGGACGCTGTCCTTCGTGTGGGGAGTGGAACACGTTTGTGGAACAGAAAGTGGGGAAGGGCAATACGTCTCGTGGTGTCTCTTCTGAGTTCAGTCTTGTATCCAAGTCCAGTCCTGTGTCCATGAGCCAGATTGATGCGGAAGAGGAGGAACGTATAAATATGCGTGATGGGGAACTGAGCAGGGTGCTCGGTGGCGGACTTGTTCCCGGCTCACTCACTTTGTTGGGGGGCGAGCCTGGTATAGGAAAGTCCACGCTCATATTACAGACAGTTCTTCATCTCTCTGGTATGAAAATACTTTATGTGAGTGGCGAGGAGAGTGCCAGACAACTGAAGATGCGTGCCGACAGGATACTTGAGAATGTGACTGTTGGTGAAACGGGACAATCACTTAGTGACTGTCAGGTGGTGTGTGAGGTGATGGTGGAGCGTGTGTTTGAACACATTAAGGCGGTCGAACCCGACCTCGTGGTAATTGACTCCATACAAACTATGGCGACAGAGTCTGTGGATAGCAGTCCAGGCAGTGTCAGTCAGATTCGTGAGTGTGCTGCACTACTTCTTAAGTTTGCAAAGGAAAGTAACATTCCTGTCATTCTCATTGGACATATAAATAAGGAGGGAACGATAGCCGGACCGAAGATATTGGAGCATATGGTCGACACGGTGCTTCAGTTTGAGGGTGATAGACATTATATGTATCGAATCGTACGTGCCATAAAAAACAGATTTGGCAGTACTTCTGAACTGGGAATCTACGAGATGGAACACAATGGTTTGCGGCAAGTGGCAAATCCATCGGAACTGTTATTGTCGGATGTGAAGGATAGCGAGGGACTTAGTGGGGTTGCCATAGCGTCGGCTCTCGAAGGGGTGCGTCCCCTTCTTATAGAGACTCAGGCGTTGGTTAGCACTGCCGCTTATGGGACTCCTCAGCGTTCTGCAACAGGCTTCGATCTCCGCAGACTCAACATGTTGTTGGCAGTACTTGAAAAGAGGGTCGGTTTCAAACTCGGGCAGAAGGATGTGTATCTCAATATCGCAGGTGGTATACGTGTGACAGATCCAGCCATCGACTTGAGCGTCATTGCAGCGGTTCTGTCGAGCAATGTGGACACTGGCATAGGGCGTGATGTGTGCATGACTGGGGAAGTGGGACTGAGCGGTGAGATCCGTCCTGTCAGCAGGATTGTTCAGAGGGTAGCTGAGGCAGAGAAGTTGGGATTCAAACGAATCCTTGTGCCTGCATCCAACATTGGAAGTATTGACGCAGGCAAGTTGAATATTGAGGTAAAGGGCGTGCGAAGGGTTGAGGAGGCTCTGCGAGATTTATTCGGATAGGCTGAGAATATTCACATAAAGTGCTGTTGCTGTATTTGTAATAGGAATGTGTGCGATTGGTAAGTAATTGGCAATAAGTATTTTGTGTATTTATTTGGAAATAGAGTGCAAAATATTTTTGTCATTTGAAGTATTTGCACTAACTTTGTGGCATAAAATCAATGAACAATGCAGAAAACTCGTAGTTTGTTAGTAGACACAGCGCGTCAGTTGTTTGCCAAGAATGGTTTTGAGGCAACGATGATGAACGAGATAGCCCAAGCCTCAGGTAAGGGACGCCGTACGTTGTATACTTATTTCAGCAGCAAGGAAGAAATATATTTTGCAGTGATTCAAAGTGAACTCGACCGTCTGACGAGTAGGATGGAAGAGGTTGCGCGTCAGGAAATGTCGCCTGAGAAGAAAATGGTCAAACTGTTCTTCGCTCATTTGGAATTCGTTAAAGAAACCGTTTCGCGCAACGGTAACCTACGTGCCGAGTTTTTCAGGGATTCATGGAAGGTGGCAAGTGTCAGGAAGAACTTCGACCGGAGCGAGATTGTCATTTTCCGAAGGGTAATGAATGAAGGTAACGACAAGGGCGTGTTCAATATACGCAACGTGAAACTTACGGCACTTATCACCCACTACTGTCTGATGGGCTGCGAGGTTCCGTACATCTATGGACGCATCGGGGTGGAGTCCCCCGAAGACTTGTACCCATACGTGTTCCGTCTGGTCAACAGGGCTATGGGCAATGACTCTTACAGAAGAGACTACAGATATTGAATTATCTAACTAAAAATTATAATAAAATGGGATTATTAAGTGGGAAGACAGCCTTGATAACAGGAGCTGCCCGTGGTATTGGAAAAGCAGTGGCGATGAAGTTCGCTTCTGAGGGTGCAAACATTGCATTTACTGATTTGGTTCTTAATGATGAAATGGCTGCCGGCTTGGAAGCTACACGCAAGGAGATTGAGGCTCTTGGAGTTACTTGCCGTGCTTATGCTGGTAATGCTGCTGACTTCAACGAGACAGACGCTGTGGTAAAGAAAATTCATGAGGACTTCGGATCTATTGACATCCTCGTCAACAATGCCGGAATAACCAAGGACGGACTGATGCTACGTATGTCTGAGCAGCAGTGGGATGCGGTGCTCAATGTGAACCTCAAGTCAGCGTTCAATTTTATTCATGCTTGCTCTCCTATTATGCTTCGTCAGCGCAAGGGCTCAATCATAAACATGTCGAGTGTGGTGGGAGTACATGGTAATGCAGGTCAATGCAACTACTCTGCGTCTAAGGCTGGAATGATAGGTTTGGCTAAATCAATAGCTCAAGAACTGGGTCCTAAGGGTGTGCGCGCCAATGCTGTGGCTCCTGGATTTATCGAGACAGCGATGACAGCCCAGTTGCCAGAGGAAATCCGTGCCGAATGGATGAAGAAGATTCCTCTTCGTCGTGGCGGACAAGTTGAGGATATTGCCAACGTGTGTCTGTTCCTTGCATCTGACATGTCAAGCTATGTATCTGGTCAAGTAATCCAGATCGACGGTGGTATGAACATGTAATGTAAAAGAACTTATAAACGGATTTATCTCGTGAACATAGTCTACGAGGACAATCATATCATCGTTGTCTCTAAAGAAAGTGGAGAGATTGTGCAGGGTGACAAAACTGGCGACACTCCACTAAGTGACATGGTGAAGGAATATATCAAGGAAGCCTATGCCAAACCAGGTGAGGTCTTCCTTGGTGTTGTTCATAGACTGGACCGTCCTGTAAGCGGTTTGGTAATGTTTGCACGCACAAGTAAGGCTCTGGCACGTCTCAACAAGATGTTTGCTGAGGGACAAGTACACAAGACATATTGGGCAATAACAAAGAACTGTCCCACTCAATTGGAAGGTCGTCTTGAACATTGGCTGGTGCGCAACGAGAAACAGAACAAGTCATATGCTTACGACCGTGAGGTTCCGCATTCCAAGCGTGCTGTGCTTGACTACAGGGTCATAGGGAAGTCTGACAACTATTACCTAATTGAGGTGGACCTCAAGACAGGAAGACATCATCAGATACGTTGTCAGTTGGCTAAAATGGGATGTCCCATTAAGGGAGACCTTAAGTATGGAGCCAAGCGGAGCAATGCAAATGGTGACATTAGTCTACAGGCGCATTCCATGGAATTCGTTCATCCGGTATCACAGAAGCAGATTAGTCTGTCTCTAACTCCGTCGGGTGAGTTCGCCATGTTCAAACCTTTGCATTGAACATCGCATGTAATAAGGTATATGCAATAACGTGGTTATAACACGTTGTATATTATTGTCAACGTACATACAGCAACCCCCAACTAGCACTTACTGCTAATTGGGGGTTGCTTCATATTATAACAGCTGTACTTATTCAATTACGTATGCTTTCACGACCTTCACATCGGTAAGCGGACGGTCGTTGTCACCAGTCTTCACCTTCTCTATTGCGAGTACAGCCTTCATACCTTCCACAACCTCACCAAACACAGTGTACTCTCCGTCGAGCCAAGGTGCTCCACCTGTTGTTCGGTAAGCCCTGCGCTGTTCTTTTGTGTATGGTGCTGGCGGATTCTTGGACACCTCGTCCTTCGCCTCGTCAAGCAACTTCTCCAATAAGTCGCTCACACCGCTGGTGTCTCGTTCCTTGCGCATGGTTTCCAGTTGGTCTGCGTGCTGAGTCATCTTCTTGTTGTACAGAGTGGTCACTGCCTGTTGTGTTCTTGCAGCCTCCAGTTCATTGAGTCCTTCGTCTAGATAAGTCCTGCCTGTGACAATGTAGAACTGTATGGGGTCAGACTTTTTGTCGGGATTTACGTCATCGCCTTCGCGTGCTGCAGCCACCATACCTCTCTTGTGAAAGTGTGTAGGATAGACAATCTCTGCATCAATCCATCCAGACGCATCGTTCTGCAAAGTGTCCCTGCCAGTTGATGCTTGTTCTCCTGTCTGAATCATAAAGTTGCGAATGATGCGATGCCATGTACAGTTGTCGTACTTCCCGGCTTTTACATTGCTGATGAAGTTGTCACGGTGTATGGGCGTGTCGTTGTAGAGTTTGATGCGTATGTTGCCCATAGTGGTTTCCAACATCACTTCTGTCTCCTTCTCGCCAGTCTGTCCGTTGCATGCGGTGAAGATGAACAGTAGTGAGGCTATTCCGAATATCAGTTTCTTCATGTCTGTAGGGGTTGGGTGTCGTCAATCAGTTAAAGAAAGGTTGTTCTCTCATGTTTGTCGTACTCGGAATTTCTTTCAGGTTCAATGTTGCCCAACAGTTCATAGTAGGCTGTCGACTCTATGAAGTAACATAAAGGCACTGCAGCGACCATGCCTATACAGCACAAGAGGAATCCGACGATTACCACACCGACACATGTGAACAGCATACCGAGGATGTTCCAAAAATTACCGTTTGTCATACGCCATCCCACAGTCAACGCCTCTTCTATGCTTGCCTCTGGATGGTCTAATATATAATAAGGTACGAAGTTGAGTTTTACTGCCAGATAAATGCCAGGGACTAGACAGATAAGGCAACCGACACTGATAGCTAGTCCGCAGATGATGTAAACGGCTATGAATTTGAGATAAGTTATGATCGGTTGCTTGAACGGTGAGAAGGACACGCTTGTCAGTGTACCTGCTGTGAGCCGCATAATCATCCCAATGAATCCGAAACTGAACACGTAGGTGATCAGTGCAGATAATAATGTACATGGAATCATCAGCATGATACTTGTTCCCTGCATGAACATGGGCTGTGCTCCATAGCCGTAGTACGCCCCATTTATGCTAGGGTCCGCCATAACACGAGCTATAGTTAGTGGCAAACATGTCATTTGCTGAATTGCGTAGTAGGCGAGGGTAATGGCGGACAGTGTCAGTCCGTATTTCTTGAAGAGTGTCCATCCGTTGGACAGGCAGAACGATGTTGAAAGCTCTTTCATTCCTTTTTATGTTTAGATGTAGTCTTGTCTGTTTTCGTTTTCTTCCTGTTGAAAGAGAAGTAGAGTATGGTTCCCACGATTACTGCAAGGAAGAGGCAGAGTATGACGTATGTGACTATGGGTGTTGATTCTTCCTCAGCTTCGTCTGCCCCTATGCCTCTCCGCTGGTTGGTCTCGTCCACTGCCTTTATCAGATAGTCCACCGTCCTCTTGTCGGGAGTCACGGCAAACGACTCGGTGCAGTACGACGGCAGTATCTGTTTGACCTGTTCGAGCGAGTAGCCTCCGAAACTGCTTGTAGGCGGAGTTATCAGCAGGTATATCCTGACATCTTTTGTGGAGCAGGTCGACATGAACCGACTCTGCAGATACATCAGTTCCACCGGGTTTATCGGTACGTCGCCCGACAGCGGAGTCTCGTTGAAGAAGTCCGACAGGACGAAAGCCCTTACGTAATGGCTCTTCGAGTGTGATATTAGCGAGTCAAGACCTTCGAGCATTACCGTAATGTTACTGTAGCGGTTGAAGTCCGCATCGACAATATCGTCTCTTTCACTCAATGACTTGCCGAAACTATAGGCGTGTATCTCGTCGGTTTTGGTCACTTCGGTGTAGAACGTGTCAATGGCGTGCTGGATTCCCTGAATGTAAATGTTTCTGCCGTGTCCCTTGTTTGAGGTGTCTACAATCCAAAGATAGTCTGCCTTCTCAATCTGTGCGTTCAAGTCCGCTCCAAACGAGGAGGCAATGAAACACACTGCCAGTATCGCTGCTTTTGTTAGATTCATACGTATTTCCCGTGTTCGTTAGCAATTTTAATTTCCGTTGCAAAGATAGTATAAAACGCTAGGATAGGCAAGAGAAAATCCATTTATTTGATGTATGGGTGCATGAATGCGGACAATGTGGCAGACTTTCTCGCATCTTTCATCTTTTAACGGTGTCAGTGGCGACAGTCTTTCTTTCTTGGCATTCACTTTGCTCTAAGTAGGGTGAGTCCGATGCTAGACTGGCGCGAGGCTGACAAGCGGTCACGCTGACGGTGAGGACAGAAAACAAACGTAAAACAAATAAACATTATATATTATGGGAAAGATAATTGGAATAGACTTAGGAACAACAAACTCATGTGTTTCAGTCTTTGAAGGAAATGAACCGGTGGTTATTGCAAACAGCGAAGGTAAGCGTACAACACCGTCAGTAGTGGGATTTGTTGATGGCGGCGAACGTAAAGTGGGCGATCCAGCCAAGCGTCAGGCAATCACGAACCCGAAACGCACTGTATACTCAATCAAACGTTTCATGGGTGAAACATACGATCAGGTTCAGAAGGAAATCGCGCGTGTGCCTTATTCAGTGGTGAAGGGCGACAACAACACTCCGCGTGTTGACATCGACGGTCGTCTCTACACTCCACAGGAGATTTCTGCAATGATTCTTCAGAAGATGAAGAAGACTGCGGAGGATTATCTCGGACAGGAAGTGACAGAGGCTGTCATCACAGTACCAGCGTACTTCTCTGACTCACAGCGTCAGGCAACAAAAGAGGCTGGTCAAATCGCTGGACTTGAAGTTAAGCGTATCGTGAACGAGCCGACAGCCGCTGCACTCGCTTACGGTATAGACAAGGCAAACAAAGATATGAAGATTGCGGTGTTCGACCTTGGTGGTGGTACATTCGATATATCAATACTGGAATTTGGTGCAGGTGTGTTTGAGGTGCTCTCTACTAATGGTAACACTCACCTTGGCGGTGATGACTTCGACCAGGTGATCATCAATTGGCTTACCAGTGAATTCAAAGAGCAGGAAGGTGTCGACCTTACTCTCGACCCAATGGCAATGCAGCGTCTGAAGGAGGCTGCTGAGAAGGCTAAGATTGAGTTGTCAAGTTCTACTACAACTGAAATCAACCTTCCTTACATCACTGTCGCAAGCGGAATGCCGAAACACCTTGTGAAGACTCTCACACGTGCAAAGTTCGAGGCTTTGGCTCACGAATTGATTCAAGATTGTCTTGAACCATGCAAGAATGCTATTAAGGAGGCAGGTATCAGTACTTCCGATATTGATGAGGTTATCCTCGTAGGTGGTTCAAGTCGTATACCCGCAGTGCAGAAAGTCGTTGAGGACTTCTTTGGAAAAGTTCCGTCAAAGGGTGTTAACCCAGACGAGGTCGTGGCTGTGGGTGCTGCCATCCAGGGTGCCATATTGAACAAGGAAGAGGGTGTAGGCGACATTGTGCTTCTTGATGTGACTCCGCTGTCAATGGGTATCGAAACTCTCGGTGGCGTGATGACTAAACTGATTGATGCCAACACTACAATTCCGTGCAAGAAGAGCGAGACGTTCTCTACTGCAGCAGACAACCAGACCGAAGTGACCATCAGGGTTCTTCAGGGTGAGCGTCCTATGGCTGCCGACAACAAGCAGATTGGTATATTCAACCTGACTGGTATCGCTCCGGCACGTCGTGGAGTTCCTCAGATAGAGGTCTCATTCGACATTGATGCCAACGGTATTCTGAACGTGAGTGCAAAGGATAAGGCGACTGGTAAGGAACAGTCAATACGTATCGAGGCTTCATCTGGTCTTTCTGAGGATGAAATCAACCGTATGAAGGCTGAGGCAGAAGCCAACGCTGATGCCGACAAAAAGCAACGTGAGCGTGTGGACAAATTGAACCAGGCAGACTCAATGATATTCTCTACCGAGACATTCCTGAAGGAGAATGGTGACAAGCTTCCAGCAGACAAACGTCCTCAGATTGAGGCAGCTCTCGGTAAACTGAAAGATGCGCACAAGGCACAGGACTTGAATGCTGTTGACTCAGCGATGGCAGAACTTAATAATATCATGCAGACCGCTTCACAGCAGATGTACCAAGGAGGTGCAAGTCAGGCAGATGCCGGTAGCTCACAGGCAAGTGGTCAGTCTACTTCAAGTAGCGACAAGAGCACAGATGATGTGCAAGATGCTGACTTTGAAGAGGTGAAGTAAGTACAGACAACTACCGAAAGGTATAAATAATCAAATCCGCATAACTCATTGAGCTATGCGGATTTTCTTTTTAGTTAAACTCTGTATTTCTTTCGTTGTTTACGCATAATTATCGTACTTTTGCACCATAAAGTAAACGTAAAAAATAAGTAGACGAGATGTAAAAATGTAAGTTGAACAAGGCAAATATGGACAATTTACCACGCAAAATGACCTATAGTGGTGTTGTGATGCTCAATTTTGTACTTCAAAACTTTGAATCGCCGTATTCTCTTGTGTTTAAGAGGAATAAGACGTGTTTCACCACGCAAAATGACCTATAGGTCAAAATCGAGTTAATGCCCTCATTTTCAATCTGCGCTATCTAATGGCGCAAAAAAGTGATGAAGTCAGGACTCACTCAGTGTCGACTGCTCGCGAAGAGCCTCGATTGCAACCTTGGCCTTGAACTCGGCCGTGTGCTTACGTCTTGTTGATTTTCCCATTTGTGTGCAAAGTTACTATTTTTTTTGACTTATGCACTGGCCCGAAAAATCGGGGGTATTATAGTCGTGGGACACTTGATAAGATGTGACGTGGGACACTTGATAAAATGTGACGTGGGACACTTGATAAAATGTGACGTGGGACACGTCACCTACTAATTGAAGTCTGTTGATGCGGAAAGAGGGGGATTCGAACCCCCGATACGCTTTTGACGTATACACGCTTTCCAGGCGTGCCTCTTCAACCACTCGAGCATCTTTCCTTCGACCTATCGGGGTGCAAAGGTAGACTATTTTTTTAGAATGAGCAAATGTTTCTTCCTTTTATTTACTCTATGGCTACCGGTTTGTAGTATTTCAACTGATAGTGGGGTAGGGCACTAGGGTTGAATATCTTTATGAGGTCCTTGAGATGACGTTCTGGATGGTAGGGCAGGTCGTTGTAGAACGGCACATAGCTGAGGTTGCAGCCATAGACATTACGTTCCTTGAACGCTTTGATTTGACAGTACAGAGGAGACTCTGCTGCCAGTTGTCCGTAGGTCTTGTCCGTAGGCTGTGTATACTTGAATATCCACACGTCTGCATCCTGTGACTTCTCGAACACCACTTCGGGCGACAGTGCTATAGACCCACTTTTCTTTTCCTTGCTGAAGACATAATCGCCTCCTGCATCGGCAATCAACTTGCCAGTGGTACTGTTGCCACCCGGAACATACCATGTAGATCCTGTTATGAGGTCGTTGACCACCTGTGGGCGACGTGTGCTCTTCTTTGCCAGTTGCTTGAGGGAGTTGTATTCCTCTTCAATCGCATCGAACAGAGAATCAGCCTCCTGCGCCTTGCCGTAGAGAAGTCCGTAGAACTTCATCCACTCCGCACGTCCCAACGGAGAAGTCTCCATGTAGTCTGCACAGTCGATGATAGGGATGTCGAGGTTGTCGAGCTGTCCGTAGCCACTGTTCTCGAACGGAGAAAGCAACAGAGCATCTGGATGGGCGTCGATTATCAGTTCGATGTTGGGCGACATGCTACTGCCGAGGTTGACTATGCGCCCAGTCTTGTAATCACGGAGTATGTTCTTGTTAGTGTAGTACTCCACCTCGAACACAGCACAGATGGACTTCACCGCACCCAGCTCGTCAATCAGACCTCCGTGTACGCCTGAAGACACGGCAGACCTGCGCAGCGGCACCTCTACCACTGTTCCCTGTGGCAGTCCCGTAGTCCTTGTGTCCTCATTCACCAGTATATAAGTGTGGAGCAGTGTCCCTTTGCGCCAGGGATTGGCAAGTTCGACCTTTACATAATCGTCATACTTTACGATACAGATATTTTCCGCATGACGCATACGGAGTGTGTCGCCAGCGGAGTCCGTTGCTTGGGTGTTTCCCCCACAGGAGCACAGCAGTGTTGCTGCAAGTACAGATAGCAGGATTGAGAATGTTTTCATGTGAGTAAAAAGAGAATACAATCAACCGAAGACGTGTGAGCCTCCGGTTGATTGTCATTTTGTTTACAGTTATTATTCAAAGAGCATCTTGCAAGTGGACGGACCAGCCTCCACTGAGTATGCAGGAGTGCCGTCAGACCGCAGAGGACCACATATCTTGGCGTTTGAGCCGTAAGGAGAGTCGTAGACATAGACGTTGCCTGTAGTCGGGTCAACATCGATGCCGTTGAGGCTGTTGAACTGACTGAGGTCTGTGAGGGTTGTCTCTGCTCCTGTCTTCAGGTCATAGACGAACGCCTTAGCACGTTCCGGGAGGTAATACTCAGAATAAAGCACATAGAGGTTGTTGCCGTATGTAGCGATGTATGTTCCGTTGCAGAGTGGAGTTACCTCATCAGTTGTTGTGTTGATGCGCTGAACAGAAGCGTAGACGTACTGGTCTTCAGTAAGCCAATTTGCACCAGCATAGTTTCCGTTTGACACAATGTACACATTGCCGTCAGCAGCCACTACACTCTGGTTGTAAGGGTTGAGCACCACTTCCACATCCTTGGTCTTGGTGAAGGAAGCTTCGTCAATCACAGATACCGTGTTGCCACTTCCGTAACCACTGTTGTTCACATAAAGTTTACCATTGGCGTAGCTGATGCCTTCCGGGTGGTCGCCCACAGCAACACTGCCAGTGATGTTGAGGCTGGTTGTGTCGATACGAGATACAGTACCGTCATAAGCTGTCACGTACACCTTACCGTTGGCAGAAGCCATGTAGCGTGGAGTGGTAGGCTTTGACTCCTCATTGACGAAGGCGATGGACTTGATGATAGACATGTTCTTGTCAAGCACCACAACCTTTGAAGATGTGGACACTGTCACATAGTACTTACTACCGTACTTGATGATGTCCTGTCCGAGGTCACCGAGGTTCTCGGAGTTTGCCTGATAATAGAGGTCCGCTGTTGTTGTGTGGTTGGTAAGGTCATAGCGCATGATTGACGCATCGTTGCCGCCCCAGTTTCCAGTGTTGAGCACAACAGCCGAAGTGCTTGGAACTACTTTTTCCTTGTCGTCGTTGTCATCGTCGTCGCTACAAGCCGCAAATGTGAGTGTGGCAAGTGCGAATGCGTAAAGAGAATACTTGTTCATCTTTTCTTTGGTTTAATTGGTTTATGAATAAATAGATTATATATAACATGTTTTCAGTATGTTGCGACTTTCAGTATTATCATTAGAACATGACCGTTGCGGTGAACTTGTAGTTGCGTCCTGGCATGGGGTAGAACCTGATGATTTCGTAGTTCCTGTTGCCGAGGTTCAGTGCGTCAGCCTGCAGTTTCAGTTGTGTCGCTCCAAGGTTGAATGTGCGGTATAGACTCACGGAGTGATCGGAGTAGGGCTTGATACGGTTGGATGCTGCGTTTTGTTGCAGACTGTACCGCTTGCCAGTCCATATCAGGTTGTACGAGAGGTTGAAGAGTGGGGTCTCCACCGTGAGACTTCCGCTTCCCGAGTGCTCTGGCGTATAAGGCAGTTGGTTGTGCCACACACTTGTGTTAGGGGCAGTCACGTCCAGTGCTTTCATGTAGTTGTACGTAGCCATAGCGTAGAGACGTATGTCCTTTGTCAGCCGTGACTTGATGTTGAGAGTAGCGTCCAGACCGTGTGTACGTACCTTCCCCACATTGAACATAGTCCAGAAGAACATCTTTGGGATGGCTACAATCTTGTCGTCCACCTTACCCCAGTATGCATCGAGACTCAGGCTGACGTACTCAACAAATCCGTTGAACTGGTCGTTCCATATAGTACCTACATTTAATTGTTTTGTCTTCTCCGGGCGAAGGTCACGGTTGCCCAGCAAGACATAATAGAGGTCGTTGAACGTAGGGTTCCTGAATATATCCTTGTAGGACGCACGCAGTCTCCAGTTGATGTCCTTGAACGGTCGGACACTCACACTGACAGCGGGTGAGAGTCGGTGACGGTCGTCTGCCGCATTGCCCAGTTTCACGTCCTCCGTGATATAAGTGTTGAGCAGTGACGCTGTCGCACTTATCCAGTTGTTGGTGTAGTGCGCTGCCATTACGGACAAGAGTGTATAGCGTGAAGGGAAGGGACAGAACTTGAGTGTGCTGTGCAGGTAATTGTACTCGAAGTCTTGCGCAAGTGACAGTGAGAGTCCGCAAGGAGTCAGATGCCACAAGGTAGCGTTGGCATAGACGGCAGTCTGACGAAACCTGTCATCGGTAAACCCGGCAGCAGTCTTGTTCGTATATTTGTTCCAGTACCAGTCGAACTTGGCGTTCGCCTGCAGCTTCCATCTGTCAGACATGCGGTTCATGTAACTCAGTTGCCCGAAGTAGTTCTTGTCGTGTGAGTGTTCAGCCGCATAAGTATTGTCGTACACCACGTTGCCCGGCAGTCCACGGCTACTGTCGAAGAGGTATCCTTTGAGTTTTAGTGTCTGTCTTGCATTGATGAGGTATGTGAGGTTTACCTCCCCCTTCCATGTCTCTATATGGCTGTTGTTCCTTTTCTCGTCGATACTCTTCTTCCCGTTCATCATGTGGAAGCGGTAGTTGCCGTCAGCACGCAGGTAATCGGCATAGGCAGACACGTGGAGTTTGGAGTTTACGAACGAACGCCACAGAAGGGTAGGGTTGACCAAACCGTAAGACCCGGTACGCACGCTTACCTTGCTTTGGACGGACAGTGACTGGGTGTTAATCTTAAGAACCCCGGCAGAAGCGAACTGCTTGGCAGTCTGGAAGATGTTGTCGTCCTGTCCGATGGTGAGCGACAGTTCCTCCACGTTGTCGATAGCGTAACGGCTGATGTCAATCTGTCCCGTCTGGCAGTCGCTCACAGCCACACCATCATACATCACAGCCGTGTGTTGCGCCCCTAGTCCGCGCACGCTCACCGTCTTCAGTCCACCGATGCCACCATAGTCCTTCACCTGAACCCCAGCCATGTGCTTCACTGCATCGCTCACGGCAGTAACCCCCAACCGTTGCATGTCGGTCTGGCTGAGTGTCTGCACAGGAGTGGCTGAACGCTCCGACTCCGAGAGTCTGCGTCCGCTCACCTCAACGGTGTCGATAGTGATTTGTGCCTGTAAAGGCATCATGAGGCAACATAGTCCTATGAAGACTTGTCCACGTAGATTTCCAGCCATCGCTTTTGTTGTTCGTGTCCTCTTTCCTCGAGAGGACGTTAAACAGTAGACGGTCTTGCAGGTCTTCTGACTTATCCGCGGTAGCCGTGTCTTCCCAGCTTACTTACATGTAAGCCAGTGACAAGAAATGCATCTGCATGGCGACAACCGCTCCCCTTATTAAATATAGGAGACAGTGGAAATACAGCAGCGGGACTGTTCAGGACTCACACCTGATTCCCTTTTAATCCGCCTCGCGTGCGCTTGGCGGAACAAAACCACATGCAAAGGTAACACTTTTCTTTTAATTGCTCATGTTTTTCTAAAATTATTTACAGGAAACGGGGGCAGGCTTGGAAAAGCCTGCCCCCGTTTCGAGGTCTTGTGTCGTTGTCCTTATGTTGCGTCGCAACATTCTGGACACGTCTTGTTTAATTTATTTCAGCAGAACCTTCTTAGAAGTGCCGTCAGCATACTTCACGATGTTGATGCCCTTCTGCAAACCGTTTTGGAGGACACCTGCGGCAGAGTATACAGCCACAACAGTAGCGGACTCGTCAGCTGCCGGCTTTGTTTCCTCGATGCCAGTAGCAGGGTTCCATCCGGTGTTGTCACCCTCAGTTACCATTGTCAACTTGAAGTTGTTTGCTGAGAACCATGTGCCGGTGAAAGGAGCAGCGAGGTTGCCGTCAACATCAGTGATGCCTTCAGTGAAGATTGAGTCACATGTGATACCGACACAGAGTGTGTGGTTTTCTACTTTAATCTCCAGTGAATTTTCGAACCAACCGCGTCCGATACCTGTGTTGGCAGAGAACAGAGTCCAGTCTGCCTCGTCGATGCCTTCAGGACAAGTTGTCTCACCTGCGTTAGCCTCGATGACCTGGTCATAGATTGACATTGCCTCGATTCCGCTTGTAGAGTCTGTGTTGATCACACCGGTAATACCGAACTTAGCCATTACCTTGTCGGCTGCAGCCATCCAGATAGCACCGTAAGTGTCGGTCATGTTGTTCTCTTCCTCAGTAGAGTTAACGACATACTTGGCAGGAGTAGCGACAGGCTTGGCAAGTGCGAGCACGTTAGTAGCTGTCGGGTCGAGCACGAGTGCGCTGTCAGCGTTGAGTGTAGGAGCCGCATTGGAAGCGAAGAGGTAGTAACCGCCGCCAGAGTTGCGCTGCTCTGCAGAGAGTCTGTAAGTACCGTTCGGCACATCGATTACCTGATAGTATGTAGCGCGAACCTTACCTGCAGTGGAGTTGTAAGAGTCGATGTAGTAGTTGCTTGAGACACCGTCAGAAGCCTGACCGTTCTTGGCTCCGTTGCCGTCACCGTCAATCTTGTTGATTGTCCATCCTGTAACGTAAGCGTCATCGATAGTTGCATTGGCAATATACTCTGTCACGTCAGCTCCGTCACCGTACTTGATGTCAGCCTTGCGTGCTACAGCTATGGCAGCCTCAAGTTCACCAACATAAGTCTCAAGCACTGTAGTGTTACTGATGTATTTGCCGAGCTTTCTTACGACATCAGCCACTGTGCTTTCAAGAGCCTCCTTACCAGTAGCATCAGAGATGACAGTTGTCTCAGCTTTCATCAGAGTCGGGTTGAGAGTGTTGAGGTAATAGCGGAGAACGGTGGTGATGTTTCCAGAACTTTTGTATGTGGCAGTGTCAGACTTGAGGTATGCTGTCATGTAGTCAACAGGTACCTGTGTAATCTTCTTCGCATTTTCAGTGTAGTACTCAGACTGTGCGATAGAGTCCTGCAAAGCTTTGTATGTACCTGCAACGACACTTGCATAGTCAGCCTCAGAAGCCTGTGCCACAGTGATAGCCGCATTCAGTGCACTTACGTCGTCTGCAGTCTTAGTTGTGTCGATGGCAACCTGTAATGTAGCCTTGTCGCCAGCGTAGTGCATAGTGTCGGCAAGAGCCTGTGCCTCAGCAATCTTAGACTTGATGGCAGCAGCGTATTCCTCTTCAGAAGCCTCACCGAGGTAACTCAACTTGAAGTTTGAGATACAGAACCAACCGCAACGATAGTCGCTCTGGCTTCCGCCACGCTCAGCTGCAGTTTGGTTGACACCGTGGCCGATGGCACCGATAGTGAGCTGACCGTCAACAACGATAACGTTTGTTGTGGTAAGAGTCTCCCATACGTATGGATCCCAACCAGTCTGAGTCATTACCGGTGATACGGCACTTGATGCAGACGCATTGGCAAACACGTGCTGGTCAGTGATACAGCCGTCCTGTGTGAGCATGTCGGCAGTCACGGTGTACTTACCGTTTGGCAGACCTGTAAGGTTCTGGCTGATGGATACGGAGCGAGACTCGTCGTTGAGGTCGCCTCTCCATGCGTTCCAAGCAGTCATGGCGTTGCCTGTATAGTCAGTCAGTCCAGTGTGCAGACGTTGGTCACCGCCAGTCTGTCCGATGTACCAGTTGCCTTTAGCCACGAACTTAGGATTGTCTATAAAGAAGGTATAGTCAGCAGGATTTTCCTCACTTGCCACCTGAGAGAAGCGGTACGTCTTCACAGCATCAGTGAGTTCCTTCTGTGCCACTGAGATATACTCTGATGCTGTTTTCTCCTGGTCAAGTGAGAAATATCCGTTTGACTGATAGTCCATGAGTGACTCGATGACAGTTCCGAAGTCATCCTGTCCTGGATATGCAGTGGACTCATACAGCGTGTATGCCTCTACGAGTGAGTTATCGAAAGATTGGAAGATATCCAAATAAGCGGTGATGGATGTTATCTTTGTCTTGATAGCCTCGATGGCAGCCTGTATCTCCTCAAGGGAGTTGTCATCTGCAGTGTAGTCCTCGAAGCCACTGTCCATAATCCACTCGCTGAGTTCCTCTGCCAGGGCAGGATAGTCAGCAAGGTCGTTCTCCATAGTGGAACTAGCCTGATTGAGCATGGCTTGGAGTGAAATCTCTGCTACTTTCTCTGCGGATGTGGTTTCCGGGTCATAGAGCTTAGCAAGGAAGAAACCGTCGTAGCAATGAGCACTTCCGAGCCATCGTGCGTTGCACTGCAACCAAGTGTATTCCTCTGAGTTGAACGCACAGGCAGTTTGTGCCCACTCACCATTGCCGTAAGTAGAGAAACCGAGTGCACCGTCAGCTGAGTTTCCACTCATACCGATAAGGTACTTGGTCTCGTTCTGCCCACCGGCAGTAGACTCAACGTCTGTAAGAGTGATTACAGGTGAATACTGGTTGTTTGCACCCTGGTCTTTCACATAGAAAGAGAAATAGTACTTAGTATTGGTTTCGAGAGGCCAGTGCTTGGCAATGGATCTGTCACCACCAGCTCCAGTGTGTCCTGAGGCCTTGATGTATGCGCCACCGTCATAACCGCCTTCTGCAACCCATGTGAAGTTGCTTGTAGTCATCTGCGCATAGGTTCCCACTGTCCATCCGACAATGTTCCCGTTGTTTTCTGCCGGATCCATGCTGAATGAACCGTTTTCAATCTCGTTGGCACCGACATACCACTCAGAGCCGTCGCTCAGAGAAATCTTGTCGCCGACTTTCACGTCGCCCACCACCAACTCGTTCTGTGCATTCACAGTCATAGTAAACGCACTGACTGCCAAAGCAGCCACTAATGAGTAGATTTTCTTCATAAGATAATTAGTGTTAGTATATTAGTTATCTGTTTATGTTTGGACTTTATACAAATCCATGTGCAAAGTAACACAAAGTTTTCAAAACTGGCAAACAAAAGTGCTTTATTTTTTTTAACTGGAGAAATTTTTCTCGCCAACTAGAGCGATTTTTCTCTCCAGTAAGAGAAAAAAACGTGCAAGGGAACACTTCTATAGTACGTACTTCGTAAAATTGGTGTATATTTGCATTATAATTGACATTTAATATAGGAGAAAACAGAAATGAGCAATAACACAACACCAGTATTGCTGCTTACAGGTTATCTGGGCAGCGGAAAGACTACATTGTTGAACCGTATACTCGCCAACAAGAAGGGAATTAAGTTTGCCGTTATAGTCAATGACATCGGTGAGGTTAATATCGATGCGGACCTCATACAGAAAGGTGGGGTAGTGGGACAGAAGGACGACAGTCTGGTGGCACTGCAAAACGGATGTATCTGTTGCACGCTGAAGATGGACTTGGTGCAGCAACTGACTGACATCATTGGTATGAAACGTTTCGACTACATCGTGATTGAGGCAAGTGGAATATGTGAGCCAGCACCTATTGCACAGACCATCTGCTCAATCCCTTATATGGAAGAGAAGTTCCACAAGGACGGATATCCAGTGCTGGACTGTGTAGTAACCGTGGTTGACGCACTCCGTATGCGTGACGAGTTTGGTAGCGGTTCTGACTTGATGAGAGATAATATTGATGATGAAGACCTTGAGAGTCTTGTAATCCAACAGATAGAGTTCTGCAACATAGTACTGCTCAACAAAGCATCGGAAGTAGAGCCTGAAGAGCTTGAGCGTATTCGCAAGATAGTGCGCGCCATACAGCCCAAGGCAGAGATTATTAACTGCGATTATGGTGATGTAGACCTCGACAAGATCGTAGGCACAGGTCTGTTTAATTTCGGTGAGGTATCCACATCTGCCGCATGGATGAAAGCTTTGGACGAGGCAGAGGAGGAGAACGAGGAAGAGGGTGAGGCTGACGAATACGGTATCGGCACATTCGTCTACTACCGTCGTCAACCGCTCGACCTTGTACTCTTCGACGAGTTCGTAGGCAAGCATTGGCCCAAGAACGTGATACGCGCCAAGGGAATCTGTTACTTTGCCGACGAGCCTGCCATGTGCTATATCTTCGAACAGGCTGGACGGCAGATGACTGTGAGCAAGGCGGGACAGTGGTACGCCACCATGCCGAAGGACGAGTTTCAGCGACTGGTGGAGTCACAGCCTGACGTACTGAAAGACTGGGACGATGTCTACGGTGACAGGATGCAGAAACTTGTGTTCATTGGTCAGAACCTCGACAAGGAAGCCATCAGTCGTGAACTGGACAAATGTCTGAGAGTGGTGAAGATAGACGACTAAACAGAAACCATACATACACATGAATAAAATGAGAAAGATTATATTGTCGCTGTTGTCATGGTGCTGTATGACAGCGCAACTGTCGGCACAGCAAGAGATAGACTTATGGTCGAACGGCTTGCCCAACAGCAATGGCATTGACAAGTCACAGCCATTCGACGATGCGAAACAGAACTTCAAACCTTCAATAAAGGTGTTCCTTCCAGAGAAGGACAAAGCCAACGGCATGGCTGTAGTGTGCTGTCCAGGTGGAGCTTATTCACATCTGGCTATCAATCATGAAGGATGCGACTGGGCACAGTTCTACAACGACATGGGAATTGCCCTCATCGTACTTAAATACCGGATGCCGCACGGTGTGAAGGAAGTGCCGTTCAGTGATGCTACGGAGGCGTTGAGGATTGTACGAGAGAAAGCTTCCGAGTGGAATATCGACCCGAAGAAGGTAGGAATCATGGGAGCTTCAGCTGGTGGACACCTCGCCACAACCATCGCGACACATGCAGACTCGACTTCCGTACCGGCATTCCAGGTTCTGCTCTATCCGGTGGTGTCCATGCAGAAGGGAGTGACCCATCAAGGTTCTCACGACAACCTGTTGGGTAAGACTGCGACAGCGGAGATGAACGGTCTTTACAGTAATGCGACACAAGTGACACGGAATACTCCACCAGCTATCATGTTGCTGTCGGACGATGACAAGGCAGTCGTACCGCAGAACAGTGTAGAATACTATATGGCACTGAAAAGGGTAGGGGTTAAGGCGAGTCTGCACATATATCCGTCTGGAGGACACGGATGGGGCTTCAAGTCAAGCTTCAAATACCATGATAGTTTGCTCAGTGACTTGAAGGATTGGCTCAACAACCTCTATTGACACTTACACCTTATATATAATAAAGGAAAGACGAATAATATGAAGATTGCGGTAATTGTAGCAATGGAGAAAGAGATGGAACGTCTCGTGGCATTGCTGGAGGGTAAGAAAAAGGAAGTGAAGGACGGCATAACGTATGTCGTTGGCGAACTAAATGGAAAGACAGTGATACTGCACCAGTGCGGCATCGGTAAGGTGGCTGCTGCCATTGGAGCGAATGAGTTGATAAATAACTATCATCCTGACTATGTGGTCAGTTCAGGATGTGCTGGCGGACTGGGTGAGCAATTGAAGATAATGGATGTCATTGCTAGTGACAGAACAGTGTATCACGATGTGATACTGGACGACAACTCCTTTGAACTCGACATACAAAAGCCATACGCAAGTGACGGTTATCTTGTCGGTAAGGCAAGAGAACTGAGCGAAGATTCAAGTCTGCCGACAATACATGTAGGCTTGATTTGTACGGGCGACCATTTTGTAACCGACAAAGAGGTGATGAAGAACATCAGGAAAAACTTCCCCGACGGACTTGCAGTAGATATGGAGTCGTGTGCGATAGCTCAAACATGCCATTTCCACAGTGTGCCGTTTATCTCGTTCAGAGTAATTAGTGACACGGCAGACCCTCAGTCCAAGGCAGAAGAGTACAAAGACTTTTGGACACGCATGGCAGACAGTTCATTCAGTGTGGTGAAGCATTATCTCGAATCATTATAAGGTGTGCAACTGGCAGACAAGTTTCTGCACACCCACTTTTGCTGTGAGAAGCCACACACGCAATTTCTTCATCATCGTGAACACTTTCATGTGCCTATCTGTAAATTTGCAGACGTAAACAAGAAAGGAGACGACAAGATGAAGACCATAACAAAAAATGACTACCGTGCTAATGCGTTCGATGTGGATTTCAGAAAACAACTTCTGTTTGAGGTGTTGGGAAGAAACATACTTGACACGGCAGATATGAATTCAGAGACAGTGGAACATGGCATGGGGGACTTGGCAAGAGAAGGACGCTCATGGGTCATATCTCGCATGACGATAGAGATGAACCGTATGCCCCGAGTGTACGAAAAATACAGTGTGGAGACATGGTTCGAAAGCATCTACCGAATGTTTGCCAACCGTAATTCGACAATCACCAACGCTGACGGTGACGTATTGGGGTATGCGCGCATTGTTTATTCCATCATAGACAACGAGACACGCCAACCGCTGGAGATAATGCAGCACTATGGCGACGCATTTGAACCGTTGCTCAATCCAGATAGGACCTGCGATATCGAGGGGCACAGTCACATCCGTCCGTTAAAAGCAGAGGAGTCCGTGTTGTCCCTCAAACCAGTATACCACGACCTCGACTGCAATGGCCACTTCAACAGTGTGAAATATGCTGTACATCTGACAGACTTGTTCAGTAGGGACTTCTACGGAAAACATGAACTGAAAAGAATCGAGTTGGCTTATGTGGCTGAATCCTACTATGGAGACACCCTCAATTTCTACCTGAAGGAGATTGAACCGTTGAAGTATCAAGCGGAGATCCGTAGGCAGGGTAGGGCTGACAGTAAGGAAACTACTACGGTTAGGGCTTTGATTACCTTTGAGTAGTGATACGTCAGTGTAATGGGAAGAGCCACGGAAGCACGAAGATCATTGCGATGCCTATAATCAACTGAAGAGGTAGACCAACTTTCACATAGTCCATGAATGTGTAGTTACCAGCTTTCATCACTAATGCGTTCGGTGGTGTTGAGAATGGTGACGCAAAGCACATGCTGGCTCCCACTGTTACGGCAAAGAGGAATGCATACGGACTAACTCCAACTTGTTCGGCAGCAACCATAGCGATGGGGGCCATAAGCACAGCTGTCGCCGTATTGCTGATGAACATGGTGAGCAGAGACGTTGTGAAATATATGCCAGCAAGCAGTGCCGTCGGTCCGAACGTGCCGAGTGAGTCAACCAATGTCTGCGAAACCAGAGCAGACACACCGGTTTTCTCCAAGGCTGTAGACATAGGCATCATAGCAGCGATGAGCATGATGCTTTCCCAATTGATGGTGTGGTAGGCGTCTTCCACATTACGGAAGCATCCTGTGATTACAGTTAAAATGGCAGCAATCATTACAGCGGTTACAGGTGCAATTGGTATGAAATCGAAAACCATGACAGCCACCATAGCCAACATGATGGCAGCTGCGGTAGTTGCCTTATAGTCAAGCAAGACTTTACCAGCAGACTGTTCCGGACGACCAATTAGCACCCAGTCGTTATTGTCGTTGTTCATAGAAAGGATGTTTTTCCAGTTTCCCTGTACCAGCAGTACGTCACCATTGTGCAACCTACATTTGCTTAGCCCTTCAGTGAGATATTCACCGTTGCGGCGTATAGCCAGAACATTGACGCTGCTTGTTTCCCGAATTTTTGATTCACTGATACGCATTCCTTCAAGCCGAGAACCTTGCATTACTACCATCTCAGCCAATCCAAGGTCATAGAAGTTCAGTTCAGACCCGTCCATGCGTGTGAGTTTGCATTCTTTTGCCATCCGTTCCACATCCTCTTTCTTGCTGAGGAAATAGATGATGTCGCCAGCCTGTAGCACTGTAGTCGGTAATGCTGCTTTCTGATT
This sequence comes from Alistipes ihumii, assembly GCA_963626085.1. Lineage (GTDB taxonomy): Bacteria > Bacteroidota > Bacteroidia > Bacteroidales > Bacteroidaceae > Colivivens. Next base: position 44,952 of record CAVFVJ010000004.1, on the reverse strand, counting down.
GACATCATGAATTAATCCCTTGTATAGTATGCGCTCACTCCGTATTTCTATTATAGTCACTCCGTAGGTGTTCACTAGATTGAGCTCGCGGATGCTTTTCCCGATGAATGGTGAGTCGGATTCAACAGAAAACTTGCTCACATTTTCCTTGAGCTGATATTCAGTCATCAAGTCAGACAACGACTTGGTCTTGCCAGATTTTTTGCCCACATTTTTATTAACTAAAAACCAACGGCTTAGCGGCAACAGCACCACGATACCGATAAATATGCAAATCAAGCCTACTGGAAAGAATGTGAAGAACTTCAGACCTTCATACCCGTGTTCCACCAAAGTCTCGTCTATCACCAAGTTTGGCGGTGTACCGATTAGCGTGAGCATTCCACCGAGGCTTCCGGCAAAAGCCAGTGGCATGAGCATACGTGAAGCCTGGAATCCGCCTTGAGCAGCCATGCTGATAATAATGGGCATCATGAGGGCAACCGTACCAGTATTGCTGACGAAAGCTCCGATGAAGGCGGTTGCGAGCATGACGACAATGAACGTCAAAGTCTCGTTGCCGTTGGCTATCTTCATCAGTTTGCTTCCTACGGTCTGCGCAAGTCCAGTACGCAGAATCGCGCCACCGACGACGAACAGTCCGACCATCATTACAACGATTGTAGATGAAAATCCGGCAAGTGCCTCGGTTGGCGTGAGAATGCCGGCACAGAGTAAAGCTACCAATGCGGAAATGGCGACAACATCAGAACGAATGCGTCCCCATACGAAAAAAGCAACGGTCAGAATCAGGACAATTAATGTGACTGTCATAGGCTGTTGTTGTATGTGTTGTTTGGATGTTAAATGAAATTGTGTACAAAGGTAACTCTTTTTCTGTAAACAACAATGTAACAGTACAAATAATTTGGATAACCAAGCAATAAGGATGTCCATGCGGTTAATGATTTTGCGGATGTGGAATTGGCGTTATGTTTAATTGTAAATTAGTAAGAAGCGACGTGGGATACTTGTTGTTGTATGATACTTGTTGTTGTGACGTGGGACACGTCACCTACTAATTTATTCTTGTGACGTGGGACACGTCACCTACTAATTTATTCTTGTGACGTGGGACACGTCACCTACTAATTTATTCTTGTGACGTGGGACACGTCACCTACTAATTTATTCTTGTGACGTGGGACACGTCACCTACTAATTTATTCTTGTGACGTGGGACACGTCACCTACTAAGATTTTCATGACTTTGCGGTAGTAAGATTCAGTACGTGCCTTGCGCTGCATACATTTGGTGTCACCGGATTTCCATAGTCTGATGGCTTTCTCGATATTTCCATCCGGATTATGGCGGTTCTGGATAACAAAGAACATCTCGATGCTTTTCTGTTTGTCGTATCTGTCGTTGTACGTGTATTTGTTTTCTCGGAGAATCATGTTGCATTCGTTGACCAGCAGTTTGGATATCTGCAGGTATCCCACGTACTTGCCGCATCGTGAAACGACCTTTGGGTTCTTGCGGCTTTCGATTGTAGCAATAGCTTCAATCAACGGTTCCCATTTTCTCATGACGGAATCCTGACCCGACAGCATGTCGTCTACAGGCCGATTGGCAGCTATGAGACTGTCTGTCTCTTCGATGACCTTGTTGATTTCCTTTACACAGTCGTCCACAACATCACCTACAGTGTCTGTGTCGCAGACACTGTAGGTTGAAGTATGTCTAAGCAGCTGCGGATTGTTCGCAATCACTACCGAGATGCAAAGTAATATGCCGAACAGCAATACAAGTCTCCTCATTGGCAGGTATTCCAAGCGTTTAAGCTAACCTTTACTTGAAAAGGTTACTCAGCAGTGTGCGCAGATTCTCGCCTCTAGCATCACCGTCTTTGGCTATTACCTTTCCTTCGCTGTCAAGTAAGTAAACTGTCGGATAATACGACACCTTATATAAATTACAGATACCCTTGTCTCCGTCGATGTCATTCGGCCATGGAGTCTGTTCTTCCTCCAGCGCTTTCAGCCATGCGCTCTTGTCTGTATCAGCAGAGATACTTACCACTTGAAAACCCTTATCCTTGTACTGCTCGTACTGTGACTTGAAGTTTGGAATCTCCTTACGGCAAGGTCCGCACCAAGATGCCCAGAAGTCTACAAGCACGTACTTGTTCTGTTTGCAGATGTCCATCAGACTCATCTGCTTCTTGGTGTTATAATCAGTGAAGCTGAAATCTGGCATCTGTTTGCCCACGAGAGACACGGGAATCACATAACTGGCGACAATCTTTCCATAGAAACTGTTTTTAGCAGCCTCTGAGAACTGGTCATAGATTGGTTTTTGGTCTTCTGTCAGATAACTCATCTCCGAACAGAGGAAAAATGGCCCCCACCATGAATCTTTGTTCTTGTACACTGGATCCATCATGGTCTTTTCTACCAGATTGAAGAAATCCTCCTCTGCTTTAGCATATTTCTTGAATTCTTCACTCTCAGCAAACGTCTTGTACTCGTCTGAACCACGCTCCAGTTTCCCTAGTTTCTCTATAACCTCCTTATACTCCTCGTGCATCTTAGTGTAAATGTCTTCGAGTTGTCCCCTATTGCCTTTGTTTGCAACATAAAAGTCATTTGTGGGAGAATGGGTGACTGTCGCCTCCGCACGGTTTCCTGTATATGTCACACTGAAAGACGCAGTCTCGTTGGGCGACAATACAATCATACTCCGCTCATATCCTTCTTTGTCAGATGGATAGATGTAATAACCGCGAGGGCTGTCAGAGGTTAACTTGAACTGTGCCCTACCCTGTTTAACATCAACGATCTGTATTGGTTTCTCCTGATTGTACGTTCCAGCAAGTTCAATGCCCATCTTTGTGCCTTCAGGTAGTCCTTTCACTTCGAGATTTACGATCTGAGCCGTTATCGGTGATACGACAAGTCCACAGACTACAGCTGTCATGATTAAATTTTTTCTCATAAATTATTCATTGGTCATTTCGAGCGCAAAGGTATGGCAAATATCTGGACTGTCAAACAAATATGGTGTATTTAACACAACAACGACTCTTCTGACAATTGTTATAGAAAGTCATGTGTCATCCATATTCTCCAAATCCGCCCTTGTTGGTGATGATGTTGATTCGCCTTTATAGAAAAAATCAAATTAATTTGTTTATTCTCGCAGCAAGCACTAACTTTGCACGGTTTTATGTTAAGGCATATGAGAAATACTCTATTAGGCATATCGCTTCTGTGCCTGTGTACCCTTGCCGTATCGTGCAAGTTCGGGAAAGACGATGCTGACGATAATGTGGATGCTGACAGCACGGGAGTGGATTCTACAGGACTGGAACAACTTGACCTTTTCAAGGAGGAAGTCATACCCGAGTCTGCGGACGAGTTGTTCGACGACTTTCTGTTCAGTTACATATCCAGCAAGAAGTTTAAAAACGAGCGTACCAAGATGAAAAACGAGACGTTGTCGCTGACGGAAGAGCAGTCGGTCATTGTCATCTACGAGCGCGAGAACGACCTGAATCTACAAAAAGACACGTCACTAGTTCATGTGCTGCTGGAGAAGATTGAATGGGGAGACGACCAGATAGAACTATATGACTTCAACCGTATTCACGGCAAATGGTATCTCACAGGGGACAGTGTCAACAGTGTGTACGATACTCCAAATGCTTCGTTCCTGGAGTTTCTGAAGAACTTCATCACGGATGCGGGCTACCAATATGAGTCTCTCAGACTGCCAGTCCTCTTCAAATGCTTTTCCGAGGACGAGGAAGAGATTATCACACGCCACATCGATTACGATGAATGGCAGGAGTTGGTGAACGATCTGCCGGACATGAAATCCGAAGTAATCAACATAGACTATGGACAATCGCTCATCAGTACCAATAGAAAGTCTGTTCTGCTGAAAGGACTAAGCAACGGACTGCTCATAACTTTCCATTTCGATTTCTCGGGTGGACGTTGGTATCTGTTTGAAATTGAATCGTGAGAAACTGTATGCGACGCGAGATACACAACACGTTCGGTATAAAGACCTATGCGAGTGATTATGTGGAGTACGCTTCATGCGGCCAACTGCAAGAGGTCATCCCTACCCTACACCACCGTTCAGTCCTGCATGTGGGCGGAGGCAGTAACCTGCTTTTCACCAAGGATTTTGACGGTACGGTGCTCCACTGCGCCATAAAGACTGTAGAACAGGTGGCAGCCGATAGTGACCACGTTTGGTTGAGGGTCGGTGCTGGGATGATTTGGGATGAATTTGTAGACTATACAGTGAGAACTGGACTGAGTGGGGCTGAAAATCTGTCACTCATACCTGGTGAGGTCGGAGCCAGTGCCGTGCAGAACATAGGGGCATATGGAGTTGAAGCAAAAGACTTGATAGAACGGGTCGAGTGTATGAAACTCTCAGACGGAACACAGCGAGTATTTACCAACAGTGAGTGTCGTTACGCCTATCGTGACAGTATCTTCAAGCGCGAACTGAAGGGACAATATGCGGTGACACATGTGACCTATCGTCTGTCTCGTCACTTCATACCCAGACTGGAGTACGGTAACATTCGTTCTCATCTCGAAGATGTAAGAGAGATTACACCAGAAAAAGTGCGCGACGTTATAATAAATATCCGCAAGAGTAAACTGCCGGACCCGGAAGTGACAGGCAACGCAGGGTCGTTTTTCATGAATCCTGTTGTCAGTGTAAATCAGTTCGAAAAACTGCAATCAGACTACCCCGATATGCCCTTCTATAACACCGTGGATGGAGTAAAAATTCCAGCAGGTTGGCTCATCGAACAATGCGGTTGGAAGGGACGCTCGCTTGGACGTGCAGGGGTATATTCCAAGCAGGCTCTCATATTGGTAAATCTCGGTGGAGCTACAGGTGATGACATTGTATCTCTGTCACGGGCGATTATTCACGATGTGAAGGATAGGTTCAATATAGATATACATCCAGAGGTGAACATTATATGAAGGTAACTATATTAGGTACAGGTACGAGTAACGGTGTCCCTCAGATTGGGTGCGACTGTGCCACATGTAAGAGTAAAGACCCTAGGGACAACCGTACCAGATGTTCTGCCCTAGTAGAAGAGGGTGACACGGTGTTACTCATAGACTGTGGCCCCGATTTCCGTAATCAAATGCTCAGACTTGGTAGATTGCCGCATATCCATGATATTGTACTCACCCATGAGCACTATGACCATGTGGGCGGCATCGATGATGTACGTCCTGGTCCTTTGTTCGGTGACGTGAGAATCTATGCGGAAGACAATGTGTGTGAGCACCTCATGGCGCGCATCCCCTATTGTTTCACGCCTGCCAACCAACGCTATCCAGGAGTTCCTTCCGTCACTATGCAACACATGGAACCGCACGTGCCGATAACCGTAGGCAGTCTGACTGTCATACCCATACGTGTGATGCACGGCAAGTTGCCTATCGTTGGGTTTAGGATTGGTAAGATGGCATATATCACAGACATGAAGACCATGCCCGATACAGAGTGGAAATACTTGAAAGGAGTGGAACTGCTTGTAGTCAACGCACTTCACTATCGTACCCACATGTCGCACCAGAGTGTACCTGAAGCCATAGAGTTCGCGAGGAAAGTAGGCGCAAAATCCACTTACTTTATTCATATGAGCCATTTCATTCTGCCACACGAGGAAGCGGAGCACATGCTTCCGCTAAATATGCACTATGCCTACGACGGTCTCGAGCTGAACATCTAACCATACACCATCATCATGATTCAAGAATATCAACTGAGAGTGTTGCCAGAACAGGCAGCCAGTGAGCAGAGTATAAAAGAATACATGCACACTGATAAAGGAGTAGACTGCAGACAGGTAACTGCCATACGAGTCCTTAAACGTAGTATTGATGCGCGACAGCGTACAATATATGTTAATTTGAAGGTTCGTGTCTACATCAATGAACAGCCAGCCGACGATGAGTTTCCTCGGACAGAATACCATAATGTTGAGGGATGTCCTACCGCAGTTGTGGTTGGAGCTGGTCCTGGTGGTCTTTTCGCAGCACTCAAGCTTATAGAACTGAATGTGCGTCCGATTGTTATTGAACGTGGGAAGGACGTGCATGAACGGAGGAAAGATATTGCCCTGATTTCACGTGAACATACTGTCAACCCCGAGTCGAACTACTCATTCGGAGAGGGAGGTGCAGGTGCTTTTTCCGATGGGAAGCTCTATACCCGTAGTAAAAAACGTGGTGACGTGAGTCATATACTCAGTGTATTCTGTCAGCATGGAGCGTCCACCAGTATCCTTACAGATGCGCATCCGCACATAGGTACGGACAAACTGCCGAGGGTTATCGAGAGTATGCGCGAGACCATCAAGTCGTGTGGAGGTGAGGTACATTTCCGTACGAAGATGACAGACCTGCTCATCAAAGATGACAAGGTATACGGAGTGGAGGCGGTACGTACAGACGTGGACGGGACAGAACATCAGTGTCAGTTCCACGGACCAGTGATACTTGCAACAGGACACTCAGCACGTGACGTGTACCGTTGGCTATACAAGACCGGGATAGAGATTGAAGCAAAAGACCTTGCGGTTGGGGTTCGCCTTGAACACCCAGCATCTCTGATTGACCAGATACAATACCATAGGAAAGACGGTAAAGGTAAATACTTGCCTACAGCCGAGTATTCGTTCGTCACCCAAGTAAACGGACGTGGTGTCTATTCGTTCTGTATGTGCCCTGGTGGAACGGTCGTTCCTGCTGCCAGTGGTCCAGAGCAGATTGTGGTCAACGGCATGTCCGCAAGTCTGCGCAATAGTCCGTGGAGCAATAGCGGTATGGTTGTTGAGGTGCGGCACGACGACCTCCAGCAGATAAAAGGGTTCTATGACAAAGAGTTGGCAGTGGAGACCAAGTTATATGAACATGACTCGGAGTCCAATCCGCTCTGCATGCTTGAGTTTCAAGAGTTCCTTGAACGCCAGTGCTGGCTTCAAGGTAACAGGAGACAGACAGCTCCAGCACAGCGTATGGCAGATTTTGTCAACGGCAAGTTGTCTGGTACACTTCCCAAGTCGTCCTACTCACCCGGATTGATTCCTTCTCCACTCCATTTCTGGATGCCACGTTTCATTACCTCACGACTTCAACAGGGCTTTCTGCATTTCGGTAAGGCAAGCCATGGATTCCTTACCAACGAGGCTGTGATGATTGGGGTAGAGACACGTACATCAGCCCCAGTACGTATTGTACGTAATCATGAAAGTCTTCAGCACATACGTATAGCAGGATTATTTCCTTGCGGTGAGGGAGCAGGCTATGCAGGTGGCATAGTGTCTGCTGGAATCGACGGGGAAAGGTGTGCGGAGATGCTGGCACAGTCATTGAGCTCGCTACAATGATGGTGCGGACAATGTGGAATGTACTATGAATCCTCAAAAAACAGGTTGCGGAGATAGGTCAAATCACATTAATTCGTATCTTTGCATGCAAAACAACTAAATATAACAAGTGAACCAATAATATCCGAACAGATATGGCAACAGCAAACGAAGAGAAACTGAAGGCATTGCAGGCTGCAATGAGTAAAATCGAGAAAAATTATGGCCGTGGCTCAATCATGCGGTTGGGTGAGGAAAATATAGAAAAGATAGAGGTGATTCCAACCGGGTCAATCGGACTCAATGCCGCACTGGGTGTGGGCGGATATCCGAAAGGACGTATCATAGAAATCTATGGTCCAGAGTCTTCAGGTAAGACCACATTGGCACTTCATGCCATTGCCGAATGTCAGAAGACGGGAGGTATAGCCGCATTCATCGATGCGGAGCACGCATTCGACCGATTCTATGCCCACAGTTTGGGAGTGGATACCGAAAACTTGCTCATATCACAGCCTGATAACGGTGAACAAGCATTGGAGATTGCAGACCAACTCATCAGTTCGGCAGCCGTGGACATCGTGGTCATCGACTCCGTAGCGGCACTTACGCCGAAAGCAGAGATAGAGGGTGACATGGGTGACAATAAGGTGGGACTACAGGCAAGGCTGATGAGTCAGGCTCTCAGGAAACTCACAGCCACCATCAGCAAGACAAAGACCACATGTATTTTCATCAACCAGTTGCGCGAGAAGATTGGTGTCATGTTCGGTAACCCGGAGACCACGACAGGCGGTAATGCCCTCAAGTTCTATGCGTCCGTACGTATCGATATCAGACGCAAGGAACCCATCAAGAACGGTGACCAAGTTATCGGCAACACTGTGAAGGTGAAGATTGTGAAGAACAAGGTGGCACCTCCGTTCCGCAAGTGCGAGTTCGACATCATGTTCGGTACAGGTATATCACGTAGCAGTGAACTGGTGGACATGGGTGTAGAACTGGATATTATCAAGAAGAGCGGAAGTTGGTTCAGTTATGATGGCAGCAAGTTGGCACAGGGACGAGAAGCCGTGAAGAAGGTTCTGGAAGACAACCCTGAACTTGCAGAGGAAGTAGAAAACAAAATCATGGCCAAACTCTCTGGTAAGGACGAGAGTGATCCCGACGCTGCGGAGATTCTCGATTGACCATGTCTGTGGGCTACCACCGTTATGCTCTGTAATTCAAACGGAGATGAGACTCTTGCTTCCGTTGATAGGTATCGTTGCTATCATGGCGTTTCAGGCATGTGACACCACGTCGCAGACAAAGCCCGAGAAAACTGATTCCGTCCAGACTAAAGCTGATACTGTAGAAACAGAGAGCTTGACACTTCTGTTTGCCGGTGATATCATGCAGCATATGCCTCAGGTGAAGGGCGCACTGCAACCTGACGGTAGTTATGACTATACTGAGTGTTTCCGTTTTATAAGTGCTGAGATTGCCGAAGCAGATGTGGCGATAGCCAATTTCGAGACGACTTTGGCTGGTAAGCCATATACAGGGTTTCCTACATTCTCAAGTCCAGATGAACTCCTCAGAGACAGTCAGAAGGCAGGATTCGATATATTCCTTACTGCCAACAACCATATATGCGATAAAGGTAGCACGGGCATTGACCGTACGCTTGATGTGATGGACTCCCTCGGTGTGTCGCATTTGGGTACTTACAGAGACTCGACTGAGAGACAGAACCACTACCCTTTTTTGCTTGAGAAGAACGGATTCAGGATTGCCCTCTTGAACTACACTTACAGTACTAACGGAAATCCAGTACCTGTACCATATGTGGTGAATATCATAGACACGGTTCAAGTAGCAAAAGACATTAGTGCCGCAAAAGTCAAGAAGCCAGATGCGATAATAGCTCTTGTACACTGGGGAGTTGAGTATACAATCACACCGGTACGAAGCCAGACTGAACTGGCAGACTGGTTGCTGAAGAATGGAGTGACACATATAATAGGTGGACACCCACATGTAGTTGAACCCATTGAAGTATGCGAGGATACGGATGGAGTGAGACATGTGGTGGCATATTCACTCGGCAACTTTGTGTCGAACCAGTCCGCTCCGTACACATACGGTGGCATGTTGGTGAGGATGCGGCTGGAGAAGGATAGTGTCGTACGCATGGCAGACTGCAACTATTCGCTGCATTTTGTGAGCCGTCCGGTAATGTCGGGATACAAGCAACACCGCATATACCCCGTATCCACGCCTGACTCGTTGCTCACTCCAGCGGAAGTGCGACTGAGGGATACCTTCACCAGTTCCATACGGCCTTTCTTTGAGAAACGTAACAAGAACATAAAGGAAGTGATGACCTACGATATATCATCATTTATTGAATAACGATAAAAAAGATAAGTATCATGAAACGACTAATCGCAGTTACAATCGTATTGTTAGCTGTCGCCTTTGAGGCTGCAGCATGTACAAACCTTATAGTCGGCAAGAAGGCATCTGCCGACGGATCAGTTATATGTACATACAACTGTGACGGGTATGGTTTTGCTGGGTCACTCACATTTATTCCTGGCGGCAAACACGAGAAAGGGGAACAGATTCCAGTAAAGGACTGGTTTTCCGGTAATGTGAAGGGATACATAGAACAGGTGGATGAAACCTACAATGTAATTGGACACATCAACGAGAAACAGGTGTGCATTGTGGAGACAACATTCGATGGCAGACTGGAACTGGTCAACGAAGAGGGGTTACTCGACTATGACATGATGATAAAATTCGGACTGCAGCGTGCAGCTACGGCACGTGAGGCAATCAAGATAATGACTGACTTGGTACAGAAATACGGCTACAATGCATCGGGTGAGACCATCACCATATGTGACAAGAATGAGGCTTGGATTATGGATATTATCGGAAAAGGTCCAGGCATTAAAGGTGCAGTGTGGGTGGCTGTAAGGATTCCCGATGATGCTATATGTGCACATGCTAACCTCAGTCGTATTAGGCAGCTCCCGTTGAACGACAAGGATAACTGTATGTACAGCAAGGACGTTATCAGTTTCGCCCGTGAGAAGGGGTTCTTCAGCGGAAAGGACAAGGACTTTAGTTTCCGTGACGCCTACTGCCCTATCGATTTCGAGAACGTGCGCTATGCAGATGCCAGGGTATACAGTTTCTTTCGTCACCATACCAACCAACAGGAGATGGACAAATACTTGCCCTACTTGAACGGTGACTTCTCACAGTATGACCATCTGCCTCTTTACATCAAGCCATACAAGCCGGTCTCGGTAAGGGATATCCAGAACGATATGCGTGACCATTATGAAGGTACACCACTTGATATGACTGCAGATATGAGTGGTGGCCCGTGGGGAATGCCCGTACGTCCTATGCCCATGACATACAAGGTGAACGGCAAGCACTATTTTGTTGAACGCCCTATAGCTACACAGAAGTCCGCCTTCACGCTGGTAGCGCAATTGCGGAACTGGTTGCCTGATGCCGTAGGCGGTGTGATGTACTATAACTGTGATGATGCCAACATGGTGGCTTATGTGCCGGTGTATTGCGGTACGACTACTGTGCCAGAGGCGTTCAGACGTGAGAACAACAACTACAAGGAGTTTTCCGAGAAAAGTGCGTTCTGGATGAACAACTTCGTTGCCAATATGGTATATCCACGCTACAGTGTCATTATGCCCGACTTACGTAATGTGCAGACGGAACTGGAGGATTATTATGAGACACAGGTGAAGATTGATGAGACCAAAGCCCCTACCCTGTCAGACAATGACATGATTGCGTATATAAATAATAAGGTGTCGGACTACACGTCTTTGATGATGGAACGGTGGGACAAACTGGCAAGACTGATTATTGTGAAGCACAATGACCAGGTTGTCTATGACAACGGTCAGATCTCTTCTCCCGGCTATAATGCCTCATACTATGAACAGATTACCAAGGACACTGGTGACCGTTACGAGATGAAGAACTATATCGAGAGAAGAGAACGATAAGTCAATCGTCAAGCATTATATTTCCTTCGAATACATTAGTTGCCGGGCCAGTCAGAAAAATATGGTTCGACTCCTTGTTCCACTCAATCTCAAGGCAGCCTCCGTCCATCTCAATCTTTGACTTGTTGGAGCATACACTGGTGATGCAAGCAGCCACTGCTGTGGCGCAAGCACCGGTGCCGCATGCCTGTGTGATACCCGATCCACGTTCCCATACACGGGTTCGCAGGGTGTTGGTAGCCGTGAGTTGCGCAAACTCTATATTGCAACGCTCGGGGAACAGAGGGTGATGCTCAAGCAGAGGACCGACAGTCTCAAGTGAAATACTTGTGATGTCGTCCACGAAGATGACGAAGTGTGGATTGCCCATACAGACAAACGTGCCTCGATATGACTGTCCGTTGACCGATACAGTACCGTCAACCATACGTCCGTCTGCCGTGGCGAGTTGTTGTCTGTTCTCCAGTGAAGGTTCTCCCATATCAACCGTTCCACTTATAATCTCACCGTCCTTCTCATGTAACTGGATATATTTTATGCCTGAGAGCGTATCTACAGCTACAACGTCTTTGGTTGTCAGACCATGATCATGTACGAACTTGCCGACACACCTCACTCCGTTGCCACACATCATTGCTTCCGACCCATCGTTATTGAATATCCGCATTGAGAAGTCTGCCACATCAGATTTGTCGATAAGAATCAGTCCGTCAGATCCGATGCCGAAATGAGGACGGCTCCATTCTATAGAACATCTTACAGGGTCTGCTATTGGATTGTCTGGTAGGTAGACGTAAATATAGTCATTGCCAGCACCGTGCATCTTGGTGAATTTAATCTCGTGTCTCATACTGTTTTTCTGTGTTTATTGTGATAAACGAAATGAAGACCGCTTAAGCCAAAAGCGGAACTTAAGCGGTCTTGTGAATGTAATTTTTGTACTGTACCAATTGTGATTATTATCCGAGCACGCTCAAGAGGAAACCAGCGGCAACAGCAGAACCGATGACGCCAGCCACGTTTGGTCCCATGGCATGCATCAACAGGTAGTTGTGAGGATTTGCCTTCTGACCTTCGGTCTGACTCACACGCGCTGCCATAGGTACTGCTGAGACTCCAGCGGAGCCGATAAGTGGATTTATCTTTTCCTTTAGGAACAAGTTCATCAGTTTGGCGAGCAACACACCACCAGCTGTTCCAAGACCAAATGCAACAACACCCATGCAAAGGATGAGGATGGTCTTGATGTCAAGGAATGACTCAGCTGTGGCAGTAGCACCGACTGTAGTTCCGAGGAAAATCACCACGATGTTAGTCAACTCGTTCTGGACAGTCTTGCTCAGACGGTCAACCACACCACACTCCCTAAACAGGTTTCCAAGCATAAGGCAACCTACAAGAGATGCGGCTGAAGGAAGGAGCAATGCGATGATGATTGTGACTACAATTGGGAACAGTATCTTCTCTGTCTTTGACACAGTTCGCAACTGCTTCATCTCAATCTCACGCTCTTTCTTTGTGGTGAGGAAACGCATGATAGGCGGTTGTATAACTGGCACCAACGCCATGTAGGAGTAAGCTGCAACGGCAATAGGGCCAAGGAGGTGCGGAGCCAACTTCGATGTAAGGAAGATGGCTGTAGGACCATCAGCGCCACCGATGATACCGATTGAGGCTGCCTCCTGTGGGTTGAACCCAAGGATATGTGACACGATGAATGTCACAAAGATACCCAGTTGGGCTGCTGCTCCAAGCAGCAGACTCTTTGGATTGGCAATCAACGGACCGAAGTCGGTCATGGCACCCACTCCAATGAAGATAAGACATGGATATACTCCTGCCTTCACTCCGATGTAGAGCCAGTCGAGCAGTCCTCCGTCCCTCATGATGATGAGGAAGTTGTGGTATGCCTCAGGGTTGTTCTCATCGAGAAAGTTGGTCCACAACTGTGAGTTGTAAAGACCTGCTCCAAGAAAGTTGGTGAGCAACATACCGAAAGCAATCGGTAGAAGTAGCAAAGGCTCGTATTTCTTGACTATGGCCAAGTAAAGGAGTACACAACCGATGATTATCATGATGAAGGTTTTCCAACCGTCACCCTCAAACATCTGTACAAGACCCATCTCATTGAAGAATTTAGTCATTGTCTCACCGAAGTCAAAAGTCTGACTCGGGTCTGGAGCAGCGGAAACTCCCAATGTCATGAGCATAAGAGCACAGAACGTGCAAAACATTTTGGATTTACGGCTCATGTGATTTAACCTATTTCTACGAGTGCATCGCCTACGTTGACAGATGCCCCTTGTTGTACAAGAATATTCTTCACAGTACCGTCCCATTCAGAGACAATGTCGTTTGCCATCTTCATGGCCTCAAGAACCACCAGTACTTCACCTTTCTTTACAGACTGACCAACTTTTACGTTGACATTTGTAATAGTACCTGGCAATGGTGCGGAGATAGTCTTGCCACCTACAGAAGCCGCTGCAGGCTTTGGTGCTGGTGCTGGCTGTGCTGCTGGAGCTGCGACCTTCTTCGGGGCTACAGTCGGTTTTGCCACAGGCGTAGGAGCTGGAGCGGCAGTAATAGCACCTTCAAGCTCAACAAGCACATCGCCTTGGTTGACAGCCTGACCGAGTTGTGCTCCGATAGACTTGACTTTTCCGTCTGCTTCAGCCACGATGTTATTCTCCATTTTCATAGCTTCCATAATCATCACTACATCGCCCTTCTTCACGCTCTGTCCTACTGAGACGAGAATCTTTGTGATGTTGCCCGGAAGTGGAGCTGTGATTTTTGCCTGTGTGGCTGAAACTGCCGTTGGTACAGCTGATGCCGCTGAAGCTGCGACAACAGTCTTGATTGTCGGAGCGGCTGATGTCTCGTGGTCGATTTCCACGTTGTATGCTTTACCATTAACGGTTACCTGAACTTGGTTGTCGCCCTGTTCTTCCACAGAAGCGGTGTAGTCCTTGCCGTTTATTTTAAACTTAAAATCTTTCATTTGTCTTTTATTGAGATAAAATTATTATAAGCGTGGGTTTAACTCTTGATGCCATGTTGAGTTCTCGTTGTGACGTATGGTGATGATGCCACTCTCAACATCATGTACATTCTGATAGAATAAATACAGAGCTGTCGCTACGGCTGCCTTGTCCTCATCCGATGCTGATGCAACGGGTGCGGCTGTGGCTGTTGCGGCAGGTGTCTGGACTGTAGGAGCTGATACCGTCTTATTACTTTTCCCGTTTGCAAACACATTGAACAGGGAAAGAATAAAGATGATGAGTGTCAGTACGACGAACACGATTCCGAAGCCAATACCCGTCTCCATCCAAACATTTGTCCAGTTAACTTCAACTAATGGAATAATCATATTGTCTGTAATGTTTAAAGTGGGATATTACCATGTTTCTTTGCAGGATTGGTGAGTCTCTTACCCTGAAGCTGTGCCAGTGCGCGGATGATGCGGAAACGGGTGTTGCGTGGTTCGATGACATCATCTATATAGCCGTACTTTGCAGCATTGTAAGGGTTAGCAAAGAGATTGGTGTATTCATCCTCTTTCTCCTTGATGAACGCTGCAGCATCCTCACCAGCCTCCTTTTTCGCTTTTGCCTCTTTTGCATAAAGGACAGCGGCTGCACCTGCTGCACCCATGACAGCGATTTCAGCTGACGGCCATGCGTAGTTGAGGTCACCACGGAGTTGCTTACAGCTCATCACGATATGAGAACCACCGTAAGACTTACGCAGAGTGACTGTAACCTTTGGAACTGTACATTCTCCGTAAGCGTAAAGCAGTTTGGCTCCGTGAAGGATAACTGCATTGTATTCTTGTCCTGTACCTGGAAGGAATCCCGGTACGTCTACAAGGGTTACGATTGGAATGTTGAATGCGTCGCAGAAACGTACGAAACGTGCTGCCTTGCGTGAAGCGTTGCAGTCAAGCACTCCGGCGAGAGCCTTCGGCTGGTTGGCTACGATACCTACAGACTCACCGTTGAAGCGAGCGAAACCGATGATGATGTTACGTGCGTAATTCTTCTGAACTTCAAAGAACTCACCATTGTCCACAATCGCGGCAATTACCTCATACATATCGTATGGTTTGTTTGGATTGTCTGGTATGATTTCATTCAGATAATCCTCCATGCGGTTAATAGGGTCAGTACATTCAACACGTGGAGTCTTCTCCATGTTGTTCTGTGGAATGTAGCTGAGGAGCTGTTTGATCATAGCCACTGCCTCCTCCTCAGTTGAGGCTGTAAAATGAGTTACACCTGACTTTGATGAGTGAACGGACGCACCACCCAGGTCTTCCTGTGAGACAACCTCTCCAAGTACAGTCTTTACGACTGCCGGACCTGTAAGGAACATATAGGATGTGTTCTCCATCATGAGGGTGAAGTCTGTGAGTGCAGGTGAATAGACCGCACCACCGGCACAAGGGCCGAAGATTCCTGAAATCTGTGGAATAACTCCGCTTGCAAGGATATTGCGCTCGAAGATTTCAGAATAGCCTGCAAGGGCGTTGATGCCTTCCTGAATACGTGCACCTCCAGAGTCATTGAGTCCGATAACTGGGGCACCAACCTTCATGGCAGCGTCCATAACCTTACAGATTTTCAATGCCATTGTCTCTGATAGAGAACCGGCATTAACTGTGAAGTCCTGTGCGAAGATATATACAAGGCGACCGTTGATTGTACCCGAACCGGTTACGACACCATCACCGTCAAACACTTTCTTTTCCATTCCGAAGTTGTGGCATCTGTGAGTCACAAACATGTCCATTTCTTCGAAACTGCCTTCATCAAGAAGCAATGCGATACGCTCGCGGGCTGTATATTTGCCTTTGTCGTGCTGCTTCTGAATAGCTTTTTCTCCTCCACCCAAGCGTGCTTTCTCACGCTTCTCAACAAGTTCTTTGTTCTTTTCTATTTGAGTGCTCATTGAATTAATGATTAATATGATAATTTGTTCTTTTGTTCCACATCATTTCTTTGGTTCGCAAAGCTCTGTAAGTATGCCTGCAGTTGATTTCGGATGAAGGAATCCTATCATCATGTTCTCTGCCCCTGGACGCGGAGTTTTGTCGATTAGACGGATTTCCTTGCCTTCGCACTCAACGAGAGCCTCTGCAACACCGTCCTCCACAGCAAATGCCACATGATGGACACCCTTGCCGCCCTTCTCAAGCCATTTCGCCACAGCTGAGTCCGGTGATGTTGGTTCAAGGAGCTCAAGCTTTACCTCACCAACCTTCAAAAAGGCTGTCTTTACCTTTTGGTCGGCTACTTCTTCTACTGCGTAGCACTTCAGACCAAGTACGTTTTCAAAATAAGGGAGCACAGCATCAATGCTCTCGACACCTATTCCAAGGTGGTCTATACGTGAAATCTTCATTTTGGTTGTAATTTATAAACTTTGAATTAAAATAATATGTGCACTATGTTTGATATACTCTAACTGTCCCCTATAACGGAGAAGGGGGATTCTCTTTTGTAAGAGACCCCCAAATTTACTCAAAATTCATTGACTGGAACAGTGGATTCGGGATATTTTTTGTATTGTCACAAAATTCCCTTGCTTGAAGGTAATTCATACTTGAAAATGTCACGTCGGATTGCCATTTTCACAGACTTTGCCACCGCTTTGAATATTCCTTCTATCTTATGGTGTTCGTTCGTTCCCTCAGCTTTGACGTTAAGATTCATCTTTGCTGCGTCACTGAACGACTTGAAGAAATGGTAGAACATCTCAGTCGGCATGTCCCCAATCTTCTCCCTCTTGAAGTCTGCCTGCCAAACAAGCCAGGGTCTTCCTCCGAAGTCGAGTGCAACACTGCACAGACAGTCGTCCATAGGCAACATGTATCCGTACCGCTCGATACCCCGTTTGTCGCCCAAGGCATTCAAAAGACATTCGCCAAGTACGATGCCTGTGTCTTCAATGGTGTGATGCTCGTCGACATTGAGGTCTCCCCTTACCTTCACGGTCAAGTCCATGCCTCCATGTTTGGAAATCTGTTCCAGCATATGATCGAAGAAACCGAGTCTGGTATCTATGTCACTCCTGCCGTTTCCGTCAAGGTTAAGTCTCACATACACATCGGTTTCCTTTGTCCGTCTGTGTTCCTCTGCCGTTCTCTCCCCTGCATATACGATTTCAGTGATTTTCTTCCAGTCATCGACATACAATGTCTTATTGTTAGAATCTCCACTACCAGACGGGTCGTTAAAACGGCTTTTGAAGATTAGTGCCTTGCAACCGATGTTATGTGCCAATTGTGCGTCTGTCGCACGGTCTCCTATCACATAACAGTTGTCCAGGTCATAGTCACCGTTGAGGTATTTGGTAAGCATTCCCACTCCCGGCTTCCGTGTTGGAAGGTTCTCATCCGGGAATGACTTGTCAATCAAGATGTCATCGAACGTTACACCTTCAGTACCCAAAGTGTGCAGTAAGAGGGACTGGAACTGCTCAAATCGCTCAGTGGGATATACTGGCGTACCCAAGCCATCTTGATTGGACACCATCACAAACTCATAGTCCGTGTTTTGTCTCAGAAAACTGAGACTACTTATGACATACGGAAGAAATCTGAATTTCCCAATCGAGTCAATCTGTTCGTCCTCTGGTTCCTCGATGATGGTTCCGTCCCTGTCAATAAACAATGCTCTCTTCATAATAGTTCATTTGTATTGTCGCAATGCGCTGAGCAGTTGCGAGTTTTCGTCTTTAGTTCCGATAGTGACACGCAGACAATTACCGCATAATGATACTGTATTGCGGTTGCGTACCACGATGCCTTTATCAATCAAGTAATTGTATATGGCATTGGCATCATCCATCTTCGCCAGAAAAAAGTTTGCATCTGATGGATATACAGTTTTGCATATCGATAGTTGTGAGAATGCCTGCATGACAGTATTTTTCTCTTCAAGAATCATGTTTATATGCTTGTGAACATCAACCATTCCATTCCTCAGCACATCCATAGCCTTGTTCTGCGTGAGCAGGTTCACGTTGTAAGGATACTTAACCTTATTGAACAGTGCTATGATTTCTGGTGAAGCGAACGCCATACCCAAACGTATGGCGGCACAGCCATATGCTTTCGAGAATGTGTTGTAAATGATAAGGTTTTTGTACTTCTGTACGTCCAGACGCAATGGTTTTTGTTTAGAGAAGTCTGCATAAGCTTCATCAACAATCACTATACCAGAAAAGCCTCCTATTACTTTTAGTATTTCCTGGCGATCAATATTGTTTCCTGTAGGATTGTTGGGTGAACAGATAAACACCAGTTTAGTATGGTTGTCGCAAGCATCCAAGATCTTGTATGCGTTCATTTGGTATTTCTCATCAAGAGGCACTCTCCTGTATTCAATATCGTTGATGTCAGCGCACACCTCATACATTCCATAAGTGGGGTCAATTGCCACTACATTGTCGATACGTGGTTCACAGAACACGCGGTAGACCAAGTCAATTGCTTCATCCGATCCATTTCCAAGGAATATATAGTCTGCCGGAACCTGTTTCACTTCTGCAATCATCTGTTTCAGTTCTTCCTGCAATGGGTCTGGATAGCGGTTGTAGGGATAACCATACGGACTTTCGTTGGCATCAAGGAATACAGATGCAGTCTTCCCTTTGTATTCGTCACGAGCAGAACTGTATGGCTTGAGTCTCTGTATGTTCTTTCTGGTTAATTCTTCTAATGGAAACATGTCATTCAACGGTTATTTGTTGTTTACTTCATTCATGCGGTACACCATGGCCTGTTTATGCGCGTCAAGTTGTTCGTACTGTGCCATGGTCGCCACAGCATTGCCAATACCTCTTATACCCTCTGCTGTAATTTCCTGAAAAGTGATTTTCTTGATAAAACTGTCAAGTGATACTCCACTGTAAGCCTTGGCATAGCCACTGGTTGGCAACGTGTGGTTAGTACCTGAAGCATAGTCACCAGCACTTTCACACGAGTAATTGCCAAGGAACACCGAACCGGCATTGGTTATGCGCGATGCCACGTTCATATAGTCTGCGGTAGCAATTATCAAGTGCTCGGGGGCATAGTCGTTAATCAGTTCCACTGCCTCGTCCATGGAATCTACGAGAATGAATTTACTGTTCTGTACCGAAGCACTGGCAATCTCTTTCCTTGGCAGCAACTCCAATTGACGTATTACTTCTGCCTTAACCTGTTCCAACATGGATTTACACGTAGTTACTAGCACCGCTTGTGAATCGAGTCCGTGTTCGTCCTGTGAGAGGAAGTCGGCTGCTACAAATACAGGGTTCGCTGTATCGTCAGCTATTATAGCCACCTCACTTGGTCCTGCTGGCATGTCAATCGCCACGTCATGCAGACTCACGAGTTGCTTGGCTGCCATGACATACTGGTTGCCCGGTCCGAATATCTTGTATACCTTAGGAACGCTCTCTGTCCCGTATGCCATTGCACCGATAGCCTGAACTCCACCAATCTTGAATATATTGTCCACTCCTGCAATCTTCGCAGCATACAAGATGGCAGGATGGAGTTTGCCGTCTCGGTTAGGTGGAGAACAAAGTACGATGTCCTTGCATCCAGCAATTTTGGCAGGTGTTGCGAGCATCAATACAGTGGAGAACAGTGGTGCGGTACCACCAGGGATATACAATCCGACCTTCTCGATGGCTACCGCCTTACGCCAACAGCACACTCCAGGCATGGTCTCTACTTTTTCGCCTGTGAACTGTTGCGCCTCATGAAATGCTCTGATATTCTTATGTGCAAGACGTAATGCAGACTTCAGCTCCTCACTCACCAGTGACTCAGCCTCAGCCATTTCCTCTTCTGTCACTTTCAATGACAACAATTTCACCTTGTCAAATTTCAGTTCATAGTCTCTGACAGCTACATCTCCCCTTTTCTTTATATCGGAGAGCACTTCCTCAACTACACTGTTGAGTTCCGCTGCGTCTTTATGTGGCCGTTCAATCTTTTCCATACCAGTCTTACAATATCATTTTTTCAATTGGTAAAACCAAAATACCCTCAGCACCCAAACGTTTCAGTTGACCGATAATTTCCCAAAAGCGTTTTTCGTCAAGCACTGTGTGAATACTACTCCACCCTTCTGTCGCTAGTGGCATCACTGTCGGACTCTTGATGCCAGGTAACACTTGTATGATGTCCTTAACTTTATCTGTAGGCGCATTCATAAGAACATACTTCTTGTCTTCTGCTGTTCTGACAGCGTCAAACCTGAAAAGGAGTTCCTTCAGGACTTCCTTCTTGTCGTTGTCTATATTTTTGTTACCTATCAGTAATGCCTCGCTGTGCATGACCACTTCTACTTCTTTTAGATTGTTGCTGACCAAAGTGGAACCGCTGCTGACGATGTCAAAGATACCGTCACTCAACCCAATTCCGGGAGCAATCTCCACAGAACCTTGTATTACATGTATGTCCAAATTTATACCTTTTGACTGCATGAACTTACGAAGTATACCGGGGTAACTGGTGGCAATCTTTTTGCCTTCAAACCACTGTAAACCAGAATACTCCACAGATTTTGGTATGGCGAGTGATAAACGACATTTACTGAAACCAAGTCTAGATATTATTTCCGCATCAGCATTCCTCTCCATAAATTCATTCTCCCCCACAATACCGATATCTGCCACTCCGTCGGCAACGGTCTCTGGTATATCGTCATCCCTGAGATAAAGCACCTCCAATGGAAAATTGGGTGATTCTACTAGTAGTGTGCGTTTGCTTGATGGTATCTTTATTCCCGACTCCTGGAGAATATTCATCGTTTCCTCAAACAGACGTCCTTTAGACTGTATAGCTATTCTAATCATATTGTTATGTGTTTTATTTATAAATCAAGTTCATGAACCATCCTCTCCGCTGATGTGAGTGAATTGAGTTTACCTACATCCAGAAACCTCATGTCATTGTGCACTTCACCCTTTATGACTGCCTTGTCGCACATATCCAGATAGAAGTCTATGATAGAGAATTTGTCTTGCCAAGTGCGCATGGCATCAAGTAATGGTTTCGACATGACATGTATGCCGGAGAACGCATATTTATTACATGTTGTCGTGTCAAGATTCTTGAATGGAGTCTTGACCTCTCCAGTTGTCACGTTAGTCCAACCGACCAGTCGGTTTTGGTTGTCAAACAGAAGATAACGGCTGGTCTCCCTTTCACTGACAACAAGTGTCGCCTCCCTCCGTGTGTCAGCGATATGTCGTGAGTAGAAGGCTGAGAGATTGAGGTCACTCAATATGTCAACATTATGTATTAGTAACGGAGAATCGTCATGGTACATTGCGGCAGCCTTCTTGATACCACCTCCCGTATCCAATAGTCCGTGCCTCTCGTCGCTTACCTGTATCTGTATTCCAAATCCATTATTGTCGTATATAAAATCTATAATCTGTTGTCCGAAATGATGAACATTGACAACCACAGACAGTTCGTCACATTCTTTTTTCAATTTCTGTATGAGAATCTGCAGCAGAGGACGTCCGTCTACCGGCACGAGAGCTTTAGGCTTTGTGTCGGTAATTGGTTTCAAGCGCGTTCCCAATCCAGCCGCAAGTATGAATACATTCATAGACTTTTTCTGTAGTGTCTTTGTCATTCAAATACTTGTGTTATGTTCTGTTCTCTATGACAAAGTATCACCTTACATCCGAATCGTTCGTGTAGATGTTGTGCCATATGTTGTGCACAGTACACACTACGGTGTTGTCCACCAGTACAGCCAAAGGAAACCATCAAACTCGTGAACTCACGTTCGATGAATCGTTGTGCATGGAAGTCGACAAGGGGATAGATGTGTTCGAGAAAACTGAGAATCTCTCCGTCCTTTTCAAGAAAGTCGATAACAGGTTTGTCGAGTCCTGTCATATACTTGTATTCAATGTATCTGCCCGGATTGTTTGTGCCTCGGCAGTCGAACACGTATCCACCACCGTTGCCACTCTCATCCTGTGGCACGCCATTTTTGTAAGCGAAGCTGTACACCTTGACCACCAGTGTTGGTTTTTGTTTTGTTGAAGGGTCGAAGAAAAGTGATTTGTGATGGTCTACCAGCATCTGGCACACCACCTTTAGGTAAGCATACTCATTGACAACCCCTTTCTTTACCAGCCAGTCAAGGTTTCTTAGTGCCGGCGGAATGCTCTGCACGAAATGCTGTTTCTTTTCCCATAGACCACGGAACCCGTATGCACCCAGCACCTGCATCGTACGGAAAAGGACAAAACGACGCAAATGGCGCACGAATTCCTCGCGTGGTATGACATGGTACTTCGCGACAGCCTCCAGATAGGTGTCTATCAGTTCCTGCTTCAAGTCATCAGGATAATTGGCAGATGCCTGCCATATGAACGATGCCACATCATAATATATAGGTCCGCGCCGTCCTCCCTGATAATCTATGTAACGCGGTTCATTATCCTTGATCATCACATTCCTTGACTGGAAGTCACGATAGAGGAAGTTGTTGCCACAGTCCGACATGATATCTACCGTAAGTTTTTGGAAGTCTTTCTCCAACTCTACCTCGTTGAATTCGATGCCAGTCAATTTCACGAAACAGTATTTGAAATAATTCAAGTCGAACATGATACTCATCTCGTCCATGGAGGATACGGGATAGCACTGCTGGAAAATGAAACCTCCTGACCCCTTGAACTGAAAGTCGGGCAACTGCGACATCACTTTCCTCAGCATAGCCTTGGCTGTCTCATTATATTGCCCAGACTCGTCGCGGTTCTTCCTTATAAAGTTCTGCAATGTCTCTGTCCCCAGATCTTCCTGAAGGTAGCAACTGCCGTCATCGCTTATTCCATATACTGCAGGAACAGGCAACCCTTTACTGGCAAACAGACGTGACAGATTATAGAACGCCCGGTTCTCACCAGGAGACTTACTTGTCACGCCATAGAGGGTGTTGCCATCATCGTCTGTCATGATAAAGTATTTCCTGCTACTGCCTCCACCTCCGAATAGATGTTCTATCTTTGCAGGGGACTTTCCTGTTGTTTCCTCATACAGTTGTATTAATCTTTCCTCTTCCATATTGACATCACTTTTGAATTAATAGCTATTGTGTTTATGATAGAGACTATGATGAGTAGAATTACGCCTAAAACCAACGAGTAGACCATTGTGGGCGTTTCAAAATTGGGGAAGAACGACTCAAACAACTCAAGATACTGAGACCTTACTACGAACAACAAGGCGAACGCCATCAACAAGACACCCACATTAAGTCCGATAGTCAATATTTGGTATGGTATTGAAACTTTGTGGGGACTATAGCCTATCAGCAGGAGATTTTCCAGTTTTGTATTGTTCTTCTCAACCAAAAGATACACACTGAGCATCAGTATGTAGATTGACAATACACAAATCACCAAGCCCACAGACATGACGATGGCGACGATAACCTTCAGTATGAATGACTGTCGACTGGCATCTAATTTATCTTCATCCGTTTCATAGTTGTGGTCTTGTAAATAACTGGTGATGCGTTCGTCTGTAGGATTATCCACTTCAACAATCAAACGTGTCACAGCCTTTGGCTTGTTTCCGGCATACTGTTTGTTTGCCCAATCCATGAACGCCTGTGGAACAAGTATGGTGTTCAGTCTGCTGCTGAACCCTGCAATCCTACCAACATAAGTATCTTGTTTCCCATTGCCCCTTATGTCTATATTAAGCCTAATGACACCGAGTATCCCTTCAGACAATTTAGGCATGTTGCGGCTTTGTGCATATCCGAAGTTATACAGGTCGAGATAACTGCGTGGCAATATGATTGGCAGTTCCTTATCCCCTATCTTATATGTCCAATCATCTGTTTTTACGTCCACGAACTCGTCTTCCACGGACTCGAAAAACATGTCTGTTGAGATGTTGGTGGCTTCATCTAAGCTGAATGTTGCACGTACATCAAATGACGAGGACGTGAATGCTCCAGTCTTCTTCACGAATTCCTGATGTTGTAAGTCCTGAATGTCAGGTACAGAGAATGCACTCGATTTGCCTGTGATGGTGTTGAGTGAAGTTATTTTTTTGTTAATGATGAGGTATCCAGGTTTCATAAAACTGTCTTCCTCATTGAATATGGCTCGTGTGTCGGTATAGAATTGTATGCCGAGTATGATGATTGTCATTCCCACAAGGTTGGCGAAGAAGAAACCGACAAACTGTGGTACACTGATATGTTGTCTTAATAATTTCCAGACTAAGTTCATAGTTTCAAGATTGTGTCGTAGTTCAGTTCTATGTGTTTGCCTATGCTGGTAACTATCACTCCTGCCCCTTGTCTGCGTGCCTCTTCCGTCAGTATGTCACCGACAATTTGGCTGTTGGTGTCGTCGAGGTGACTTATCGGTTCGTCCACGAAGATGAAATCGAACGGCTGGCATAGCGACCGTATGAGTGCGACCCTCTGCTGTTGACCGAATGACATGCGTCCAATCTTGCAACTCATACGGTTGGTTATACCCAGTTTGTCGAACCATTCGCATATCCGATCCTTCGTCTGGAAACCAGTAAGGCTATTCTTTATCTCCACATTCTCCATTGCTGTCAGTTCGGGAAACAGACGTAGCTCTTGCCATAGCAGCGACAGCGACTTCTGCCGGATTGTCGTCCACTGGCTGATGGTCAGTCGGGCTATGTCTGTACTGTCAAACAATATGGTTCCTTGATAGTCCTTCCTATAGCCGAATATATAACTGCACAATGACGATTTTCCTGTTCCTGAATTGGCTTCTATCAGATATAGTTTGCCCTTTCGGAATTCAATGTCCTTGTTCCATACATCACTCTCTACCTCAGAACGTTGTGCAAAAACATTTGGTAGGGTGTGTCTCAGAATTATCTTCTCCATCCTCAATGTAAGAATTCACCAAGTATCTTGATAATACTGGTTGTATGTACGTCGATCTTTATTTTTCCGTCTTTGTCCACGCTGAACGCGGCAGACCTCAACTGCGGTGACATGTCGAACAGACTCATGTGCCCATATAGAAGCTTATCGTGAAAATCATCGTCTTGCACTCCATTGCGGTCCTGCCGCTTGAGCGGTGCATACTTGGATGTTCCGAAATACAATTGGTCGTCTTTTACCGCCCAATATAAATCCCCAGTGTCGCTGTCACGGATTATATACTCATTCTCTCCCATGTGGGTCATAATGATTCCATAGCTCTTAGCGGATTTCATCCAGTAGTCTATGTCTGCCATGAACCGAGTATCTTTCAGTTGTGCATATACCGAAACATCAGCACAGTTCTGCTTGTTCTCGGCTGTCTCCTTGTCATTTGCCACCATCAGTACATCGCCATCAACAGTTCTTATCATCTTGTCTGCATCTACACTCATATTTGCCCCAATAAGTGATTCTTTCACCGCAGGAATGCGTTTTAATACAGGCAGAAGCTTGTCACCGTCAACCCCCATACACATCCACATTGTACTGTTACCTGGTATCAGTTCTGTATATGTACCACGGATTGGTTTCATAGCATGAAAGAACTCATCCAATCTTGCCTGCACCTTTGCGTCATTGCTGAACAGTTTGGTTTCTATCTCAAAGCCGCTGTCTTCAATGTCGACGGAAGCCACCAGCTCCATATTTGCAGAACCTGCAACTGGCATATCCAGCACCTTCATTATTGGGTTCATCAAGTCTGGTACAACGGAAGAATTGGCGTACATCATGATATCATCGTCATCCCCATATTCCACCATCATCTTGTAGTTGTTGGTAGACACGAAGGCATCCTTTTCATCCAACCGCATATATGTCAGCATCAGTTTCTCGCATGCCGAACGGCTTGAGCTGTTGGTCTGAATCAACAACATTGTGTTGTCCGACCACACAATACCTATGTCGTCCAGCAGTGTGCTCCAGCTGAGTCCATCGTGCTCCTCTATCTTAGAGCAAAGGCCGAGACCGACAAGCGAGGATATGAATGTCTCTGTCAGCGATTCGTCCTCCACCTTCATTGTGGCACCGATCACTTGTCCTCTCACACTAAACAAATAGGCAGGTTTTGTAAAATCTATTCCAGTAAGAGACGGGTCATTCAACACTGCCTTTAAGTTTCCCTTATCAGCCGCATCTATCATTACGAGAGCAGAAGCGAGTGCCATCTTGAACACAGGAGATTGTGTTATGCCTGTTTCCTCAGTCATCGACTTCAAGTCAATTGCAGCGACCAAACTGGCTTCTTTTGGAACAACCTTCTTATAATTGTCCACCCCACCGTCCGAGCAAGCGATGAACAAAAGCACTGCCACCCAAACTGTCACACATCTGGCTATTGTCATATAGAATGTTTTGTCAGTCATACTCAAAACTTGATAATTCATTGTGCAAAAATACAAAATTATTACCACATGACAATACATTTGAGGATTATTAGTCTCCTGAACCTTGTTTTGTCCTGCATTATGGCAAGATAGCGTTCCGTATCAAACGTGCATCACAAATACTTCCATGTGTAGCCGCGTTTAGCCTTGATTATATCTTCAATGGTACCCTGGGCAACAACCTCACCGCCTTTGTTGCCTCCATCGGGACCCATGTCGATGACATAGTCTGCCTGTCTTATAACATCTATGTTGTGCTCGATGACAATAACCGTATTCCCCTTCTCAACGAGTATCTTCAATACGCTCATCAAGGCCTTTATATCCTCATAATGCAGGCCTGTTGTCGGTTCGTCCAGTATATAGAGCGTTCTTCCAGTATCCCTTCGGCTTAGTTCAGTTGCCAGCTTCACTCGTTGACTCTCACCGCCCGACAGTGTAGTAGACGGTTGACCGAGTTTTATGTATCCCAACCCCACATCTTGTATAACCTTGATTTTATTAAGTATATTTGGTTGGAACTCAAAGAACTCTACGGCCTGATTGATGGTCATATCAAGGATATCCGCAATGGATTTCCCCTTAAACTTTACCTCACAAGTCTCTCTGTTGTACCTCTTGCCGTGGCACACCTCGCAAGGCACAAGCACGTCAGGAAGGAAATTCATTGCAATGGTTTTATAGCCGTTTCCTCCACACGCCTCGCATCTGCCTCCAGATACATTGAACGAGAAACGTCCTGGTTTGTAACCTCGTAGTACCGATTCGGGCAATTTGACAAACAGGTCGCGTATGTCACCGAACACTCCTGTATAAGTCGCAGGGTTGCTGCGTGGAGTCCTACCGATTGGAGACTGGTCGACACTCACTACCTTATTGAAGAACTCCAAACCTTCGACTGAGTCATACTCCAGTGGCTGTTTGAGTGAATGGTAGAGGTGTTGGCTAAGTATCGGTTGCAAGGTGTCATTGATAAGTGTAGACTTGCCGCTACCACTGACACCAGTGACACAAATCAGTTGGTGTAGTGGAAACCTGACAGACACGTTCTTCAGGTTGTTGCTTTTGCATCCGTTAAGTACAAGCCATTCATCACAGCGAATCGATTTGCCATTGTGGCTTGAATCTGCCTTGCAGTCAGCCTCTTCCATATTCAGATAACGGGCAGTTAGTGTGTCTGTCTTTAAAAGTTCTTGTGGCGTGCCTTGGAATATAACCTCCCCACCTCTCCGTCCAGCATACGGTCCCATGTCAATGATATAGTCTGCACTGAGCATCATGTCTTTGTCGTGCTCCACCACCACAACTGTATTGCCTTCATCGCGAAGTGTCTTCAGGGAGTTTATCAGACGTTCGTTATCCCTTTGGTGCAAACCGATACTGGGCTCGTCAAGGATATAAAGCACGTTCACTAGTTTTGATCCAATCTGAGTTGCCAGACGTATACGCTGACTCTCGCCTCCCGATAAAGTCATGGTGGAACGGTTTAGTGACAGGTAATCGAGTCCCACATCAAGAAGGAACTTCAGTCGGCTACATATTTCTTTTAATATCTCTGTCGCAATCTTTCGTTGCCTGTCAGACAAGGCCTCTTCCACATGACACATCCAGTCGTAGAGGTCGCGCAAGTCCATGCAAGACAACTCGAATATATTCTTGTCTGCGAGACGGTAACTGAGGGCTTCTCTATTCAACCGTGCTCCATGACATTCGGGGCAAGTTGCGACGCTGTCGAATGAGTCAATCCACTTCTGCGTAGATGCGGACGTGTCATAATCGCGTAACTGGCTTATGTAGGAGGCGATACCGTCATAGTGGTCGTAGAAGTCATTAGTCTGACGTGTCAGTTCTGCCGGAATCCTTACTGGTTCATTGCAGCCGTATATGATGTCGTGCACCGCATCCTCTGGCATGTCTTTCAATGGGGTGTGCATATCCTGCATGTGTAGTTCCAAAACTCCGTGGATTTGCCAAAATATCATGGTGTTGCGATACTTGCCCAAGGGTGCAATAGCTCCATCATAAACCGATAACTCACGGTTGGGAATCACCTTATCTTTGTCTATCATTGTGATGTATCCCAATCCGTTGCAACAAGGACAAGCTCCCTGTGGCGAGTTGAACGAGAAGTTGTTGGGTGCAGGTTCGTGGTAACTCATGCCAGTGGTTGGACACATCAAGTGTTTGGAGTAGTACTTTACCTCATCTGTGTCTTGGTCGAGTATAAGTACAAGTCCGTTACCCAACCGCATGGCATTGGCAACACTGTTCTTAAGCCGCGCCTCATCCTTGTCATTTACCTTCAGACGGTCAATCACCACTTCTATATTATGGTTCTTGTATCTGTCCACCTTCATGTCGGGTACCATTTCGGTCATCTCCCCGTCAATGCGCACATTCAGGAACCCTTTCTTCATCAGACTGTCAAACAACTCCCTATAGTGCCCCTTTCGGCTGCGCACCACTGGTGCGAGGATGGATATCCGTTTGCCCTCATAGTGGTCGAGTATAAGAGACAGCACCTGCTCCTCCGTGTACTTCACCATCTTCTCTCCCGTAACGTAACTATATGCATCTGCGGCACGTGCGAACAAGAGACGGAGGTAGTCGTATATCTCCGTGACAGTACCGACAGTACTGCGCGGATTCTTGTTGGTTGTCTTCTGTTCGATACTGATGACGGGACTAAGTCCTGTTATCTTGTCCACATCAGGTCTTTGAAGTCCCCCGAGGAAATTGCGCACGTAGGCGGAGAAAGTCTCTATATACCTGCGCTGTCCTTCAGCAAAAATAGTGTCGAAAGCAAGGCTAGACTTTCCACTGCCGCTCAGTCCAGTTATTACAGTCAAACTATTCCTCGGAATGGTTACATCTATGTTCTTAAGATTATGAACCCTTGCTCCATACACTTCTATGTCGTTATTCATCATAATCTCTAAGTCCTTTCATCACATTGATTGCCTTCTTGATGTTGTATTTCACTCCATCGCTGCCAGTGGCCTGCAGGTTGAGGAAGTAAACGCCGTCCTTAACATATTTGCCGTTGTAAACTCCATCCCAGCCTTTGTCGACGTTGCTTAGGTCAAAACTGTATATTTTATTTCCCCACCTATTGAAGATGGAGCCCTGCATGGATATGATGGACTGGTACGTTATCTTGAACACGTCGTTGATTCCGTCACCATTAGGGGAAAAACCGTCTGGACACGACAACTTGGATGTCGTGATGCTCAACTGAAACACTTCGGATTCGTATTCTATCGTCTCGTCGTCAGAGTTGGTGAACGTCACGTACAGCTTGATGCAATAGCCGCCCGACTTGTTCAACGTATAACTGGTGTTCTCTTCGTAACGGTCGAGGATGGCTTCCGTCTCAGTTCCAGTGGCACTGTACAGTTTCCACTCGCATGTAGCGTCCCATCCCTCATCGTCCTCCAGGTTTGCATACATCTTGATGTCCAAGGGGGCTGGAGCCGACTGTTCGTCACCAGGACTCATCTCTACTTCCGCTCCCTCGTCTGTGGAGTAAAACACGACGGAAGGGCTGGCTGTCTGTGCCGAAGCGGACATGACGGTAATACCCCAACCGATAAAAGCAACTATATGTTTTCTCATGTATGCGTTTCCTTGTTTGTTGCTGCAAAGGTATAAAAATAATCATTATACACTGCGCATGGACTCGTTTTTTTACAGATTCCGAACTTTTAATTAAAAAACATTTTCCCTTCCCGAAGAATTGCCTTATCTTTGTGCGTTAATTGGTGTCGGACTTACGATATGAAACAAATCAGAATGATGAACTGCAAGTATAGAAATGGACAAATCAAAACAGTGCTGACCCTTATTTTCTTTCTAATAGGATGCAGTATGCTGGCACAGACAGTGAAGCGTCATGAGGTAAAAGCAGGAGAAACACTGTACGGCATAAGCCGTGCGTACGGGGTGAGTATGGCAAACTTGAAAGCGGCAAACCCGTCAATTGGAACAAATGAGTCAATCATGACGGGACAGGTACTTGTCATTCCAGAGAAGAAGGACATTACTGCAAAAAGCACAGAGGCGAACAAACCGACTGAAACGGCAGTGCCCGGCACTACTGTCGGATACAAGCAGGTCTACAAGGTGAAGAAGAAGGAAACGCTGTACAGCATTTCCAAACAGTTCGGTGTAACAGTTGATGAACTCCTTGCTGCCAATCCGTCAATCAAGAAAGAAAAACTGAAGAAGGAAACGGAGATTTTCATTCCTTACACTCAAGCCGAACTGGATGCCATGAAGCCTCAGGTTGTGGAGGAGGAAATCGTCATCAAGGAACCTGTCCCTGTTTCTGTGGCACTGATAATGCCGTTCGGACTCAGCAGTGAGAAGAAGACAAAGGAGGCGATAACGATGATAGATCTTTACGAAGGCTTCATGCTGGCTTTGTCAGAACTGAAGAGAAACGGTGTGAGTGGCAGTGTATATGTGTATGATGAGGCGGACATAGATAGTGTTCTGACGTTGCCCAATATGAAGCATTTGAATTTAATTGTCGGTGCTAAAGAGCCTCAAAATATACAGAAACTGATAGATTTCACCAAGAACCGTGGCATTGATCTGGTGGTGCCGCTCTCCTCTCAGTCGTCCATAGTAAACAACCATCCTAACGTGTACCAGGTAAACCACAAGATGGATGCGGATACGTATATCAAGGCTTTCGGTTCATTCCAGTCCATGCATTCGTCCGCCAACTTCGTGTTCATCAACATAGAAGACCAAACGGACCAGATAGAGCATGTTGCCAGAATGAAGACCTTCCTCAACGGTGAGGGCGTAAACTACCATAATGTGGGATACAGTGAGATGGACAGTTTGGTCAGTCTGTTGTCGGATGGAAGGGAGAATATCATTATTACTTCATCAAGCACCAAGACAGGGTTCGACCGTGTGGTAAGGAAACTGGAAGAGATGGAATTGGGAAACTATGATGTCAACCTATTCGGATATCCCGACTGGCAGGCATTTGCCAATAAGGAAACAGCTACTTTCCGTAAGTATAACTGCATGTTTTTCTCCAGTTTTTATAGCAATCCCAACGCTACAGCAACCAACACTTTTATAAATAAGTTCCGTAGTGCCTTTGGCCGTGACCAGTACAATACCTATCCACATTATGGCATGCTCGGTTACGATATCGCCAATTTCTTTGTCATGAACAAATATGTGGAGGGCGAGGATTTTGCTGCCAATATTGAGAATCTCAGCAGCAAGTCCCTGCAGAACCCCATGCATTTCACTAGGAAAAATTCATGGAGCGGATACATTAATAACGCCTTGATGTTCGTGAAATACAATTCCGATGGGTCAATCAGTGTTAGACAACTATAAGACATGGACATGAAACCCACATTTCGTCATATATTCCCAACATTAGTCTGTGTGCTGTCAGTACTCACACAAGCGGTGCGTGCACAAGTTGGAGAGCAAAGAAATGACTTCTCTGTTGGGTTCAATGGAGGCTATCTGATGACCAAGATGGATTTCAATCCAGCCATAAAACAATCGTACAAAAGTTCCCCTTCTTTTGGCTTTTCGGCACGTTATATCTGCGAGAAGTATTTCACGACAATATGTGGTGTGTTGATAGAGGTGAACTATGCCAACATGGGATGGAAGGAACTGATTGAGGACGGCAGTGGCAACACTTACAGCCGTGACTTGACATACATACAAGTGCCAATTCTGATGCAACTGGGTTGGGGATATGAACGTAGGGGATGTAAATTCATCTTTGAGGCAGGTCCACAGATGGGATATAATCTCGGGAGCTCGGACCACCGTGGAGGTGGTACATGGGACGTAACCAAACGGCCCAATAATGTGGTGGAACAGTACGACGAAACGGTAAAGCATAAGATTGACTATGGGATAGCTGCGGGAGTCGGTATTGAACTGTCGACTGCCATCGGACATTTTCTGCTAGACGGCAGGTATTACTTTGGACTGGGCGACACGTTTGACAATAGCAGCAGTGCCTCTTTCACGAGGTCAGCCCACCAGACCATCACTTGTAAGTTGACATACCTCTTTGATATAGTCAAAACGAAGAATACACCTAAATAACCAATTATCAATACATAATAATTATGAAGAAAACCTTTCTCACACTTGCTTTTTCCAGTCTCTTCATGTGTGCGAGCGCACAAGAAAAGAATGTAGCTTACCTGTTCACCTATTTCACAGGTAATGCACCAGAAAAGGAACAGATTTGTTATGCGCTGAGCGATGACGGATATAACTGGACTCCTCTCAACAATGGTAAACCAGTCATCGCGTCTGACACTATTGCGATTACTGGTTGTGTACGCGACCCTCATATTTTGCGCTGTGAAGATGGTAAGACGTTCTATATGGTCGTGACCGACATGAAGTCAAGTTTGGGATGGTCATCAAACCGTGGACTTATATTGATGAAGAGCACAGACCTGATTCACTGGGAGCACTCTAATGTCTATTTCCCTACCAAGTTCGCGAAGGACTGGAGATATGTGCAGCGTGTATGGGCACCGGAAACGGTATATGACAAGGATAGCGGTAAATACATTGTATTCTATTCACTATTGTCACCCACGAATAAATACGACAAGATTTATTTCAGTTATGCTAATGAGAACTTCACCGACATAGGTGAACCACGCCTCCTCTTTGATGACGGGAAGGCCGCTATTGATGGAGACATCGTGTTCAACGACAAGGACGGACTGTTTCACCTCTTTTATAAAAGTGAAGCTGGCAGTGGTATATATCAGGCAACAACCAAGAATATAGTTCCTGTACACGGAGTTGCAGATGGGTCTCAGTGGAAGAAGTTGCCGGAACGTGTAGAACAAGCAAAAACTGCAGTAGAGGGTGTCGGAGTTTGTAAGTCTATCGACGGCAACAGTTGGATTGTGATGTACGACTGCTACATGAAAGGCTATTACCAGTTCTGTAAGTCTGCAGACTTGAACTCATTCTCCATCGTGCAGGACACTAAGACTGAGGGCGTGTTCACACCGAGACATGGGACAATGATACCTATCACACAGGCGGAAAAAGACCGTCTACTGAAAGAGTTCCCGTCAACCAAACAACCGATACTTGAAGGCTTTCACGCAGACCCGGAAGTGTTGTACTCCAACAAGACGGGCAAATACTACATCTATTCAACATCTGACGGCTTCAGTGGATGGGGAGGCTATTATTTCCAGACATTCTCATCAGACAATCTGATTGACTGGAAACTGGAAGGAACAGTATTGGATGTCAAGTCTGACCAGGTGCCGTGGGCTAAAGGTAATGCATGGGCACCTGCCATTGAGGAGGTTAAGCAGAAGGATGGTACTTACAAGTATTTTCTCTATTATAGTGCCGATGCTGGCAAACGCAAAGAAATAGGTGTGGCGATTGCAGATGATCCATGTGGACCGTTCGTGGATTTCGGTAAACCTATCATAAGCGACTCTCCTGTGGGTAGAGGACAACAGATTGATGTGGATGTGTTCACTGACCCTAAGACTGGCAAGCATTATATATATTGGGGCAACGGATACATGGCTGGAGCTGAATTGAATGATGATATGACAAGTGTCAAGGAGAGTACCATAACAGTACTCACTCCAGAAGGCGGCACTTTGAAGGACTATGCTTTCCGTGAGGCCGCATATGTGTTCTACCGTAAGGGACTCTATTATTTCATGTGGAGTGTGGACGATACAGGCAGTCCTAACTACCACGTCGCCTATGGGACAAGTAAAAGTCCACTTGGACCGATTACAGTGGCAGACCAACCTGTTGTCCTGCAACAAGACCCGGACAACAAGATTTACGGAACTGCGCACAACTCTGTACTCCAACTGAAGGGTAAGGACAAATGGTATATTGTATACCACCGTATCAACAAGGATTATCTAAACAATGGTCCTGGTTATCATCGTGAGGTTTGTATTGACGAGATGACGTTCGACAAGAAAGGCAAGATACTCCCTGTCAAGCCGACACTCAATGGACCTGCTCCTTTAAAGGTAAAATGAAGACAAAGGCTGTAATCTTTGACCTCGACGGAACTCTGTTAGACACGTTGCAGGACCTTTATGCCAGTGTGAACCATGCATTGACTCTGTTTGGTCTGCCTAACCGCAGTAAGTGTGAAGTGCGACAGTTTCTCGGCAATGGCATACGAAAACTCATTGAGTTTTCTGTACCGGAAGGCTGCGATGTGAAGTGCACGGAAAAAGTCCTTGCAGAATTCCGTTCATACTATCTCGTGCATAGTCTTGACAACACTCGTCCATATGTTGGTGTCGAAGAGATGCTTGACAAGTGCAGGACATTGGGTCTGCGTACGGCGATAGTAAGCAACAAACTGAATCCTGCGGTACAGGACTTGCGTCAGCGATTCTTTGCAGACAAGGTGGACACTGCCATCGGAGAGATAAGTGGCACAAGACGTAAACCCGCTCCCGACATGGTGTTGAAGGTTATGGCTGACTTGGGCGTGTCAAACGAAGAAGCAGTATATGTGGGCGATAGTGAGGTTGATTTAGAAACAGCCAAGAACGCTTTACTGCCATGCATAGCCGTTTCATGGGGATTTCGGGGACGTGAGTTTCTGGAACATCAAGGGGCTACAACTATTATTGACAATCCAATGGACTTAACACAATATCTTGTATGAAGAATATTCTGTTGATATCACTGATGTCTGTACTGTCAACGGCATTGCATGCTGCATCACCCCACATAGACACTGCACTGCAGATGTTGGCAGACTTTACTCCTTATTTATATAATCAGTATGTGCCGATTGAGGATAGGAACTCCAAGGGTGAAACTCTCGCCACCTTCAGAGGTGAGAACACGTTTGGTAACAACGAACAGGGAGTGAGGCACAATGCAGACTTTTCGATGATTTGTGCATTTCTCTGCAAATATGCCAAGGGTAAGGTCACCCTACCCCACTCTGTTACGTGGGATAGGTTGGAAGAAATGGCAAGGTCAACACTTGTCTATTCTTACTCCACGCACAAGGTTCTGCGCTTTTATCCATGCAAAGGCAATAAATATTGGGGATCTTTGAATATGGATGACCATACATGGGAGTCTTCATTGTGGGCCATGTCTGTCGCCTATTCAGCTTTCTTTCAATGGGACTCATTGTCTACTCAACAGAAACAATATGTCTATGAAATGCTGAATGCGGAATGTACGTATGAACTCCAACGTGAGATACCTACTGGATATAAGGGTGACACCAAAGCAGAGGAGAACGGATGGGAGTGTGACGTGCTGGCAGCAGCTCTGGGACTCTTCCCTGACGCACCACAGGCGAGAGAGTGGTTTGAACGGCTGAGGGCGTTTGCAATCAACTCCTACTCGCACCCGTCGGACAGTGCGAACAAGACTGTTATTGACCCTCATTATGATAACACTACCATTGCCGATTTGTACAAGGGGGCAAACTTGTATGATGATTATACTCTGCAGAACCATAATTATTTCCATACGAGTTATCAGAATGTTGTGGTACAGGAACTCGGTGAGGCTGCTCTTGCTATGAAACTGTTCCAAACAATACTACATGGCAATGAGAAATGGCGAACTAACGCTCTGATGCACAATGTGGACAGCGTAATGAAAAAAGTTCTCTATTATTTGGCTCTGCACGACGGAGAACTCGCGATGCCCAACGGCAACGACTGGAGTCTTTTCCTCTACGACCAGATTACGTCATTTACTACTGCCGCTTGTTTACTTAGAGATCCTGACGCACTTATGTTGGAACAGAGAGCCCTGCAACAGATTGCCAATAGACAAATAACAACAACCGATGGTTCTTGGTTGCTCCGTCCTGATGTTGGTGCAAGACGTATGGGAGTTGAGGCTCACCGCGTGATGATGACTTGGCTGATGCACCAAGTTTTTCCGACGGACAATATGAAAGCTACAGAGTGGAATGATTTTCTCTACAGATACTCTGTGACAGGCTATTTCCCCTGTCAAGATGTTGTCACTGCTCAGTCCTCACAACGCTACACCTGTTTCTCTTGGAGTAAGGGCTTGAAGAGTTATACTGGCTATTTCGCACCTGTAAGCGATACTGACAATAATATAATCGTGCCGTTCCGTGCCAATAACACAGGCAATCTCATCGGATGGTATGATGTTGAAGGACGGAAAACAGATGCAGTGGATGTAGACCATTACTTCTGCTACGTGGACAGCAATGCCTATGTAATCAAAGGTACTCTGGAGACAAACGGGCGTTCTTTGCAGAACAACTATATGTTGTTTGTGACAAGCCACAATCTGGTGCTGTACATGGATATTATAAGAGCACTTGACAGTTGTACCATATCACAGGAGAAGGGAGGACTACTTGCCATATCAACAGATCCGTTCACAAAGACAGAACGGACTCTGACTGGTAAAGGAGGCGAGACTGTGACAGACGGAGAGCGACTGAAAACATTCTGTACTGATTGGTTAAATATAGACGATTGTGTTGGGATTCTTGTGCGTAACAAAAAGGACTCGAACATAATGGCGTTTGGTGAAAGGAACAACAACAACTCAGTACTTACATCCAAGTTTTATTCGTCCTATTCTGACATGAAAACGCCTGTGAGTGCTGGAGATGTTGTCGATGTGAGGAACATCGCATACTACAGTAACGTCAGTGCAAAAGAAACGAAGAGACTGAATCGCAAGATGCGACAGATTGGAAAACTGCCTGTTGGTTGGAACGGTTGGACTATATTTGACACAGACGATTCCAAATATGCTGTTGTATACAACCTTAAAGGTGGACATGTCAGTGAACTTGATATGGGAAAGCTGTTGTATACCATTAAACCAAAACTTATTCTGGTTGTCACATTCAAAGACGGTCAGTGTGAAGTCACACCTATCAATGACTTGGAACTTCAGAAAGCAATGAAAAAGACTACTCGTCTTATGATGAATGGTAAACCATAAAAGAGAAACAGATATAAACTAAAACTAAGTGTAATCTTAAACAACTTATCTTATGACGAAAATCCTATTGACAGCCGTTTGCTGCTTGGCTAGTATAATTGCAGCACATGCTCAGGAGGGGGAAGTCGGTTACAAATTGCCAGAAGGCAAAGCAATCTACATTCCGGAAGAGCTTCGTGACAATGACTTTACAAAGAAAGACTCCAAGTGGAGTTATTACCGTATGGCGTGTACGCCAAACGTGGTTTGCTTTTGGGAGAAAGGGTTCGGTGACGACCTCAGTAAGGCTCCCGATTTAGACGGACACAAGATGACCGTAGACCTCCCGAATCTTTTGAGCCGTGTGGAATACTTTTATAATGTCTACCGCGACATGATGGAATTCACCTTGCCTGGCAGCAAGGCCGACAAATACCGTATGATGGTTATGCTCAACTACTCTCTCGAAGGCACAGCTTACGGTGGCTCATACGACAATGAAATTGGTGCGTTGTGGATTGCGCCCAATCGTGTACAAGACAAGACTCTCAACTGTATCGCACATGAGATTGGTCATTCATTCCAAATACAGATTTCATGTGATGGTCTTGGTGGTGGCATGGGCGGCGGCATCTTCGAAACTTGCTCACAGTGGATGCTGTGGAATGTGAACCCTAAGTGGACAACAGATGAAAACTATCACTGGGAAGCATTTAAGAAGCAGATTCACTTGAGCCTGTTCAACGGAGCCAACATGTACCACGCACCGTTTGTCCTCGAATACTGGAGTATGAAACACGGTCTGACATTTATGGCAGACATGTTCCGTGAAGGACAGCGTGGCGAGGATGTGCCAGCAGCATACATGCGTATGTACAATGTGGGCATTCAGCAGATGGGCGACGAGATGCTGGACTGCTACAGCCGACTCATCACATTTGACTTCCCAGACAAACAGAAGGAAAGTATCAGGTATGCCTGTGAGATGAAGAGCGAGATGGAGGATGCTGGTGACGGATGGTTGAAGCCGGTCAATGCCCCTCAGACTTACGGATTCAATGTGGACGAGATTACTCTGCCTGCCAAGGGCGAGACGGTGAAGGTGCAGTTCAAAGCTCTTTCTGACAAAGAAAACGTTGGCTACCGTTACGGACTGGTAGCAGTGGACAACAACAACCACGCCACATACCTTGGTAGCAGCTCTGCACCCAAGGCAACTCTCAAGTATACCAATCCTGGTGACATCAAGAAACTCTACTTGGTTGTAGTAGGTTGTCCTACCAAGGAATACAAGCCGGAAACAGGATGGGGACGCGATGACGAGGAGACTGTCACTTATCCGTATCAAATAAAGTTCTAAACAGACATATGAGAAAATTATTATTATCACTGTGCACATGCCTATTATGTGTCGTTGCACAGGCTCAGACAATCACCTCGCCCGACGGCAAGTTAAAGGTTGTCATGAGTGACAATGAAGGACTCACCTTCTCCATTGCCGATGGAGAGAAAGTCCTTGTGAAAAATGTCAGCCTCGGGCTTGATATACGTAATGGAAAGAAAACTGTGGATGTGAGTAAGGCTAAGGTGTCCGGCAAACCAGCAGTGAAGACCGTGAAGGAGGATATTGTAGCACCTAATTACCGTCAGGCCAAGTTCTCAGTAAAGTACAATCATGCCGTAGTGAAACTCAACTGCGGAGTCAATGTCGAATTCAAGGTCTTTGATGAAGGTGTGGCATACCGTTATGTGACTACAGGTATGAAGGGTGAGTATCAAATAGTAAACGAGAAAGCAGACATCGCCTTTGCCAGTGATTATGTGTCATATCTCCCACTCACTACAAATCCTAAAAAGCCAGAGGCTATGGCATTCCAAGCTACTTACTATACAGCTCCGCTAACCAGACAGAAGGGGTTATTGGCGTTTTTGCCAGCAACTGTTGACTGTGAGACAGCCAAGGTGACTGTCATGGAGAGCGACCTTGAGTCATATCCTGGTATGTTTGTACAGGCTGAAAACGGAGTCTTGAAATCCTGGTTTGCTAAATACCCAAAGACTACAAGCCATTACGAATGGCGTGATCAAGAGTATGTCACAAGTACAGAAGACTATATCGCTGTTTGCAAGAACAATCGCAGTTTCCCATGGAGGATATTTGCAGTCAGCCACAAGGACACTGATATGCCGACAAACAATATGGTCTATGCGCTTGCCACACCAAACAGAATCGGTGACACCGCATGGATTCGTCCAGGTAAGGTGGCATGGGACTGGTGGAATGACTGGGGATTGTCTGGTGTCGATTTCAAAGCCGGCATCAACAACTCTACATACAAGTATTACATTGACTTTGCATCCAAACACAAACTTGAGTATGTGGTTCTTGACGAGGGTTGGTACAAGCCGTCAAGCGGTGACTTGCTTACAACCATCCCGGAAATCAATCTTCCTGAACTGATTGAATATGCAAAGCAGAAGAATGTGAAACTCATTCTGTGGTGTGTGTACAACTGTCTTGACAAGAACATAGACGCTATCTGTGAGAAATATTCTAAGATGGGTATAGCAGGATTCAAGGTAGACTTCCTTGACCGCAACGACCAAACAGGTGTGGAGATGATTTACCGTATTGCGGACAAGTGTGCTAAATACCATATGATACTTGACTACCATGGTATATTTGCACCAACAGGTATTAACCGTACTTATCCTAATATTGTCAATTTTGAGGCTGTCTTCGGTATGGAGGAAGCTAAATGGACTCCGAACGGAGAACAGGACATGCCTAAGTATGACGTTACCTTCCCATTCATCCGTATGCAGAGCGGTTTTGTTGATTTCACTCCAGGTGGTTTCCGTAACGCTACAGCTAAGGACTTCCAACCTGTGTACAGTAACCCTATGACTATGGGAACACGCAGTCACCAAATGGCTCATTACGTGGTTCATGAGTCTCCATTGACGATGCTTGCAGACAACCCGGTAATTTATGAAAAAGAGTCAGATTGTACAAACTTCATTGCATCCTTGCCTTCTGTCTATGAGACAATGAAGGTCATTGACGGAAAAATGGGTGAATACATCGTTACCGTTCGTACAGACAAGGCAGGCAACTACTATGTGGGAGGAGAAACAAACTGGAATCCACGTGACATTACGCTTGACTTCAGTTTCCTTCCGGCAGGAATATTCCATGCGGAAATTGTCACTGACGGTATCAATGCCGACAAAGTAGCCAGTGACTATAAGATAGAAAAGAAGGATGTTGACAACAAGACATCACTTGACATTCATCTTGCTTCTGGTGGCGGCTTTGTGATTAAGCTCCTCAAATAAGAATTATATACATCAATAAGGAATCCCCACTACTTTTCGGTAGTGGGGATTTCTTATTGATGTAGCCACACTGTAGCGAGATAACGTCGCCATGGTGATAGATGGGTTGTGGTGCTGAGTTCACGGGCTATATTGATACAGCAGTTTATCAGACAGTCTATAGCCTCAGACTCTGACTGAATCGGTGCGGTGACGGTCAGTGCATGAAGTGACATTGAGGATGTTATCTGTAAATCAGCTGTTGCCTTAACTCTACTCTCAGGATTGATCAACACATTATGGAGTGTCGGTGCATAATTGCGAAAGGACTCAAGCAATTGTCGCTTGTCTTCGTTGTTCGAATTGGCTGGGACTGTTCCGTCCACTAACTTGTGACGTGCCATGCCACCACTGTGGTAGAAGTGTCGGAGAAATGTATCCCAATCGGCAAAGACTGTAGTGGTTTTTGCATCTTTACGCAGAAGTCCAACATGTGCATAATATGTACTTATCTCATGTATTGTCTTGCCTTCTTTCGGGTGATACACATCCTCTGGTATTTCCACACGACGTGTCAACTCAATATAGCCTGTATGGTCTATGACTGCTGTGTCACAGCCATCTGGTATCTCGACTCCAGATATAGGTGTGAGGAACGGACGAACTATCATCTTTGGCCAGACACCTCGTACATATCCAGGTTGTTCACGTTCGTATCGTATGAGGTTGAGGAGGAGTTCCATGTCGTTGGACGACAGGTGCGCCATCAATTGAGACATTCGTTCTGTACGTTTCAATTGATTTGACAGATATGTCACATGCTCCTCATCTCTTGCCTCCATTCCTGTCTCGTGCAACAGTTCCCTCCTCCTTTGTGACATGATGGTTTTGAAGAAGACTGGTATGGAAGAATTCACAGACAGACTCTCTACTATGAGGTGCAGTTCTTTCACGAGTTCTTCCATATCGGTATATCCACATGACTGGAGCATCCCTGCCAATAAGTCCACTGCCCTCGCTTTTTCTGTAGCCAAGGTCTGGCGGTCACTCTCTTTGTTGTGAAGACGAACCACGTTGAAGTTCCACACGTCAGTAACGGCAAAGGTGAGTGGGTCACCGCCATACGGATTTGGGATATTGAACACCAACCCCTTTCGTCTGCCTATTTGACTAAGGTAACCCGTACAGCCTGCCATCGGACCATCGATGATGCGTACCGTTTCGTTTGGCTGATTCGATTTGGGGTTGAAGACATAATCTGTGAATGATCGGTGAAGCAAAATCACCTTATCGGCATAGTTCTCATTGAAGCGCATAAACAGACGCATCTGCTCATCTGGCACAGTAATCGGTTCAACCTTACTGTCTGTATCGTCACGACGAGAGAGACGTATGAAGGCTTCTGGAAATTCAGAGCGGATAAAGTCTGCCAATCCCTCATGGGTGGACAGTACGAACACTGTTCCGGGACAGAGAGGTTTGTCCCTAAGGTCTGACAGCCTGTCCCCACTCGATTCCCTACTGCTGGCACGCAGCTCACGGTAATATTCTTTTACCACAGTATGTGTGGGGCAATAAACCTCAATGATATTACTGCACTCCTTCGGACG
The DNA here is from genome assembly GCA_963626085.1 of Alistipes ihumii. GTDB lineage: Bacteria > Bacteroidota > Bacteroidia > Bacteroidales > Bacteroidaceae > Colivivens. Next base: position 2,201 of record CAVFVJ010000004.1, on the reverse strand, counting down.
TACAGACAACGCATCACGAAATCGTAGCTCCATGCCCGGCTTAGCAAAAGAAACGACATGCCATTGAAAATCTACTGCGTTCCGTTTATCTCCCTTTATTTTTTGATTTCTTTCTTCCCCTTCCATCATTAACATATAGCATTATAGATGTTATATACCCTCTCATCGAGTTGCACTGCAAAGGTATGCATTTAATTTGAAAGGAACAAGATAAAGTATGAAAAGTTGCACTGGAAATCGTTACTGGGTTTAAAGCCACGTCACCACTGTCGGAGCAAGGAGTGCCGTGAGAATTCCATTGAGGGTTAGTCCCAAACTTGCGTAAGCACCCACGAACTCGTCGCGCTCCATAGCTACAGATGTGCCGACAGCATGTGATGCGGCACCCATTGACAGTCCTTTCGCCATAGGATTACTGATATGTCCTACTGACATTATCTTGAAACCTGCCACTCCACCCAATAATCCAGTCAGTACGACTACAGCTGCGGTTAGCGATGGTATGCCGCCAAGTGCCTGAGTCACTTCCATGGCGATAGGAGTTGTCACGGATTTACTTACTAATGACACCACAACCTCATGTGATGCTCCGAGCAGGCGCGCTGTGACAACGACACTCACTATTCCAGCAATACATCCCATCATCTGTGATGCAAGAATCGGTATGAACTGTTTCTTTATCTGTGACAACTGTAGATAAAGCGGAACACCAAGTGCCACTACTGCTGGCTTGAGCCAGAAGTCAATCATTTTCGCACTTTCATAATAGGTGTCGAAAGAGATGTCGCATGTGGTTAGAAACAGTATTATAAGCCCGATTGCTATCAGTATGGGGTTCAAAAGTATTGACCCTGTCTTGCGCTGCAACACTCTTGCCCCTTGATAAACTCCAAAGGTCAGTGCCAGTAAAAAATATTGGTTGGTTATTATGTCTCTAATCATTGTTGGAATGCTTGTCGTCCCGCTTGTCTTTTATCTTGTCTACAATCTTTTTCTCGCCTTTTGACACCATTTGGTGTGTATGTCCAGTGACCAGCAACACCAAAGCTGTACTCACGAGCGTCGCACCGACTATCGGTATCAGTTCGGTTTTTATCAAATTAAAATGTAACATCAGTGCTACGCCTGGCGGCACGAAGAAGAACCCGAGATTTGCGATTAGGAAATCGGTAAGCCCCCTTACCCATTCCAGTTTAATAATCTTTACCTTTAGTAATAGAGTAAGCACAAGCATGCCGATGATACTTGAAGGCAGTTTCAGTCCTGTGAGTGTCGTCACAAGTTCTCCTAAAGCCATACATCCAAAAAGGATGAAACATTGTCTAACCATTATGTCCGACTTATTTTATGTTTAGTTTGCTGCAATAAATAGACCGGCAATCTGCCAAAGCATCTTACCGGTCTGGATGGTTTGCATTTTAATCAATTCATGACAGTGATAAACCGTTGTTGTGTCACTCGAAGAATTCTGGTGCAAGTCCACTGACATTGAACTCAAATGTCTGCTGTCCCGCATTCTTGAACTCTAGGATGACGCTGCACTTTTTCGCTGTTTTCAGTCCTTTTTTGAACTTGTTCTTGTAACTTGATTGGAACGAAAGTTTGGACGCAGTGTAGTTGTTATCGCCAACCAGCGGGTAAGAATTGTACTTGTTGTCATCAAACTGCACGAGTACTTTCTGTACACTGATGTCTTGAACGTTCTCCACAACAAACAAGTCTCCTTTTACAGAAAGGAAGTAGTTGACATTGCCACGGAAGATCATCACGTTGAGCGACACAATCAATGGCTCGTCACAGTCTTCAATAGCCATTGCACTCTGTGTGACGGCATACTTGATGGTCTGTCCGGGGAAACTGCTCTCCTGCTCGCCTGTTACCCATGCGGGTGCAGTCGTGGAATCTTGCTGCGCTGACAGCGCAACAGTACACATAAACATGCATAAAGTAAGAATCACATTCTTCATAACGCTTTCCTTTTTTATATCAGATAAATCAGAGCTGTTTTACGATGCAAAAGTACGATTTAATATTGAACCGACCAAATAAAAATCAAGAAAACATGTTTGGACACAGAAACTGTTCATTTCCTGAGAAACACAGGCATGACAAACACAAGTTTACCGGCTGTCTTATTGAGTACTATACTTGTCTATCTCCTTCATAATCTCAAGGTTTTCTACCGACTCTTCCTTTGGCTT
>CAVFVJ010000003.1:0-127619 GCA_963626085.1 Alistipes ihumii | reverse complement strand
AGACATTGCAGAAATATCATGTCAACGTACTGGACATAGAGAACAACAGCTGCGATGTGGACGACTTTGACGTGTCGCCCGAACAGATGACCTCCGCCCTGCCGTTACTCTACCAAAGCGGTTACCTCACGATAAAGGAATACGACCCTATCTTGCAACGCTATTCTCTGGGATACCCGAACCGGGAGGTGAAGATAGGTATGCTGAAAAACCTCGCCCCCAACTATCTCTCCCCGATTGCGCTCGACAACAGCAGTTTGGTAGGCGACCTTCTGAAAAAGCTCTACGACGGTGACGTGGAAGGGGCGATGGTTCGCCTGAAGGCTTATCTTGCTGGTATCTCCAATCGTCTGTCGAACAAGAACGAGCGAGATTTCCAGACGGTCTTCTACCTTATCTTCAACCTATTGGGTGCATACATGAGGGTTGAGGAAGACAGTGCCGTAGGCAGGGCAGACGCAGTTGTCCACATGCCAAATGCCGTATACGTCTTCGAACTGAAGTATGACGGTTCGGCAGAGGATGCCATCCGGCAGATTGACGACAAGGGATATCTTATTCCCTATTCTGCCGACGGCAAACGACTGGTGAAGATAGGAGTCAACTACGACAGCCAGCAGCGCACCATAGGCGACTGGATAATTAGGGAAGGGTAGGAAAAATCTCGAAAAAGTGGATTTCTTTGACGTAACTATTCAGCCATAGTCCAGACGCAGTTCAAAAATTCCGTGGCAGCAAACCGCTTCTACACCACAAAATCTCCCTCATTCATGATAGATTAAGTGGAAAAGTCCGTACCTTTGCAGTATGAAAACGAGTTCGCGCATAATGATTACGGCATTGGCAGTACTGGCACTACTAATTCTGCCGTATATCCCCCACCATCATCATGCTGGGGCATTGTGCACGATGGTGGAACACTGTGATGAAGACGGTACCGACAACGACGAGCACACAAACCACAATGGCGACGGCACGTCATGCATCGAGGATGAAGGTTTCATGGCATCACAGTCTGGCACATCTGACAGTGATACAGTGCCACCGCTCTTTCATGTATTTATACTCCCTGTCAACACCCTCGTCAGTGGCAAGATGCAACTCACGTGGCAGGGTGTGGTTTCTGGATACGAAACTTGCTGCCTGTATCAATCGGCTGACGTAAGCAATGCTGTTGCCCTGAGAGCTCCGCCCTATACGGTCTTATAACTTTTTCTTTTACGCCAGTACCCCACTAACTATTGTGGTGTACTGTGCACATTCATTATTAAAGACTGTATAGCGGATGGATTTTTGTTTTCATCCGTAGTACATTACCATAACACTGTATTAAGATGAGAACAGACATAAAGACAATCTCTATTATTGCAGTCCTAATTGCGGTGGGCTGCACCCCACAATCTAGTAGTGAGGATACAACCGCACAAAGGGAAGAACAGACCGCAGATAAGCATCACGGTGAGATAACACTCACCCGTCAGCAGGCTGAAAACGCAGGACTGAAGATGGAAACGATAGAACCGGCATCATTCCGTTCGGTTATACTGACCAGCGGAAAGATACAGGCCCCACAGGGTGAAGACTGGACTGTCGTAGCAACACAAAGTGGTACAGTACAATTTACATGTACCGCTCTAGCCGAAGGAACAATGGTAAGAAAGGGCGAAACATTAGCAACCATATCCGCAAGAAACTTGCAAGACGGTGACCCGGTCATGAAGGCGAGACTCGCTCTTAAAATGGCTGAAAAAGAATTCCATAGGGCTGAGAGACTGGTAGCGGACAAAATAGTATCCGAGAAGGAATTTGATCAAGTCCGCATGCGCTACGAGACGGCCAAGATGGCGTATGAAGGACTGGCGACAGGCATCACCGACAATGGCGCAACTGTCACCTCCCCCATCATTGGTTACGTAAGGAACTTACTGGTGGGACAGGGCGAATATGTGGATGTTGGTCAACCGATAGCAGTAATAACCCAGAACAAACGTCTATGGCTGCGTGCCGACGTGTCGGAAAATAATTTCAAATACTTACACAGCATACAGAGTGCCAATTTCAAGACATCGTACGATGACAAGGTATACAGACTCTCCGACATGAACGGCAAGATAGTGTCCTATGCCAGGAATACAGACAACGGTGCATCATACATACCCATAACCTTCGAGTTCAACGGTACTGGAGACATCGTACCAGGGGCATTTGCCGAGGTCTATCTGCTCTCACGCGAAAGGAGTAATGTGATTTCCGTACCCACGTCGGCTTTAACTGAAGAACAAGGACTCCTGTTCGTATACCTCCAAACTGATGACGGAGCGTTCAGAAAGCAAGAAGTGACAACTGGACAGAGCGACGGCACCAGAGTGGAGATTCTAAAGGGATTGAAGAAGGGCGACAAGGTGGTGACCCACGGTGTTTACCAGGTGAAACTGGCTGCGGCATCCACTGCCATCCCAGGACACAACCATAGTCACTGACCTTTAATGACCGATGATTATGCTGAACAGAATTATAAGATTCTCGCTCACCAACCGACTTGCCATCCTCGTAGCTTCAGTACTACTGATGCTTGCAGGACTATACTCGCTGGAGAACATGGATGTGGATGTGTTTCCTGACCTCAACGCTCCTACGGTTGTGGTAATGACCGAAGCAAGGGGTATGGCTACTGAGGAAGTGGAACGACTCGTGTCATTCCCCGTGGAGACGGCTGTGAACGGAGCCACAGATGTACGACGTGTTCGCTCCTCGTCGACAGACGGCTTTTCAATAGTATGGGTGGAGTTTAATTGGGGAACGGACATCTACCGTGCCCGACAGATTGTGTCGGAGAAAATTGCGACAGTAAAAGACGAACTGCCACCTGGGGCTGGCAACCCCACTCTTGGTCCGCAGTCGTCAATACTCGGCGAACTGTTGTTCGTAGCACTGACTGCTGACACCACCTCCATGCAAGAACTGCGCACTATTGCCGACTGGACCATACGGCCGAGATTACTCGCCACTGGAGGTGTGGCACAAGTAACAGTGATAGGCGGTGAAATCAAGGAATACCAGATTCTACTCAACCCTGCCAAAATGAAGCACTATGGAGTGGGACTCAACGAAGCATATGCCGCTGTTGTGAACATGAACCGCAATGCTTCAGGGGGTGTCCTTTATGAATATGGCAACGAATACATCATACGTGGGCTTTTATCCACGAACAAGATTCAAGAACTCGCTAAGGCTGCAATAAAAACAGTAGGCGACACCTCCATTCTGTTGTCCGACATCGCAGAAGTGAGGATTGGCAACCGTACTCCGAAAACTGGGGTCGCTTCACACAAGGGTAAATCTGCGGTGATGATAACTGTAACCAAACAACCCAACACCAGTACACTCGCATTGACCACAAAGATTGACGAAGCTTTAGCTAACTTACGCAACGAACTGCCGCAAGACGTGAAGATGTCCACTGACATCTACAGACAAGAACGGTTTATCAACAACTCCATAAGCAATGTAAAGAAATCGCTCTACGAAGGTGGATTTTTTGTTGTCATCGTGCTCTTTCTTTTTCTTATGAACGTACGCACCACACTCATATCACTGGTTTCCATACCACTGTCACTTGTGGTATGTATCCTCACCCTCAACATCATGGGATTGACAATCAACACCATGAGTCTGGGAGGCATGGCCATTGCCATCGGCTCATTGGTCGATGATGCCATAGTGGATGTGGAGAACGTGTTCAAACGACTGCGAGAAAACCACAACCTGCCTCAAGAAGAACAACGACAGCCACTGACCATCATCTTCAACGCTTCGAGGGAGGTACGTATGCCTATCCTCAACTCCACCCTCATCATCATTGTCAGTTTCATACCCCTCTTTTTCCTGACGGGAATGGAAGGAAGACTGCTAGCCCCACTGGGCATCGCATTCATAACAGCCCTATGCGCCTCCACTATAGTGGCTCTGACACTGACTCCAGTACTGTGCAGTTACATGCTCGTGAAGCAAGGGAAGGGCAAGGACAAACCAGAAAAGGAACCGCTGCTGAGCCGTAAGATGAAAGACATTTATGTAGTACTGTTGGATTGGACAATACGTCACCGCAAGGCAGTGCTGGTAGTGGTCGGAGGACTGCTGGTGGCAACCCTGGCAATCTTCTCTACTTTGGGACGAAGTTTCCTACCACCCTTCAACGAGGGTTCATTCACCATCAACATCACTACATTGCCGGGAATCTCACTGGAAGAGTCCGACAAGATTGGGACAAAGGTTGAAGAGATTCTGCTGTCTGTACCAGAAATTCAGACAGTGGGACGCAAGACTGGACGAGCAGAACTGGACGAACATGCACTGGGCGTGAACAGTTCGGAGATTGAGGCTCCGTTCACACTCAAGGGACGCTCGAAAGACGAAGTACTGGCTGAAGTACGCAGGAAATTGAAAGTGATACCAGGAATAAACATGGAGGTGGGAGCACCCATCACCCACCGCATCGATGCCATGCTGTCTGGCACGAGAGCCAACATTGCCATCAAACTGTTCGGTACCGACCTCAACCGCATGTACTCAATTGGCAACCAAATTAAAGAGACTATCAGTCATGTGGATGGACTGGAGGATCTTAACGTGGAGCAACAGGTGGAACGTCCTCAACTACAAATTATTCCTAAACGAGACCTGATCGCCAAGTATGGGGTCACACTGCCCGAGTTTGCTGAGATAATGAACGTTATGCTGTCAGGAGAGACGGTGTCGCTCGTGTACGAAGGCAACCGATCGTTCGACCTGACTGTCAAAGTGGATGACGACAGCCGTTCGAGTATCGAGCGCATAAGGAACCTCACGGTGGATGCTGGCGGTCGGAAAATTCCTTTGGCCAATATTGCAGAAGTGGTGTCAGCCGCAGGTCCGAACGTAATAAACCGCGAGAATGTGGCACGCAAGATAGTGGTCTCCGCCAATGTGGCAGGACGTGACTTGCACAGTGTGGTAGGCGACATCCAACATCTGGTAAACGAGAAAATAACGCTACCCGAAGGCTACCACGTGGAATACGGAGGACAGTTTGAGAGTGAACAAGCAGCATCACGCATACTACTCGTCACGTCAGTCTTCTCTATCCTCGTCATCTTCCTTCTTCTGTTCAACCAATTCCGCAACGTGACACAGTCTGTAGTCATCATGCTCAACTTGCCACTGGCTCTCATCGGTGGAGTGATTGCCATATGGCTCACTGGAGGTGTCATAAGCATACCTGCCATCATCGGTTTTATCTCATTGTTCGGAATAGCCACACGCAATGGAATGCTACTGGTGGCACGCTACAACGATTTGCGCACTGAAGGGCAGAACCTGAAAGATGCTGTCATGAACGGATCTACAGACCGTCTGAACCCAATTCTGATGACTGCACTTACCACCGCCCTGTCACTCATACCGCTGGTCATCGGTGCAGACCTCCCGGGCAACGAGATACAGAGTCCGATGGCAAAGGTCATCCTCGGTGGACTGTTGACCTCCACCTTCCTGAACGGATTCATCATACCTATAATGTACCTGTGGGTGGGGAAGAGGGCATCCAAAATATCCTTCCGCTCTATCGGCAAAAAAGACATAACACTATGAGAAAGAAAATATTCATATTAATGGCAGTGGGAAACGTGCTACAACTATGCGCACAACAGACTGTGGATGACGTGCTTAAGATAGTAGAACGGAATAACTCGACACTGCAGACTCTGCGGTATACAGCGGATGCGCAGAAACAGGAGAACAGAACAGGGCTGGCACTGCCCAATCCAGAGATTGAGTTCAGTTACCTTTGGGGCGGTCCGTCTTCCATCGGCAAACGAAAGGATGCTAGTGTGTCGCAAGGATTCGACATAGCTACAGTAACAGGATTAAAAGGCAAGGTGGCACGGGAAAAGGACGAACTGGTGGATTGTCAATATAAGACAGACAGGATGATGATTCTGCTTAAAGCCAAGCAATGTTGCATTGACCTTATATACTACAATGCTCTACTGAGCCAACTCGATGTTCGTCTCGGTCATGCACGGGAGATTGCTAACGTACAGACAAAACGAATGCAAAACGGAGAGGGCAACAGACTGGAATACAACAACGTAATGTTGAGCCTATCTACACTCGAAAGCGAGTCTATACGTATGAAAACCGAACGGGATGTGCTGTTGGCACAACTCACCCTGATGTGTGGTGGGGAGTCCGTCGACTTCACCAATACCGAATACGAGACGGTGGACATGCCTGTCGACTTCATCGAATGGTACCACACGGTGGAAACGGACAATCCAACACTCGCTTATGCAAGGCAGGAATCTGAAGTGAGTAGAAAACAACTCACTCTAGACAAGACGATGGGACTGCCTTCATTTTCCTTGGGATACATGGGCGAGTTCACCGCAGGCGAACGCTATCAAGGTATAACTCTTGGAATGTCCGTTCCACTATGGAGCAACAGAAACCGTGTACGGCAGTCTAAGGCAGCTCTTCTTGCAGCTGAGGCACGACAGGATGACGCGGCAAGGACGGCATATGGCAATATGGAAGCACTGTTCCGGCGCACTGTCAGTCTGAAAATGGTGGCACAGACATACAAGACAGCACTCGAAAAGACAGACAATAGGCTACTATTGAAAACTGCGCTCGATGAGGGTGAGATTTCTGTACTGGATTATCTGACAGGCATGAATCTCTACTATGATGCGGCAAGTAAAGCACTGGATGCCGAAAGGACATACCAGAAAGCGTTTGCCGAACTGACAGCCACCACACTGTGATAAATATTACATATAAGAGGAACGGTCGTAATGGTTTTTTGCTTACCTTTGTCATGCCGTTTACGACCCTCCCTCTTGTATTGGTGCAGCACAGAGACAGGATGGGGTGAATTGGATGCGGCACGGCTGTTGTGAAAGCACTGCCGGACAGTCATTTTACGAAGATGTAACCGATGTGCTGCGAAAAATATAGTGAGACAAGAGAATGAACAACCAGTATCTGATGGAACACCTGCGCGCAATTCCTGACTTTCCACAGAAAGGGATTCTTTTCCGTGATGTGACAACCCTGTTCAAGGATGCCAGATGTTTGGAAATAATGGAAGATGAACTGTACGAGATTTATAAGGACAAGGGCATCACAAAGGTGGTAGGAATCGAATCGCGCGGATTCGTCATGGGAGCAATTTTGGCGCGTCGGCTAAATGCCGGACTGGCACTGTGCCGCAAACCAGGCAAACTGCCTGCAGAGACCATAAGCCAGACCTACGAAAAGGAATACGGAACCGACACTATAGAAATCCATAAAGACGCGATAACCGAGGACGATGTGGTACTGCTGCATGATGACCTGCTCGCCACTGGTGGAACGATAAAGGCTGCATGGGATCTCGTCAAGAAGTTCAATCCGAAGAAGTGCTACATGAACTTCATCATCGAAATTCGGGACGAAGGATTGCATGGACGCGAATTCTTGGGTGACAGCATCGAGGTAAGCACTCTGATAACTGTATAGGCTGTACTCTGTACATAAGACATAAGATGAAGGACGACCTGCGACTGACACGGCTGAGGACTATCGTCTCGGCACTACCCGAGGAACCGGGATGCTACCAGTATCTCGACGGGGACGGCACGGTCATTTACGTAGGTAAGGCCAAGAACCTGAAACGGAGGGTCGGATCGTATTTTCATGGGACGACAAGTTCCAAAAAGACACAGATTCTGGTAAGTAAGATACAGGATATAAAGTATGTTGTAGTGCCGACAGACGAGGACGCACTGCTGTTGGAGAACAACTTGATAAAGAAATACAAGCCGAGATATAACATCTTGCTGAAGGACGACAAAACCTACCCGTCTGTCTGCGTGAGCAACGAAGAGTTCCCACGTGTGTTCAAGACCCGGAAGATAATACCGGGACTGGGAACATACTACGGGCCGTTCAGTCACCAGGGTACGCTCAACAACATGCTGGAACTGATTAACCGCATCTATCCACTAAGGAAATGCAGGACTGCGATGACGGTGAGCGGAGTAAGGGAAGGCAAGTGGAAGACCTGCCTCGAATACCATATCAAGAACTGTAAAGCCCCCTGTGCCGGACTGCAGAGCAGAGAGGACTACATGGAGAGTGTAAACGAGGTGAGGGAGATACTGAAAGGCAACACACGGTCTGTGTGTGACACACTGCGTGGGAAGATGCAGGAACTGTCTGACCAGATGCGTTTCGAGGAGGCGATGGAGATTAAACGGAAGTATGACCTCGCATTGGAGTTCTGTGAAAAGAGTGAGGTGATTGCACAACACGACCATAACATCGACGTGTTCTCCATTGCCGATGACGACAAGTCGGCATTCATCAATTACCTGCATGTCTCCAAAGGATGCATCAACCAGGCGTTCACATTTGAATACACCAAACGGATTGATGAAGACCCAAAGGAACTGTTGGCACTCGGAATAGTGGAAATGAGACAACGGTACGGAAGTGACTCGAGAGAAATAATAGTGCCGTTCCCCATAGAGACAGAACTGAAGGATGTGACCGTAACTGTGCCACAACGGGGCGACAAGAAACATCTACTGGAACTGTCTCTCGCTAACGTACGACAATATCGGTTCGACAAGGCAAAGCAAGCAGAACGGCTCAACCCTGAACAACGGGCAACCAACCTGCTGAGGGAACTGCAGGACAAGTTGAAACTCGGACACCTGCCGCTACACATCGAGTGCTTCGACAACTCCAACATACAGGGTGCGGACGCTGTGGCAGGGTGTGTGGTGTTCAGAAAAGCCAAACCAGCAAAGTCGGAATACCGCAAATACATCATAAAGACGGTAGAAGGTCCAGACGACTACGCATCGATGGCAGAGGTTGTGTACAGACGATACAGACGCTTCATTGACGAGGGCAGTGAACTGCCAGGACTGATTATAGCAGACGGTGGAAAGGGACAAATGGAAGTGATAAGACAAGTGGTGGAGGAACAGCTGCACCTCGACATCCCCATCGCCGGACTCGCCAAGGACGGACATCACAGGACTTCGGAACTGCTTACTTTTCAGAACGGACAGACAGTCACGGTAGGTGTGGACGTGAAAAGTGCGTTGTTTCAGTTCCTCACAAGGATTCAGGACGAGGTACACAGGTACGCCATACAGTTCCACCGTGACAAACGGTCCAAACACCAGACGGAGTCCGAACTGGACGGAGTGAAAGGTATCGGTAAGGTGACAAAGACAGAACTATTGAGACATTTCAAAAGTGTTAAGCGCATCAAGGCTGCCAGTGAGGAGGACATAGCCAAGATAGTGGGTAAAGCAAAAGCAAAGATAATAAAGGAAACGTTAGGAAAAGAATGAGAGCTGTTATACAACGGGTAAGCGAAGCATCAGTGACCATAGACGGTAAGGTTAAGTCGCAAATCGGCAAAGGTTACCTGATACTGGTGGGATGTGAAAACAACGACACGGAAGAGGATATAGTGTGGCTAAGCCGCAAGATTGTAAACCTCAGGGTATTTGACGACAGCGAGGGGGTCATGAACCGCTCGGTTATCGATGTGGATGGTGATATCCTCATCGTCAGCCAGTTCACCCTCTGGGCTTCTTATAAGAAAGGAAACCGTCCGAGTTACTTGAGGGCAGGTAGCCACGAGAAGACCATACCACTGTATGAACAGTTCTGCAAACAAGTGGCAACTGACCTACACAAGGAGATCAAGACCGGAGAATTCGGGGCAGACATGAAGGTAGCACTGGTCAACGACGGCCCTGTGACTATTTGTATGGACACTAAAAATAAAGAATGACTATGGAAATAAATTACCCGGACGGACATCCGTACCGCAACGAAACGACAGACAGTAAGGTGGTACAAGCTTTCAGCAAGTACAACCTCGAACTGGACGACGAGAGAGTAAAGAATGAAGTGACTACACTGCTCGACAAGCACCTCAAGGAGAATGACACTTTGGAAGTGAAGAAGTTCCTGCTCAACAGTGTGGAACTGACAACACTGAAGACCGACGACAGTGAGGACAGTGTGATGCGCTTCATCGAGAGAGTCAACAAATTCGACGATGCCTACCCGGAACTCGGACATGTGGCTACGGTGTGCGTCTACCCTTGCTTTGCCTCCATCTGCCACGATATGTTGGAGAACGAAGACATTGAAATAGCATGTGTATCCGCCAGCTTTCCATCATCACAGACGTTCATGGAGGTGAAGGTGGCAGAGACGGCACTTGCACTGCACGATGGAGCTACGGAGATAGACATAGTGCAATCGGTTGGTAAGTTCCTGGCAGGAGACTATGAGACTGTTGCCGATGAAATCGCGGAACTGAAGGCGGTGTGCGGAGAACGCAAACTGAAAGTGATACTCGAAACAGGATGTTTGAAGACTGCATCCAACATAAAGAAAGCCTCCATCCTTGCTATGTATGCAGGAGCAGATTACATAAAGACTTCTACGGGTAAACTGGAACCGGCTGCAACCCCAGAGGCCGCCTATGTAATGTGTCAAGCTATCAAGGAATACTATGAGGAGACTGGAATACAGATTGGGTTCAAACCAGCTGGAGGTATGAAGACCGTGGCAGACACACTTGTCTACTATACTATCGTGAAGGAAGTACTGGGAGAGAAATGGCTCAATAACCGCCTGTTGCGTCTCGGTACCAGCAGCTGTGCCAACAAACTGTTGAGTGACATTATCGGTGAACAAATAAAATTCTTTTAATCTATGGACAGAAACAAACTGAAAGGATTCGTAGCATTGGGACTGATGCTGGCTATATCAATAAATATGTGTGCCCAGGCGGACACGGCAGATGTCGTTATAGGAACTGAGACTGTAAACCTGGCGAACCAGAACGGAACAATGGTTGTACTGAGCCGTTTCGGTTACCTCAGCTATAACGAGGCATTGCGTTCCATGCCTTCATACGTGAAAGCACAAGCGCAATTGAAAGAGCTTAAGAAAAAGTATGCAGATGAACTGGCACGCTCGGAGAAGGAATTCAGTAGACAGTATGCAGAATATGTGGACGGACAGAAGGAATTTCCAGATAATATACTGCTAAAACGACAGAAGGAACTGCAGCAGTTGCTCGAACAAGGTCTGGAGTTCAAAGAGGAAGCCAAACGGCTACTGGAGAAGGCGGAGTCTGAGCTCATGATGCCTATACACCAGCAATTGAAGGAAGTGCTCGCACTGATAGGTAAGCAGCGCGGCTATGCATACATACTCAATACAGACAATAATTCATACCCATTCATCAACGGTGAATTGGGTGAGGATATCACAGCAGACGTGATAGCAGAAGTGGCAAAATGAACTGCGGACCCATCGCTGTATTCGACTCCGGGTATGGTGGACTGACCATACTGGAAGGTATCAGAAAGTTGATGCCTAAGTACGATTACGTCTATTTCGGGGACAATGCGCGTGCCCCTTACGGAATCCGCTCGTTTGACGTGGTCTACCAGTATACACTGGAAGCAGTACAGAAGCTCTTCGGCATGGGGTGCCCACTCGTTATTCTCGGATGCAACACCGCATCGGCAAAGGCTCTGCGTACCATCCAACAAATATACCTGCCCGTACAAGCTCCCGACAGACGAGTACTGGGCGTGATAAGACCCACTGCTGAAATTGTTGGTAAGATCACACGGAACGGTCACATCGGAGTGTTGGCAACGGAAGGGACGATTAAATCGGAGTCGTACAACTTGGAGATAAGGAAACTGTTTCCAGAGTGTGTGGTTACAGGATTAGCCTGTCCAATGTGGGTACCACTGGTGGAGAACGGTGAATACGACAAACCGAGTGCCGACTACTTCGTGAAGGAACGTATAGACACATTGCTTGCTCATGACCCTCTCATCGACACGATAATACTCGGTTGCACACATTACCCGCTGTTGCTTGACAAGATAAGACGTTTTTGTCCGTCAGGCATCGAGATTCTGACTCAAGGACATTACGTTGCAGAGAGCCTGAAAGACTATCTACACCGTCATACCGACATGGAGGCACGCCTCACTAAGGGTGGCACGTGCCGATACTTCACGTCTGAGTCACCCGAACGGTTCAGTGAGAATGCATCCACATTCTTGAGTGAGAAGGTTGACGTTAGGAGGATGCCATGAAGACACGTGACGGATGGAAAGCCGCAATAGGTGCGGTGACGGTCTTTCTTGTGTTCTGCCTGTCACAGATGGTAGTCGGACTGATTGTAGGACTCCTGACACAAGGTACTGCATCCGCTGACATCATGGCTGTGACGAGTATCTGTTCCTCGTTAATTGCCATTGCGGTGATAACGATTATCCAGTTGCGTATGGGTTATGACATGTGCGATGAGTTCAACCCACGGACATGCAGGTGGCAGTGGATGCCGATAATGATTGTGGCAACCCTCTGCGGTATGTTTTGTTTTAATGTACTGACTGAACAGATGCAACTGGAGGACATGACTGAACAGATGATGCTGGGGATGTCATCTCGTTTTTGGGGGATCGTTTCCATCGTCGCCATAGGACCTATAGCGGAAGAAGTTGTGTTCCGCAGTGCCATCATCAGAACGATGATTTACTACGGAATCCGTCCATGGGGTGCAATAATTGTATCCGCCTTGCTGTTCGCCATCGTCCATTTCAATCCGGCACAAATGCCCTTCGCCTTCATCATAGGAATCCTGTTTGCAATACTCTACGTGAAGAGCAGAAGCATACTTCCGTCGACAGTCTGTCACATACTGAACAACGGTATATCGGTCATCCTTATGAACGTATTCCGTGACCAGCCAGCCGTCACTCTTACTGAAGTGTGTGGCGGACCAGGTATAACATATCCGCTTGTGGCCTTAACAGCCATTGTCTGCTTCTCCTTATATTATTATTACTGGAAAAGGAGACAGGACTGAAAATAATACAGGGAATGATTCGGATGTCTCAGATTATATTCGTACTTTTGCCCTGTCATTCATAACCGCAAAAAAACATAGCATGAACCCATCAAAAGTCGACATATCTGTACTGATGCTATTCTTCAATCGTCCCGAACATTTAGCAGAAGTGTTTGCAGAAGTGAAGAAAGCGCGTCCGGCACGCCTGTTCCTCTATCAAGACGGACCAAGAGGCGAACGCGACAAAGCTGGAATCGAGGCATGCCGTCGTATCGTGGATGACAGCGAGATTGATTGGGAATGCGAAGTGCACCGACTCTATCAAGAGAAGAACTACGGATGTGACCCCTCGGAATTCCTATCACAGAAATGGGCATTTTCACAGACCGACAAATGTATCGTATTGGAAGATGACGATGTGCCGTCGCAGTCGTTCTTCCCGTTCTGTAAGGAACTGCTCGACCGCTACGAGAAAGACCCTCACGTCTGGATGATTGCAGGGTTCAACTCTGAGGAAAAGACAGATGTAAAGGAGAGTTACTTCTTCACTTCCGTGTTCAGTATTTGGGGATGGGCTTCGTGGAAACGTGTTATTGACACGTGGGACGACAGTTATTCATGGCTCGATGACAAGAAACAGTTGGAGAAGGTAAAAGCAGTAATAAGGGAGAAGAAGCTACGCAACGACATCATCCCGATGTGTCGCGACCACAAGTCAAGTGGGAAAGCCTACTACGAGAGTATATTCTGGGCATCCATGTTACTCAACGATGGTGTTGCTATCATGCCATCACTCAATATGATTAACAACAGGGGCGTGACCGACAACTCCACACACTTCCAAGGCTCACTCAAGACAATGCCACGACGACTACGCAGACAGTTCACCATGCCACGCCACGAAATAGACTTTCCTCTTGTACACCAATCTGATGTTAAGGAGTATCAGCCGTTCAAGGATGCGGTCTACCTCCGCAATGCGTGGGGACACCCATGGCGCAAGGTACAGTATTCCATCGAAGAGCTGCTGCTTAACCTGCGCTACGGCAATTTCTCCATTATAAAGAAGTCTTTGTTGAAAAGACTTGACAAGTGGTTGGGCAGACACAGGTATGCGTGACCCTCTGTCTTCCATTACCTGTTTCCGTTCATCAACTCCCTTATCTGGTTTACAGTCCAGCTACATCCTTTCCGCACTGCGGAAACCGTCTTTTCCATTGCTTCCATCAACAGCTCTCTCTCCGGAATCAATCCTTTAACCCGTTCCATTGTGGGTAAAGTCAACTTGGATTTCTGTTCAGCACCGTCGGAATCTGTAGCAGTCGAGGCAGTAGAAGGGCTTACACTCTTGCTTGCCACCTCCTTCATTGCGTCTGCCACCTCCCGTGCACAGTTGTCCAGGTTATAGATTTTCTCTGCCAGTACCCTCGCTTTCTTACCCATGACAGTAGCCTCACCAGGATTGCTTACTATGTAACGAATGGCTTTCTCCCACGCCACCGAGTCATAATAGGGAACGACGATCCCCACACCCTCCTTCTCTATGTCGAAAGGATAGGCGGCATTGCGGGTGGCAATGACTGGCAGTCCCAGTGCCAAGGCCTCAACCAGAGTGGTGAGTCCTACGGCATAGTTGGTCTCCTGACAACATACTGCGACACACCTGGATGCCCATACCTTCTGTGCCAGTTCATTCGGGATGAAGCCCTTGATGAAATTGATGTGTATGTTGGCGGAAGGACGCAGGTCATTGAGAATCTCAAGATAATTGTCTCCGTAGGCGTTATAGGCAACATAAATACTCAGTTCCTGTCCTGTTGCACTGAACGCACGGATGAGCGTAGGCATGTCCCTCTTCTCCTTGCCTGTGGATATGAAACCTT
The DNA here is from genome assembly GCA_963626085.1 of Alistipes ihumii. GTDB lineage: Bacteria > Bacteroidota > Bacteroidia > Bacteroidales > Bacteroidaceae > Colivivens. Next base: position 112,796 of record CAVFVJ010000003.1, on the reverse strand, counting down.
CGTGCTTCTCCACTGGGAACTCCTTCATCAAACGGTCATAGTAGTCCAGGTCTGCCCCCCAGTGGCACACCTGCATACGCGACTCCTTTGCCTTGGAACTCTTGAGCGACTCTTTTACAAGTGACTCACTGAGGAAGAACATGTGGTCGATACCACGGTATAGAATCTTTGACATTATCTCCCGCAAGGCATTGTCACACTGCACTATGGGTGTTCTTTGCCAGATTACCACCGGTTTGCGGTACAGATGCAGCGCGCGGAGGAATATGACGAGTTCCATTCCACTTATATCTGTTGCATAGATTTCATCGAAATGTTCCTTGCAAGTGAGCACTCTCCATGCGACATAAAACATCTGTTGGAAGTGACTTTCAGCAGACTTGTGTTTATGCATGACCACATCCACTCCGTATTTGGACAGATTGGTCGCACCATAAAGGAAGTGGGCAGGGAAATGCCCTTCCTTCCACCTCTTGTGGATCACGTTCGGATCCTGTGTATGATAAAAATATACTTTCATGTCAATCGTTTTTTATTTGCGTCCGAACAGGTGTTTCCTGAACAGGGGACTTATCCTCAATATACTTGATACGAGACAGCAGAAGCCGACAACCAGAAGGGCAACTACCACAGACTCCGTCACGTCAACCACAAAGTTCTTCCTGTTGCTGTTGATGAAATCGCCCACCATCGTAAGGTTTGGCAGGAAGAGGAAATGGAGCAGGTAGATGTCCAGTGTCCTCACTCCGATAAACTGCAGGAAACGCCCGATCCAATGCTGACGCGTGAAATTGTCCTTGTAGTAGCGGAAGGACATGAACACTATCGTCAACAGTATATACATGGCGGTAGTACGCGGCAGGTTTGTCCACTGGAATCTTAGGTTGTGCCACTTGAAGATGTCAGCACAGCAGAAGACCACCACAACAACAATCAATGGAAAGAACCACTTGGAATCAAATAGTTTCTGCCAACTGCTCCAATATCTGTGTACTATGTTGCCAAACAGGAAGAAGTGGAAATACCTCATAGTCTGAATGAAGCAACTGATATTGAGCCAATGACTCTCGTTCGCCTTTGGATATGTGAACCAGGAGGGCATGTAGAGGGTAGCGTAAGTAGCCAAAGCTATGAACCATAACACCGCTATGGGAATCCAGTTTCGCACCTTACATTTAGTCTCAAAGAACGAAAAGATGTAGTAGAGGATGAACATCTGGAGGAGCGAGAGGGTGAACCAATATCCGGATTTGGTAGGTGAAATCATTGCGTTCTCCAGTCCGTATTTCATTGACTTCTGTCTTATGATGATGGCAATCAACAGAAATACCAGTGTGGGTATCACCTGTATCTTGACTTTCTTCCATATCATCATACCCAACCGTCCCGATGTCCAATTGAAATCTGCCTTGTAGGCAAGGAAGCCGCTTATGAAGAAGAACAGCGGCATACGGAAGAGCACGAGCAGAGGAAGAGCCATGGACGACTTCTCCTGTTCACCGAATCCGTTGGTGCTCACGTGGTAAGCCACCACCATAATCATGGTGAATCCCCGCATGGCATCAATCCATTCCATCCTTGTCTTGTTGCCAGTCAGAGGTTTGTATATTGCAGACTGTTGTGTATCCATACTTTCTGTATGTAGCTGTTATGACTGTTGTGCCGTATCGAACGAAAGGAACGTCGGCCGGTGGTTCTGTTGCTCTTCCTTTGGCATTTCCCGTCGTAAGTTCTTGTAATGGTGGCGCAGGTAAGTCTCAAGGTCGGATGGGGCTGTCACCGTCAACTGTCCAAACTTCACCTGTTGTGGGTTCTCCAAACTCTTCACGCTTATATGGTCGCGTGGCATGAGTACCATGTTGTAGTATTTTGTGTCACATGAGTTGAACAAGCCCTGAGTCTTACTCAGCATCTTGTAAATGAACATCTTGGAACAACACTTGTCGACAAGCCAGTTCATGAAACACGGAACAGGTCCTCGCCTGTGCGGTATTTCAATGTCGCATTTCTGCATGTACCGCCACATCCAAATGTCCTTGCCCATGAAACAGCAGTTGAGGAAGTTGCACAGTAGCCTATGTGCTTTCTGCAGTGCAGGATTGTCTGGAACTTTGTCGTAAGGGAACACATCCACATAAATGCCATGGTGTATGTCGAGGTGACTGAAGTCCTGCTCCACGAACATGGTATTGTCCTTTCTCACCTTGGCGAAATAGAATGGAGTATGCGGGTCTGTACCGACCCATTGAAGGGAATAAGGCTTGCGCAGTTCTTTTGGAGCCACATCCAAGAACCTGTTGTAGTTTTCACGGGTTAGACCGATGTCAATGTCATCATCCCAAGGGATTATGCCGTCATGAAAGAACGCTCCTATGGCAGTACCTCCTATAACGAAATAAGGAATGCGGTTTTTCTCGCAGACTCTGACTATCTCCGCAAGTATGCCGTAAAGCTCTTCATGAAGTCTCTCAAGCTCTTCATGTGTGTAGTCTCTTTTGTTCATGAATTCTCAATTACACGTCATTAAACCCATTCACTTCTTATATTGACGGCAAAATTAGTACAAAACAATCAGAAAACGAAATAAACTGGGCAGATAAATGGTTTATGACGGTCAAATACGGCATAATAACATATCTTTTTTTTTGTTCTTCAATTATATTTCATTACCTTTGCAGAAGATTCCCTTTAATCTGACAGTATGCTTACAACGCAGGAATGTGAAATGATGAATGCCTTTTCCAAAGGCACTATGATAGAGACCCTCGGGATGACATTCGTCCCGACGGACGATGAGTTTGCAGTTATCGAGATGCCTGTTTCCCCTGCCAATATCCAGCACATGGGCATTGTACATGGAGGAGCGTACTTGACAATGGCTGAAACTGTAGCTGGTGCCGGTTCGCTGCATATGGCTGGACTTGGGGCGCAGGTATGCGGAATAGAGGTATCAGGCAACCATGTACGGATGTCACCGACCAGTGGAATTATCACTGCCCGCGCATCAGCCATTCATGTGGGTCACACAATCCATGTATGGAATGTCGATGTATTCGATGAACAGCAAAACCTGTTGTCGACTGTAAGGGTCACAAACAGGATTTTGACATGTGACAATCAACCACAACATAAGAACAATCAATCACCAATATGAATACATCAAAATCTTCTTTATTGGCAAGTATTATTGCCGCGTCACTCTGTCTGGGAGCATGTACAAACGGAGCGAACGGAGACAAACAACAGAACGACAGCGTATCCATTAAGGACACAGTGACAGTTCCTGTGCAACCTTCAGGAAAGCACACGAAAGCAAACTGGAGTGAAACAAGGGGAAAGGCAGGAGATGGTACATCGATGCATTCGCTTGAATTGTTGGCGGAGAATGGTGACACCCTTTACATCTTTTATGAGAACAACGCCATCGGAGGAATCACGTGTGGCGACCTTTTAGATGTGGTGTACAGGGAGGACGGAGAGAATGAACTGGCGGCACTAACGATAGTCAACCTTACATCACTGGCACACGTGTGGTCTTTCACCGAAGCAGACGGACGCAGGCATATCGAACTGGATCGTCACGGAAATGCCACTGTTTATGGTGTTGGTAGCGGATACAACCAGTGGACGGTGGACGGTGGACAGTTGGTTCTATCCAACAGTACTGATGCCGACACGTTCAACATCACCCTGTTAACAGACGACAGTCTCATACTTGCAGACATCCACAAAGATTCTGTGTTACGGATGAAGAGAAAGAACTAATCAAAATACTGACATGAGAAAATTATTGATTTTGCTTTTGCTATGCGGAGTCTTCGTACAGACTGACGCGAAGAAAAAAGAAAAGAGTGACCGTGAGGTGTGGGTTGACATCATGTACCAGATGGCAGAACCTGTTTTACGGAATATGGCCAACGGTACACTTCAACAGGAGATGGACACTACCAACGGTGGCTTGGAACTGAGTCCAACATGGGATAACCGCAACAAGAAAGTTGCCTACATGGAAGCGTTCGGACGCATGATGGCAGGTCTGGCTCCGTGGCTCTCGCTGCCAGACGACGACACAGCGGAAGGACAGAAGCGCAAGCAACTGCGCGAGTGGGCATTGAAAGCGTACACCAATGCCGTTGACCCACAAAGTCCAGACTATCTCGGATGGGCAAGCGGAGGACAGACCCTCGTAGACGCTGCTTATCTGGTAGAGAGTTTATATCGTGGGTTCGACGCACTTTGGAAACCATTGAGCGACGAGACTAAGCAACGTTACATAAAGGAGATACAAGGACTGAGGCGTTATGACCCACCCTACACCAACTGGCACCTCTTCGTGGCAATGGAGGAGTGCTTTCTCATGTATGTTGGAGCCGACTACGACAGTTACCGTATCCATATGGCAATGAATAAGGTAGAGGAATGGTATGTGGGTGACGGCTGGTACAGCGACGGTCCCGCATTCGCCTTCGACTACTACAACGCTTTCGTCATCCAGCCAATGTACGTAGAATGCCTTGAGATGATTTGCGCCAAGCGCGGCAACGACACTTGGCTAGTACGCAATACTGGTAACTTAAACGGTTCGAAGAAACGACTGGAAGTGGCAACAAAGAGAATGCAGAAATTTGGTGTGATTCTGGAACGTTTCATCTCACCCGAAGGCACCTTCCCCGTGGTGGGACGAAGCATCCCATACCGCATGGCAGTGTTCCAGCCATTGGCACAACTGGCGTGGAGGAAGCAACTCCCAGCCGAATTGCATAACGGACAAGTGCGCGCCGGCATTACCGCTGTCGCCAAGAACATGTTCTTGAAAGCGAACAACTTCAACAAGAAGGGATTCCTGACTATCGGCTTTGTAGGCAACCACCCGAATGTAGCAGACTGGTACACCAACAACGGGTCGCTCTACATGACAGGTCTTGCATTCCTCCCTCTTGGACTGCCTGCTGACGACCCCTTTTGGACAGACCCAGCAGAGAAATGGACAAGCAAGAAAGCATGGGAGGGGGATGACTTCCCTAAAGACCACAAGTGGAACATCAACAAGACTCCGCTTTACTGGGAATAACCGTCATGTCCAGACCGACAGAACCGACTCACATATTTGGAGATGCCACTCATAGATTTTGACAATGGAGAGATGGTGCGCACGGGGCGCATCGAAGTCATCTGCGGGTCAATGTTCTCGGGCAAGACCGAGGAGTTGATCCGCAGGATGAAACGTGCGCAACTGGCACGTCAAAAAGTAGAGATATTCAAACCTGCAATAGACACGCGTTACTCTGAAGAGGATGTCGTAAGCCACGACGGACTGTCTATCGGCTCTACTCCTGTCGACAACTCATCAAGCATACTGCTTCTGGGGAGTGACTGTGATGTGATTGGAATTGATGAGGCACAGTTCTTCGATGACAATATTGTGGACGTATGCAATAAACTGGCGCACAAAGGAGTACGTATAATAGTAGCAGGACTGGACATGGATTTCCGTGGCGTTCCCTTCGGACCTATGCCTGCCCTCTGTGCCGTTGCCGATGACGTTACGAAGGTTCATGCCATCTGTATGCGCTGCGGTGCACAAGCTTACGTGTCACACCGAAAAATAGACAATGATAAGCGAGTGCTACTTGGCGAGGTCAACGAATACGAGCCACTCTGCCGCAGTTGCTACCAGAAAGCACTGGGTCACTCGCACAACACTTGACAGATACGGTCCTGCAGAGCACAACTCTCAGCAGCCTTCCTCTGTCCGTTGCTGATTATGGAGAAAGCCAACATATGACCGTTGGCGGCAGTAAGATAACCGGCAAGTGAACTGACGCCAGTCATCGTCCCGGTCTTGGCACGCACATTACTAAATGCCGCGCCAGTTTTCATCCTCCGTTTCAGTGTACCGTCAACACCTGCCACTGGCAAAGACTCATAGAGAGGCCTAAAAACGGTCTCTCTATTTTTATATGCATAACGCAACATCTGCACTTCGGCAAACACTGTAGTATAGTTGTAAAGAGACAAGCCACAACCATCGGCAACCCTTATGTCAGACTCTGAAATGCCTGCAGCAGATGCCACTTGCCCCACCACAGCCCGACAGTCCCTCCAACAGATTCGTTTCCTTTGGTCTGCAGCCAACTGGTAGAACATGGATTCGGCATACAGGTTGTCGCTATCCTTCATCATACGCTGTAGTACATCGCCAATGGAATGCTGGATGGAACATATAAGCATGTCAGACCCATTGGCATAATAATCACCGATACCACACCCATTCACTGTAATACTGTCCACCTCAAGCACACGCTGAAGAGCAAGAAGGAAATTGGCAGCTGGACTGTACCTGTTCAGCCTTTCACTTGTACAGAGGTAAGCATCACCACTCAAACTCAACGGAGTCAGCATCGGTTGCTTGTCATCCCAGCACCACCCACTACCAAGTATTACGGAGTCCTTCATCGACAAATCTGCCACGAGCATCCCTTCTATATGACGAACCCCCAAGTTCTTGATGGACAAAGCCATCTCCCTAATGCTTAGCGCGTCCAACATCGGGTCGAAATCCCCTCGTATGTATATGTTGCCTTTTAGGACATGTCGACCCATAGAATCAATGTCTTGAATGCCTGTGGCATACACGGATGTGGTATAATCATGCCGCACCCCCAGCCTGTCAAGTGCAGTGATGGCTGTGAACAGTTTCTGTGTTGATGCCGGACGCAACTGTTTTTGCTGATTATACGCAAAAAGAAGCGAGTCTGCTGTCAAGTCGAACACGGCAATACCTGTTGTATAATAACAGTTGCCTGCCTCATCGGCAATCAACTGTAATTCAGTTTGTATGGTACTTGTCCAATTCTGAGCGGTCGAATCTGATTCACTATCAGCACACACAGACCGGCTGGCAGCCACAGACATGACCGACAGACACACACACAGGAAGAAGACCAACTTCAGTCCTGAATTATTTTCTTTAAAACCCACCATCTCTCTTCGCTTTAATTTCCTGTATCTGTTTGATAAAACCGTCAATGTTGTCAGGGAAAGCTACTATATTTCTCTTGTCTGCGCATCCCACTATGACATAAGACGAAAACAATCTGTCGCCAATCTTGAAACGGTAGGTTTTGGTGAGACTCCGTATGTCCGCCATCGGAATCACGATGTCTTTCGACAGTCTGCCCCGGTGGATGACCAGCGAATCATGACAGAGCCTATACTCCGTGTGTATGCTCCGTTCTATCACAAGGAGTGACAGGAGCAGCGACACAGCGATCAGTAGTCCTACCTTAATCCAAATAAAATAGACACTTACTATAAGCAGCATGAATATGAGAATCCAGTTGCCCACCTGTATACGAGCATGAAATGTTCTTGTTGGAACCATGATATCGAACTCTTTCCTTTATGCAAAGGTAGCCATTTTCTAACCAAAGCACGCCTATTACACGGTTTTTATGCAAAAATGAATTAATTCCCCTTGCCGTTACCGTTATTTATGGTATCTTTGCACGACTATTCTGTATGTAGGTTTATAAATGCGGATAAAATGAAGCGAATACTATTGATAATCGGCTGCTGCCTGACTATGGTATGTGGACTTAATGCACAGACTCTTGATCAAAAAAAGATCTGTGCGTTGAAGTGGACTCTCCAACAGGCTTTCTACAATAAGTCTGAAGGTCAGCAGATAGCACATCTCAACGTAACAGAATTCAAGTCATTCGGTGATTTCCAAAAAGACAAGGTTGTAAGTGCTGCCATTAAGAAAATCACGGATACAACGGAACTGAGCAGGGTCAACAGAATAATAAACGCCACGTCTACCAGTGATGTCGATGCAAGCGTCCCGTCAGGAGCGAGCAAGGAATACAAAGCCGATGTGGAGAAGATAAAGACACAAGGTGCAGCGAGCGATGAAAACGAGGATGAAAGCAACTCAGAACAAAAGGAAGAGGCGCAACAGCCAACCAACACGACCCCAGACATACAGACGGTAGATGAAAGCACTTCAGATACAGCAGAAGGACAGTCCACAGAACAAACTCTTGCTGACGATATCACCGAGGATACAACCGCAGAATTCCCACTTTGGGGAATGGTACTCGTCTCGTTCATAATGTATCTTGTGCTGACCGTGTGTCTACTATTTTTCATCCGTTCGAGAAGGAACGCACACAAAACAGAAGAGCCCGTTTCCATGGAGCAATATCGCGCTGAACGTCTGAGACTCATCGAACGTATCAAGGCTGCAGAGATTGAGATAGACAACATAAAGGCTGCAAGAAACGACAAGAAGACAGGGACGACACACATCACACCCAAAACTGCGGTGGAATCAATGAAGCCTGTAGTGGTCGTAGAGACGGTGGAACCAGAAAAGAAGGAGACTTCAACAACACCAGCTACTTCAGAGAAACACAATCCCGTGTCACAGACACTGTTCGGCGATACAGAGCCTCAACCCGAAGCTAAAGTGCAGCCCCAGCCAGAGAAGCACCAGCGTCCGAAGAACCACTCTTCTGTTATGTTCTACCCTATACCTGTAGACGGAGTATTCATGAATGGTAGTTCGGAAATTGAAGTGGGAACATCCCTATATATGTTGAAGACAAACGACGATGCCACAGCCACATTCCAAATACTGAACACCCCAGAGGCAATAAGTGCCGCACTTGTTTCGATGGACACGATGGTAAAGCCAGCATGTAAGATTCTCAACACCGTATCTTCCCCTGTGGAGATTCTTGCAGAGAAACTGGGAACAGCAGAGAAAGTGGGCGACGGATGGAAGATAACAAATAAAGCTGTCGTCAGGTTGATTTGACAAATACGATGCCTTCATAGTTCAATGGATAGAACAAATCTCTCCTAAAGATTAGATCTGAGTTCGATTCTCAGTGGAGGTACAAAACAAATAGGAGTATGACATTCACGGAAACATGTATTCCAATATTCGAACAGACAATCAGGGACTATCACTTGATAGACGATGTCGATCAGGATATCCAGAACCCGTATGAAAGAGGCACCATCGGCTATGACCTTTACGTAAAGAACTGGATAGACACTGTACAATGGCATCTGGAGGATATCATACGTGACCCTCATATCAATCCTGTGACGGCTTTGGAGATAAAAAGACGCATTGACAAGAGCAACCAAGACAGGACTGATTTGGTGGAACGCATCGATTCCTATTTTTTGTCATACTATGGCGATGTGAAACCACATGCTGACGCAACCATCAATACTGAGAGTCCAGCATGGGCCATCGACCGTCTGAGCATACTCACACTGAAAATCTATCACATGCAAGAACAGGTGAACCGTACAGATGCCACTCCTGAGCATAAAGATACCTGTCAAAAGAAACTGGATGTCCTTCTGGAACAGAAACAGGATTTGTCGACTGCTATCGACCAACTGCTGGACGATATAGCAAACGGAAAGAAGTACATGAAGGTCTACAAACAGATGAAGATGTACAACGACCCGAGTACAAACCCTGTGCTGTATGCAAAAAAATAAGATTTGAAACGACTTCTGATAACACGGTTTTCTGCAATGGGCGATGTCGCAATGACAGTGCCTGTTGTCTATTCTCTTGCCGTACACTATCCAGAACTTCATATTTTTATGCTAACCCAGCAGCGTCTGACTCCATTCTTTGCATGGATGCCCAGCAATGTCACGACCATAGGGGTGAACTTAAAGGACTATAAGGGAATTGTAGGTCTAAACAAACTATACAAAGAGTTGTCAAAACTGGACGTGGATGCTGTAGCTGATATCCACGACGTGTTGCGCACCAAATACCTTCGGTTTCGGTTCAGTATGGACGGAAAAGCAATAGCTGTCATAGACAAGGGACGCAAGGAGAAGAAAGAACTCCTCGGACACGGAACAGACCATGCACCACTGAAACCTATGACAGAACGCTACCGTGAGACTTTCCACGGGTTGGGATTAGACTTTCCACTCACCTTCAAGGCTCTCGATATCGACGGGTCACAACGTTCTGTCATTTCTGATTTTACAGGTGAGACCACACGTCCCTTGATTGGGATCGCCCCCTTTGCGGCACATCCTAACAAGGTCTATCCACTGGACAAGATGAAAACGGTGGCAAACACACTTGCAGATAACGGAAATCAAGTTTGTCTGTTCGGGGCTGGCAAAGAAGAGGTGTCTATCCTCCAGTCATGGGAAAGGGACGGTATCAAGTCTGTCGCAGGCAAGCTCGACGGACTACAGAGTGAACTGGCACTAATGAGTATGCTGAAGGTCATGATATCGATGGATTCGAGCAATATGCACATGGCAGCACTTACAGGAACCCACACCGTCTCAATATGGGGCCCAACCCATCCGAAGGCTGGATTCATCGCCTGGGGACAACCAGAGAGTTCTGTGATACAGTTACCAATGGACTGTCGTCCATGCTCCGTCTACGGAAACAAGCCTTGTCATGTTGGCGGTCTCAAGTGTATGCACAATATCAAACCAGAACAGATCGTTGAACTTGCAAAAAAGTATGGAGCTAAATAAACAACAGGTTATCCGTTACAAATTGCTGTATGCGGTTTTGTATCTCATATCCTTGATACCGCTGAGACTGCTGTACGCTATGTCTGACATAGTATCTCCATTCGCCCGTAGATACTACCGGAGGAAACTGGTACGCAGACAACTGGCTGAAGCGTTCCCTGAGAAAACACAACAGGAACTGCAATCTATTGAGTGTAAGTTCTATCGGCAGTTATGCGACTATTTCGTAGAGTTCATCAAACAACTGTCGTTCTCAGAGAAGTCAATGCGTAAGCACATGGTGTTCGAGGGATTCGATAAACTCGCCAGTCAACTCAATGCGGAACACCCCATATCGTTTGTATACCTTGGACATTTCGGCAACTGGGAGTGGATTGCGTCACTCACATATACGGCAAAACCATATGGAGTAGCTTGCTCGCAAGTCTATCACCCACTGTCAGACAAAGTGTTCGACAAACTGATGACAGATGTCAGGTGCAGGTACGGTGGGGAATGTATTCCGATGCGCAAGACAGTACGGCGACTGATAAAGGCAAACACAGAGAAACATCCGCTTGTGTGCGGAATGATTGCCGACCAGCAACCTCGGTGGGATGCCATACACTACTTCACACGCTTCCTCAACCATGAGTCCGCTGTTTTCATCGGAACAGAAGAACTGGCAAAGAAATTCAACTCACCTGTGTACTATGCCAGAGTGACCAAAATCAGACGCGGATATTACAAATGCCAGTTCATACCAATGACCACCCATCCGGCAGACATGGACAACCACCTGCTCACGGACAAGTATATGCAGATGCTGGAGGAAGATATACGGCGTAGTCCGGAACTGTGGCTGTGGACACACAAACGCTGGAGCAGGACTAAAGAGAAGTGGTTGGAACGCCAAAACAGCAATAAACAGAACAAGAATGAATAACGATTATCTGAAAATGTTCGGAGTATTCGCCAAGATTGGAGCTTTCACCCTTGGCGGTGGCTATGCCATGGTTCCGATTATGGAGAAAGAGGTAGTGGACAAACACGGATGGCTCACGCGCGATGAGTTCATGGATATACTCATCGTGGCACAGAGCACCCCCGGGTTGTTTGCAATTAATATAGCCAGTCATATAGGGAACAAAACACGTGGACTGTGGGGCGGTATAGTAGGGACCTTGGGTGTGGCAACACCATCCATTGTCGCCCTTCTGCTCATTGCCATGTTCTTTCAGGCATTCAAGGAAAACATCTATGTCGAGAAGATCTTCATGGGTATACGTCCTGCTGTGGTCGCATTGATTGCCGCCCCCTGCTTCTCTATGGCACGCACTGCCAACATCAACCTCCACAATATATGGATTCCAGTAGTTGCATGTCTCCTCATCTCCCTTTTTGACGTATCCCCCATCTGGATTATCATAGTAGCAGGACTCGCTGGTTTCATCATTGGAAGGGTGAGAGCACACAACAAATAAAAGTATAACGTACACAAAACTCGACAAGCATGATATTCTTAAAGCTTTTCATCGTATTCTCCAAAATAGGCATATTCAATTTCGGTGGCGGATATGCGATGCTTTCGCTGATTCATAATGAAGTGGTAGAAAAAAACGGATGGCTCTCGTCATCCGAATTCACCGATATAGTAGCCATCAGTCAGAGCACTCCTGGACCTATAGGCATTAACTGTGCCACATATACAGGGTATACAGCTGTAATGCACGAGAACTACCCTGAATGGCTTGCCGTGATTGGTGCTTTAGTTGCTTCATTCAGTGTCCTGTGGCTCCCCTTCATCCTTATGCTCACAATCAGCAAACTGATGCTCAAGTATGCCAAGACAACAGTCATGTCTGACATCTTCTCCCTGTTGCGTCCTGCCATAATCGGACTGATAGCAGCAGCTGCTGTACTGCTTATGTCTGAGGAGAATTTCGGTTCGCCACAGACCAGCACCTTCCAGTTCGTCTGCAGCATACTCATCTTTGTCTTCTCGTTTGTGGGAACCCGTTTCTATAAAGTCCATCCCATATTGATGATACTGTTGGCAGGACTGGCAGGACTTATAATCTACTGAGGTTATACCTATATAAAAATGAGATATAGTCTCGTTGGCACTTGAGACTATACTCGTTGGCACTTGAGACTATACTCATTGACACTTGAGACTATACTCATTTCTTCATGTAGTCATACACTTCGAGAACATCCTGTGTGTCTGTCTGTCCGTCACCGTTCACATCCTCTGCTGTTGATGTAGACGGAGTCTGTCCTGACTGCATGTATTCATATATCCCCAGCACATCGTTGTCATCTACAACTCCATCACCGTTCACATCCTGAGCGGTTTTCTTTGTAGGGTCGTCGTAGTCGATGGATTCCAGTTCCCAGCCTGTCTTGTCGCTGTCGAAGATAACATTGAACACAAATACTGCCTTAGCTTCCTCTGTACTACTTTTCTTGTATCGGATAGCCTGTGCGATGGTGTAGGTATTGCCGTTCTTACAGCTGTTCGGGTACTGTCCAAGAGTGAATGCGAAGGATGAGGGCTGGAACTCAGAATAAACGTAAGCTGTCGATCCCCAGTTCACCACATTGCCAGTGGAACCGAACCAATGTCCGTAACCGTTGGCAGTGCTGCTGCTGTTGATGAGTGTGCCGTCAGATTTGGCAGCATAGAACATGGTCTTTCCTGCGGACGGACCGCTGGCACTGTAGTTCACGAGATTGCCTGTGATGTCTGACGTGGAAAGTTGGAGGGCGGTGTTGACCAGTGCAAGTGCCTTTCCGTCTACGGTGACTGTCTGCGGTGTGTAGTCAGAGGTACTGGCTTGCATGTACACATTATAGGTCAAGGTCACGTCTGCTATGTCTCGTCCGTCTATCTCGCTCTTGTAATATACAGTAGCAGCACTTGTGAGGTCAGTGCCAGTGAACTTCACACGGTAAGGCCACATGTCGTCACCGCTGATGGACTCGTCCCACTTGTGTTGGAAATAACGCTTGGGAGTCGGCGACACCACCATCCACATGCGGTCTACGTTCTCCGGGACGGTGAAACTGACCTGTGCAGCCTTCTCCACTGACCCTGTGCAGTAGAGTGTGTCTTTTGTGAAATACTGACGTGTACCGTCCTTCATGAGACACACATATCCAAGTCTGAAGGCACGCTGTGATGCATTGCTTGACACCTTATTATATATTGTCAGCCCTGATGAAGTATACTCGGAATTACCGTTGACATATTCGGCTGGGTCTCCGTCAGCCAAGGCAGCCCCTGACACAAGTGCTGTGAAGTCGGCTGTCACCTCTGTGCCGGCAGCTGGTACTTTCAGTGGGATGACGTTGAATCCAGATGCCTGAGGACAACTTGCCAATGCTACTTGGTAAGTGCTGTCACCAAGGTCGACGCAACGGTATTCAAAGTTACCTATATAATTGTCGCCACCGTAGTTCTTGCATGCGTTGATGTCCCATGTGACTGCGTGCATCGCAAAATCAAAGTGAAGCTTATAGAGGTCTGTGGCACTGAGTCCCTTATAGTCCATCAAAACCTGGTTGAAATCTTTCACGCTTGTCTCATGGTGGTTCCATACATTAGCCACTGTCTGGATGTCATCATAGTACTCACAGAGGTATGTGAGGAACATATATGCCTGGTAGCGATGCCACTCATGTGTGAATGCATAGTTATGTGTCTTGTTGAATATAAGGTGGTGGTAGCTCTCTGTCATAATCTCACTTGGATAAGACTGTAGGGCTTGCCAGTTTGCGGTAGTCTCCCAGATGGTAGCTCCGTTGCCCACAGCTCCGTGGAATCCTGTCTGGACAGACTGGTTCTGACCGTGGTTGGAGTCCTCCGCATAACACATATAATGGAAGGAGTGTCCCACTTCGTGAGCCACAGCACTGCCCACAGGCTTACATGTACTCGGTGATAGCCACAGTGCCGGCACCTGATAGTCGTAACCTCCTCCGTAGCATATCCATCCCGTATCGTGATGGAGCAACACCATCACCTTGTACTTACTGATGTTTGAGTTGTCAGGATCCACGAATCCCAACTTGCTGCATTCAAGTTGATAGAACTCCTCTGCCTTTGCCAGCAGGTCGTCGATGTCCACGCGGTAAGTAGCGGGAGCGTCAGACGGATTGGTGCTTCCGTATTTGTTGTCCCAAAACACGATGACATTATCAGTCTCGACCGACCGTGAGCGCGACCAAGTATACTTATTGTCCGTGTCCGTCTCCTTCCATATCAGGCTGTCGGTCCTGTTACGCCACTCTTGTGGGATATAGATACCCTTCTGTGCATTGGCACACACTAGATTGACCGTCATGGCTACGATAAGAGCCATCATGAATGTAAGTTTGTTCTTCATTGCTTTTGTGAGTTAGTTTTATGTTAAGTAGTTTCCAAGTCGGGTGCAAAGATAGCAATACCTTTTGATATCCAGCGCAAAGAATACCGATTGATGATTTCTCAACTGCACATTACAGTCCAAATGCTTGAACTTTACAGCAGGTCGTATGTACACTGGTATCAGTATAACATTCCGAACATCCATAGAGGAATTATGTTGCCATATCCCGTTTCTATGTCGTCCTTTACGATATATCCATTCTCTATATCCTGCAGTTGCCGTTGTTTTTTCTTTCTGCCTCCCACCTCAAATGTGTATTTACCGTTAACAAGGAAGTCTGAGATAGAAGAGACTGTCACCGGCATCAGTGAACGAGTCTGATTGAAGAAGAACGTTTCCCTAACAGTGCCGATTTCCACATTCCGGTTGCCGAGGGTATAGATGAGGTTCGTATTGTCCAAATAAATCTTATCTACTTTCCCAAGTCCTTGTATACCATTGGTTGAAGTGCGGAGTTGACTGATAAGTCCAGCTTTTTCCAGATAAGCACACAGGTCTGCCACATTGTTCCTCGACACCTCCAACTGTCCTCCAATTTGAGACATGTTTGGCTTGAACGGTGCACTTTGGGCGATGATGGCAAGTAGACGCTTGAGTTTCCTTGCTGTAGATACAGACAGGTCTGCATATTGTGGGATGTCCGTTTCTATGACCACGTTGACCACTTGTTGAATATATTGGTAGATGTCATCATTGGAAAACGGATAGTACCCACTTTGCAGATAATCCCCAAAATACTTCAAGGGAAGGAATCCAACAGGAATATCAACTTCCTGCTGAAGCAACTGTTGAAGTGTGCATAATGGGAAGTGGATGTCGTGGAACAGCTCCAAGTATTCCCGATAGGACAATCCTTGCATCTCATACATCAAGGCACGGCGACTTAGGTCGAAAGCTCCCTTGTCAATGTCGAGTACAGACGAACCGATAAACACCACATGCAGTTCTGGGTGGTAGTCGTATATCAGTTTCAGTTCTCTTGCCCAGTCTTTATACTTATGTATCTCGTCAATGAATAAGTACTTGCCACCAATTTTCACAAAGTCATGTGCAAGCTCCGTAAGTCTATGGTTGGCAAAATAAAAGTCTTCAGCCTGTACATAAAGTGATTCCTCTATAGGCAATTTTTCCTTTATGTACTGGAGAACGAGGGTCGTTTTGCCTATTCCCCTTGCTCCCATGAGACCTATCATACGCGCGTTCCAATGGATACGGTCGTACATATAGCGATGAAACGTACTGTTGGTTTCCTTCAGCAGTTTGCGAAATGTGGCTTGTAACTGTTCCATGATAAGTTGCTTGTCCTCCGCAAAGGTACGAATAGTTTTTCAAACTGCACTGAGTTTAGTGCAGTTTTCTCTGTAAATTGCACTGAACTCAGTGCAATTTCTTTACTTTTATTACTATATGCCCTATAGCAGTTGTTGTCTTAGTAGGTGACGTGGCTCACGTCACAGATTAAAATGTGACGTGAGCCACGTCACCTACTATTTTCTATTGCTTACAGCACACTATGCAAACCTTACTGTTGTCTGCCATAGTGGTAAAGAATATATATTGGTCACCACCATCCTTGAGTTTGGTCTTAGCACGCAACTCAGCCACCGTAAAAGGAAAATTCCTGACTGACAGGTTTGCCTGTCCATAAGTACGCAGTTCCTTGAGTGCACGCTTATCCATCGGCATTATACTCACCACCTCGAAGGAGCGTCCGGGGAAGCCCTCAATCATACGGTCTGACGTGTAGAGATGACTGTTGGGATGCAACTTATCTACACTGAATACTGAGGCAACCGACTTGAAACACATTGCTTTCATTATAGAAGCGTTGGGTTCGTATAGGTAACGGTCAATTCTTGACGTATAACGGCAAATAGTCACTTTTTCATCCTCATTATTATATGTAAAACTCTGTCTCTTGTCCTTTCCTATAATGTTTACACATACTATCTTAGGTGATGAAACCATGACCTCGCCTGACATCAGGACAAGTATCTCCTTACACTCGCCGGCCACACTGACTACATGAACCCCGTGTACTGACCTCAGACCAGTGGCAACCGACGTAAGGTCGAGCATAGGCGAAAGTTTCACCATTACCCACCTGCCCTTACCGAGCAACTGATCCTGCAATCGGTAGATGTCGGGCGTGCAGTCCTCAACAGCAAAGGTCTTCCTTCCGTCTTTGTCACGTCTGGACGGGTCAATATAAATCAAATCTTGTTTCTCAAGTCCTTCCAAGACAGCCTCACAAGTACTGTTCACAACAGTCAGATTACTTACGTCCAACAGTGGAAGGTTATGGTGTGCCAGTCTACACAACTCTTTGTTGGGTTCCACGAATGTAAGGTGGTTGAACTGTCTGCCTATCACAGCCGCATCAACACCATAACCACCAGTAAGGTCAGTCATTTTATCCTTGTTTTCCACAATGGATTCTATGACTTCAGCCTTATACTCAGCTGTGGTTTGTGACGAGCACTGCTCCAAGGATATATGTTCAGGAAACAGAATGCCGTCAGTCTGACTCCACAGTGGCAGTTTCTTCTCCGCTATCTGCCAACCACGTATCTGTATTATGGCACAACGCACATCCACTCCAGGGTACTTGGCATACTGGAGAGCCAGTTCATTCACATCATCATACAGATGTTCCCTTACAAACGAGTCCATACCATAAACACTTTTATATTATCAGATAGAGTAGATTATACCCAGTTTCCATTCACGGCTCTTGGCATGTACATTCGGGTAATACTTATAGTTGGAACTACGGTAATAAACTTGATAATCCACGTTAAGCCGCATGTTCTTCAGTATATTATACTGTATGAACATATTATTGGTAATCACAGAATGGTTTCCCTGATCACCCCAACTGTCAATCTCTACCTTTGACTCAATCATACGCTTAATCTCCTCCGGACTCTTACCCTTGAAACTGTAAAGACGGGCGAAATAGAACTTATTGCCTACTGATGCCTTTTGGTTGATGTAAAACTGTGTGTTGTTGCGTATACTCACTCCACTTGCAAAGTCATACCTGCGCATTGGGTAGTAGTCCGCTGTAGTTCCACCGAATGGCACGGCACTTATGATAAAGTCGTTAAACAGGTTTATCTTGTCCGTAGAATGCTCCACATACAATCCGCCACCGAAACTCACCGCCTCAGATATGATGGAGAAGTTATGTGCCCTCTGCTCGTATTTGGAATAGTGGTCCACATACTTCAATGACTGGTAGAACCCTATATCGAGTCCCCAGTTGTGTGTGTGCTGAACCTGCGCAGAGGCAAGTCTGCCTATAATCTCGAAATTACCTACCGTAGGGTTACCGTCAGCCATGTTGGTAAGCAGAGATATACTGAACAAGTCAAACGGCTTGCTCTTGCCAGTAGGATTGAAGCGGACACCATAGTCGAAGTTGAACTCCAAATATGGCACTTTCATGTATTGCCTCTCCCCCTTGAGTTCCTTCATGCCACGGTAGCCCAACCCAATCTCAAACGAATAGGGCTGAGGCTGCACACGCTTACCCCTCGAAGGACTGACCCTCCACATCTCACCGGATATGATACGGTGCGCACCTCTTACCGGATTAAGCAATGAGCCTATCAGTTCCCTCACCACACGGTTAGCACCACAGCGTGAATCGTCAAAGAATATGTCTGACGTGCGATGTGCCACCTCACCAATGGCAGCCCCTCCCACTCCAGTGGACAAGAGGTCGTTCACAGCCGGGGCGTTCGTCTCACACAACCACTCCCACGACGCACTGCCAAGTATAGGATAAAGCAATGACACCCCATAACTAAGTCCCTCATTACGTGCTGCATTGTAGAACATGGCACCGTGATACGGATGAGAGAACTGGTTGCCAGAGAAACTGTCGTTGTCGAACACAGGACGATGCGAAAAGTGGTTGCGTATGTCATGCATCGTCACGTTAGCCCATTCTCTGTCTTGTACGAAATGGTCCCACCCGAGAATAAGAGCATTTATACTCAAGTCCTTTGCCAGTGCTTTCAGTGCATTTGGCTTTACATACACCAGTGTATCCACACCACCCAATATCTGGAGGTGCATGCGCCTGCCTGTTATCTTGTCGTGCCACACACTGTCATCGAACATTGTCACATCGTCTGCGTCACCACCGCCCATATAAACCTGTGAGACAGCGTTCATGGACACCATGGTCATCACAAATACCAATATGTGCTTCATTTTCATTCTCTTCTTATCGGATAATTACTTCTTAATTCTTCAAACCTACAAGGTGACTCTTTAAGAGCCGCACAGTCACTCTGTAGCGTAAGGGTAGACAATTTCTCTCCTTCGGGGATATGTATGTCTGCACTAAAAGATACACCAAGATACTCAGCCACTGCCTCCATCGACATTCTTGTGGCATTTGCCTTACCGTCAGCCGAGTAACCTGCAATGTGGGGTGTCCCAATAGAAATATTGTTGAGTAACCTTGTATTTATGTCTGGCTCGTTCTCCCACGTGTCAATCACCGCATCACATACCTGACGGCTTTCAATAGCGT
Organism: Alistipes ihumii; assembly: GCA_963626085.1. GTDB lineage: Bacteria > Bacteroidota > Bacteroidia > Bacteroidales > Bacteroidaceae > Colivivens. The sequence continues at coordinate 93,287 of CAVFVJ010000003.1, read as the reverse complement.
CAAGTAATGCCATATTATCAACTACACCACCACGTGATGCATTGATAATCAACGGTCTCTTTTTCAATCCAGCAAAGAACTCAGCATCAGCCATATGATAAGTAGCATACTTCACATCCTTACTCAATGGGGTATGGAAGGTTATTATGTCCGCTTCATTCTTTATATCTTCCAGACTTACAAACTCATGACCTTCAACAAAGTCTCTTTTGTCATTGCGTGGAGGGTCACAAAGTAACACCCGCATTCCACATCTCTCCAAGTCATGCGCAACAAGTGTACCAACGTGTCCTACTCCCACAATACCTACAGTAAGTGAAGGTTTTAATCTGTTTGTCAACAATAACGCATTGTGCACATACACACATACCGAGTTGGCATTGCAACCAGGACAGTTGGTCCAACGTATGCCAGCCTCCTTACAATAAGCCGTATCTATATGGTCAAACCCTATAGTAGCAGTAACTATGAGTTTTACTTTTGTTCCATCGAGTAAGGTTCTGTTACACTTGGTTCTTGTACGTGTGACGAGGATGTCTGCATCCTTCAAGTCCGCATTGCTTATCTTGCTTCCAGGCATATAAACAGTCTCATCCACCAGTTTTTCTATCTGTCCCTTTATATATGGAATTTTATCATCTATGACTGCTTTCATAAACATTACTTGTTATACAGAAAAACAATACGGCAAACAAAAGTCCGGCTATGGAGTCTACCAGATAATGTGCCTTTATATATACTGTTCCCATGCACAAGAGAACATAGAAAGGTACAAGCACCCAAAATAACCATTTGTTGCCTGTCCTCCATGCCAACAACATGCACACACTACTCATTCCCACATGACTACTTGGAAAGGCCGCCTCAGGACGTTCACCTATCTCCTGGGCTGAGATGACGAGTTGACTAAACACTCCTTTTATTTCTGGAGTTATCATCTCCGTATGTGTCTTGAAGTAATTACCAATATCCGGGAATGAAGACTGCCAAGAACCATCGCCATAGATGTTGCTGAGCGCACAGAAATAGTACTGTGGTCCAGCTACAGGCAAGAAGTCGTATATCAAGTAGAAGAGGAAGAACGACGAAAGGAATATAAACGATGCCTTATCGTATTCATCTACCCTGAATATCAGATAGAAAAGTAGTACAGCGAACATCAGATAATAATAGGAATAATACCCCATATTGAACATCTCGCTCCACAGGGCTGAATCAAGTAGCTTGTCGAATTCCAGTGCCGGTTGGCAACCGAACAACAATTGGTCGGCTCCAGCAAACAGATGGTCGAGATATGGAAATATGCTACAGAACTCATATATCTCAGGATACCACCATATCAGTAAGGCAAACAGAGGGAACGACCTCCATGCCAGTGCCAAACGCTTTGGTAGCACCTTATATGTGAAGTGGGTGACAATTATTATCGAAAGGGCTATTAACCGCAGTCCAAGCATAGATACAGGACTACTCAGCTGATTCCAAAATATCAGAATCATAACTGTAGTCACAGCCACATATAGAAGTGTAACCAATTCGGAACTGATTAAATCCAGTTTTCTTTTTTGTACCATGCTATAGTCTCCTTTACTCCACGTGGCAGTTGCCACTTAGGTTGAAATCCTAGTGTTTCTTTCATAGGTTCAATGTCACATGTCCAGTCACGCTGAGCCATTATCTTGTATTTATCCCTGTTGAGTGTGCTTACAGTACCTGTCACGTGTGCAATACTTTCAGCTATCACAGACACAACTTTCAAAAACCACAGAGGTGCGGTGATATGTAACACATGCTTCACTCCCAATTCTTTCTGTATAAGTTCACTGAATGTACGGCTTGAATAGACCTCTCCATCGGTAATAAAGAACATACCTTCTTTGATGTCATCCTCCACAGCCTTAAACACAGCATCCACGAGATCCTGTACATATACAAACGTAAGAAGTTGTGGTTTAAAACCGACAGCAAAGTCCACATGCTTCTTTATTGACTTTACCATAAGGAAGTAGTCCTTCTCGCGAGGTCCGTACACTCCAGTAGGACGGAACACCACAAGATTGGTATCACCATTTTTCAATGTATTTCTCAACCAATCCTCTGTCTTCAGTTTACTCTTTCCATACTCAGAACCATATACGGCACTTAGACTGCTCATATAAATGAACTGATGGGGCATCATCTTAAGTTCCGCCAAAGCCTCTACCAAATTACATGTGCACTGGTAATTATGGAAGTAAAACTCATTTTTGTCCCTGCATTTGGTCTTACCTGCAGCATGAATCACCACGTCAAATACAATATCTGCAGCTTTCAATTGCTCTTTCAACAGAGTCTTGTCTCCCAAGTCAAGGGTAATGAAATTCAGTTTATCATGTTGTAACCAACATCTGCTTGATGTCTTGCGCACCACAGCCCACGTATCATATCCAATGTCAAGCGACTTCTCACAAAGGAAACTGCCTATGAAACCGCTTGCACCTGTTATCAGAACTTTCATGCTTTTTGATTTAGCAATTAGTTGGCAAAGGTAATAATTTATTGTTACACGCTGCAACATCACCTTGTTAATTAATCTCAATCAAGGCAAGCATGAAAGGAACTGCCATATAAAAATAAAGCACATCCAAATAATGAATGTGCCTTACCTTTCCAACTTCGTATTTTTTACTTACGAAGACCGAGAGCCTTTACAATTGCACGATAACGTTCAATGTCCTTGCGCTTGAGATAAGCCAACAAACTGCGACGTCGGCCTACAAGCTTTACAAGAGCTCTGTTTGTACTATAATCTTTGTGATTGGCCTTTACATGTTGGGTCAACCGGTCTATACGGTATGAGAACAATGCTATCTGGCTCTCGCATGAACCAGTATCAGAGTTGGACTTTCCGTACTGACCAAAGATTTCTTGCTTCTTAGCTGAATCTAAGTACATAATTGATAATTTATTTGTTTGTTAATCTAAAAGCGAGTGCAAAGGTACGAATAAATCATCAATGCACAATCTATTGCATCCTCTTTTTTTTCAACACTGATATAATCATATTCATTTAATATTTTGATTCTAAAAATTAGAATGTTGATATTGATAGGTTGTTCATAATGTTGAAAACTTTATATTTACTATTGAATATCACTACTTTATAGTATATAATTGTGTTTGAAAACTACTTTACAATATCATGAAAATAATTGGAATATCATGGTACAGTATGTTTGAGGTGTAGTGTATATAAGAAAAAGGCAAACCTCCAAATTTATGTTTGAAAAGTTATTGTATACTTTTCAACTCAGTTATCTACCGTTTATCAACTCACATAGACGGTCTATAATGTCTTTTGCGCATTCACTTTTCTGTTTAAGTGGAAACTCTTGTTTGTACACCTTATTTATAATAGTAATCTTATTGGTGTCATAGCGGAATCCAGCACCATTGTCGTTCAATGAGTTGAGAACTATGAAATCAAAGTTCTTTCTGATGAGTTTATCCTGTGCATTGGCCTCCTCCTCGTTGGTCTCCAGCGCAAAACCAACAAGCACCTGACCCTTGCCTTTTATCTTTCCCAGTTCGGCTGCAATATCTTTTGTAGGTTTGAGACGAATGATAAGTTCATCTCCCTTGCGTTTTATCTTATTGTCAGCCACTCTATCTGGTGTGAAGTCAGCTACGGCAGCACAGAGGATGGCTGCATCCATATGTGGATACAGGTCTATACACGCTTCATACATCTGTTGTGCAGACTCTATATGTGTGACATGCAGGTTATCTATGTTGTCGAGGTGATAGTCTATACTGACAGGTCCCAGTACAAGTTCCACTTCCATGTCTCTTTCCAAGCATTCTCTTACAAGTGATATACCCATTTTACCAGAAGAGTAGTTTCCTATAAAACGGACTGGGTCTATCTTCTCATATGTAGGTCCAGCTGTAATGAGTATCTTCTTGCCTTTCATTCGAAATATTCTGATATTATATTTACTATATTGGCAGGTTCTTCCATCCTTCCTTTTCCTTCAAGATGACTGGCAAGGAATCCACTTGTGGGTTCTATTATATGATTACCATATTCCTTCAGTGTATTAAGGTTTCTTTGTGTCGAAGGATGTGCATACATATCAAGATCCATGGCTGGAGCTATAAACACTGGAGCTTTCATGGAGAGATAGGTGGTTATGAGCATGTTGTCGGCTATACCATTCGCCATCTTGCCTATGGTACTGGCAGTAGCAGGGGCTATAAGCATCAGGTCTGCCCATATGCCGAGGTTCACATGACTGTTCCATGTACCGTCCCTTTGTGAAAAGAACTCGCTGATGACAGGCTTGCTGGTAAGAGCTGACAGTGTGATTGGAGTTATAAATTCCTTTCCTGCCGGTGTGATTACCACTTGCACCTCAGCTCCGCGCTTTATAAGTTCACGTATTATAAGACATGACTTATAGGCGGCTATACTACCTGTTATTCCAAGAACTATATGTTTTCCTTTAAGCATACGCTACATGTTCATTTTAATTTTCTTGAGAACCTGTTTTGTGTTGAGGGTAAACTCACCTTGTTGTATCCAATTGTAGTATCCATGATCTTTCTTAAGCACTTCCTTCACTTCCTTTCCTTTGTATTTACCGAAGTTGAACACATAATTGTTCTTTGCATCCACTGTTATCCTGCCAGCAAAGTCAACATTGTTGTTCACTTTAGAGAAGTCTGAAAGTTTATCCACGTTGTTTTCAAGTGTATCTGAATACTTGTCGAGTTGGGCTTCCAACACCTCAAGTGTGGCTCTTGTGTCCGCAAATGCCGAGTGTGCGTTCTCAAGGTTCTGTTTGCAGTAGAACTTATATGCTGCTGACAATGTTCTCTGTTCCATCTTCTTGAAGATGACACACACGTCCACGAACTTACTGTTGGACAGGTCTATATTAATGCCAACTCTGAGGAATTCCTCCACAAGCATAGGTATGTCGAAGTAGTTGGAGTTATATCCAGCTATGTCACAGTCGTGGAACACGTTCATAAGTTGCTGTGCCACATCCTTGAATGAAGGACTGTCTTTTAAATCCTCGTCATGTATTCCATGGATGGCAGTCGTTTCCTCTGGTATGTGTATTACATTACCTATGGAATCAACAGGCTTTATCCTCATCGACTTTGTCTCTTCATTGCCATTGGGATAAAGTTTAATGTAGCAAAGTTCCACTATGTGGTCCCTTGCTACATTAGTTCCGGTAGTCTCCAAATCGAAGAATACGATTGGACGTTTTATATTGAGTTTCATTACAATGTTCAGTCGTTTAACATCATAGGCATGATAAGCATAAGCATATCCTCATTTTCTTCCTGTTCAGTAGGAATAATGACTCCAGCACGGCTTGGGTCAGCCAGTTCCAACATAATTTCTTCTGATGACAGGTTGTTGAGAATGTCTATAAGGAATGTTCCCTTGAATCCTATGTTCATCACATTACCGTCATACTCGCACATGATGCTTTCCTCAGCGTTAGTTGAGAAGTCTACATCCTGTGATGATATAACCAATGTGTTGTTAGCAACATGTATCTTTATAAGGCTGGTTGAGCTGGCGAACACAAGTACACGACGGAGTGCGCCTATAAGAGTCTGGCGATCTATCCTTATCTTGTATGGGTTGTCCTTTGGAATGACTGAGTTATAGTTAGGATAGTTGCCTTCTATAAGGCGACAATTGAGCGTATAGTTGATTATACGTACTTCTGCTGAGTTGTTGTCGAAGGTGATTGAAGCTTCACCTTCTTCCTTTGTAAGTATTTCTTTAAGTGTCTTAGCTGGTTTCTTTGGAAGAACAAAAGAGTTTGTTACATCGCTCTTGACGGAAAAGTTACGGTTCTTTACAAGTTTATGTCCATCGCTGGCAACGAAAGTTATACTGTCTGTAGTGATGTCAAACAATATACCGTTCATGACGGGACGGAGTTCATTGTCAGCTGTTGCGAACAATGATGTGGTAATACCTTTGAAGAGCACGTCATTTTTCATCGAAATGGTTTGTGTCAATTCACCAACACCTTGTGGAACAGGATAATCGTCAGCATTCTGACCTATGAACTCACACTTACCGTTTTGATAGTTTATAGTGACCTTATAGTCGTTGTCGTCTATTGAAATTATGACTGGTTGTTCAGATATTTCCTTAAGTCCATTGATAATCTGTGTGGCATTGATGGCAAACTTACCACTGCCGCTGACTGAACTTACCTCAACAGTGGTACTGAGGGTTATGTCACCGTCAGATGCCGTCATATTCAGGACTTCATCATGAAGGTCAAACAGTATGCATTCAAGAATTGTAAGTGAATTCTTTGAATTTATTACTTTGTTTAAAGTCTGCAGTCGGTTGCAGAATGTCGTACTTGAAATACTAAACTTCATATCGTTGTGGTTTTATTTATTTCTTTTATCTACTTTGAACTACAAATTTACCCAATAGTTTTGAATTGAAAGAAGATTTATTCCGAAAAAGATTGTAGTTGAATGAAAAAGCAGTAAATTTGCGTGATAATTAAATTTAAGAATATGGAATTAGAAGGAAAAGTAATAGCTGTGCTCGAGTCAAGGGGTGGTATATCCAAAGCATCGGGTAACCCTTGGAAAGTTCAGGAATATGTCATTGAAACAAGTGAACAATACCCTCACCGTATGGCTTTCAGCATCTTCGGTGAAGACAAGATAAATGAATTTGACATTAAGATGGGAGAAACCATAAAGGTTTCGTTCGACATCAACTGTCGTGAGTACAATGGACGTTGGTACAATGATATCCGTGCATGGAAGGTGGAGAGACCAAGTGCTGAGCAACAGGCTGGCGGTGGTGCACCACAATCTGCAGCTGTAGCTGCTCCACAGGAAGTTCCTACGTTTGACCCAGGTGAATCAACTGACGACCTGCCATTCTGAACATAAGACGGAGAAATGAACAAAAAGAGTAAATGAAACAGTCTTCATTTACTCTTTTTGAATGGATAAACCACTTCTTCACTGCGTGGACCGAGTCCACCATACCAGTTGGCGCATCTCACACTGTAGCAAGCCCCTTCATAACTTTTCCCTACATTGTAAAAAGGTTTTGTGGTGAAAGCTATTATCTTTCTGTCCCGACACACAGCATAACAACCGGCTTCGGGAATGTCTTCCCATGTTATTGTCCTGTTGTTGGCTGACAATACTGGTGGAGGTATCTGTGCCGCCTTGTCTTCTGGAAACCATTCTGGAAATACTTTATCCACAGTGTACTGCTCCGATTCATCATCGGTGATGCTTGGATTATAATTGACATGCACAGGTTGGTTTACTGCATTTGTGTATATTGTTTTTCTCTTGCTCAAGTCGATAATTTCAAAATGTCCATCAGTACTGTTGTATTCGGCAAATAACGTAGGTACTGTACCGTGCATGTCACTCCATCCTTCAGGAGTCGGCACTACGTTCATTGAACAATTGATGAAAACACATTTTGGTGAGTTCTTCCATGGTCTGCCAAGAAGGAACTTACCATTTTGTTCCTGTTCTCCGTCTATATAACAGTCTGCGAAAACATATCCGTACTTCAATCCAGAAGCAGTGGCAGGTGCTGTAATCACATTCCTTTTTCCTGTATTGCCTCTTTGTAGCATGTTGATGTTACAGTGGTTGAAATAGATGGTACCTCCTCCACAGATGAAGTCTACCGTACCACTTATCTTACAGTCTTCCAAATAAGTATAACCACCTTCGTTGGTGTAGTATGTGTCTTGTGTACCGAGTAGACTCACATTCTTCAGTATGTTGCCTCTACAGTTTTTCTCACGCAGTGCCACAGCCCTATTGGCAAATGCGTTGGGATCATTTTTGTAGTTTGACCATAGTTCAATGTCTTGAATGTATGTATTGTCAGCACCATTGCAGAACAATGTGCTTGTTATACTAATACCTTCATGTTGAGGACAGTTTTCTATCTGTGTGTTTCCGTAACTGTCTCCGATGATGGATGTGTTGGGTGCTGTAAGAATGGTCATAGGACTGGGTATTTCAATATTCTTTCCATTCTCTACGACAGTTATCATGTTGCCCTCACCTTTTATCCTATAATAGCTCGGACGGATAAATATCCTGTATCTTTTGTTTTTGTCTGATCTGTTGTTGGCTGATTGGATGGCTTGAACGAAGTTACCGTTGTCGGGTACGATAAAATCATAAGTCCACCTGTCCTGTGCATGAAGCAATGTGCATATAAAAAGTGTAAGTACAGTGTATATTACTCTCATTTCAGTCTTTTGCTTTAGATGTAGTGTCATCTGCCCATGAGTACTAGTAACACGTTGATGTCGCTTGGCGACACTCCTGGAATCCTACTTGCCTGAGCCAGTGTAACAGGGTTTATCTTCGTGAGTTTCTGTCGTGCCTCGATGGATATCTGGTTCATGTTCATATAATCGAACTTCCCCTGTATCTTTATGTTCTCCAGTCTAAGCATCTTCTCTGCCACCATGTTCTCGCGGTTGATATAGCCTTGGTACTTGATTTTTATCTCGGCTGCTTCTATAATCTCTTCCTTGCGGTCTTCAATTTTTGCAAGTTCACTACCCAATGCCTTGATATGTGGAGCAAGTCCCATGATCGTCACATTGGGACGGCCAAGCAGGTCGTAGAGTTTACAACCCCGCTCAAGAGGTGTGGTACCAATCTGTTCGAGTGCAGCGTTGATGAGTGCTGGTTTTATTGAGAATGTTCGGGTGAAGTCAATGATATGGTCGATGGCTTCGCGTTTAGTTGTCATGTATTCATAACGCTCTCTGCTTGCCAGTCCAGTATTATAGGATTTCTCTGTCAGACGCATGTCGGCATCGTCCTGCCGCAGCAGTATTCGGTATTCAGCTCTTGAGGTGAACATACGATAGGGTTCGTCTACCCCCTTGGTGACGAGGTCATCGATGAGCACTCCTATGTACGCCTCATTACGTTGCAGTGTGAACGGTTCCCCACCGCCACATTTCAGTGCAGCGTTTATTCCGGCTATCAGTCCTTGTCCTGCTGCCTCCTCATATCCTGTGGTGCCGTTCACCTGTCCAGCAAGGAACAAACCGCTGACAACCTTTGATTCCAACGAATGGGTGAGTTGGGTAGGGTCGAAGAAATCGTACTCTATGGCGTAACCTGGACGATAGATAACGAGGTTGCGTAAAGCAGGTATCTTCTTCAGAGCTTCTATCTGTATGTCCATGGGCAACGATGAGGAGAAACCATTGAGGTACATCTCATTGGTTGTCTCTCCTTCGGGCTCGAGGAAGAGCTGGTGTTCATCTTTATCGGGAAATGTATGTAACTTGGTTTCAATACTAGGACAGTAACGCGGACCGATACTTTTGATCTGACCGTTGTAGAGAGGTGAGTCGGCAAGTCCCGACATGAGTGTCTCATGTACTTCTTTGTTGGTCTTCAACATCCAGCAGGGCAGACTATGTAATCGTCTCGATTCGTCCATGAACGAGAAGCGGTGGAATGTGTGGTCACCCTCTTGTATCTCTGTCTGCGAAAAGTCGACGCTCCTGCGGTCTATTCGCACTGGAGTACCCGTCTTCATCCGTCCCGTACTTATTCCTTGTGCAGCGATGGATTCGGTAAGTCCCGTCACTGCCGGTTCAGCGATTCGTCCGCCTGGTATCTGTTTGCGTCCCATGTGCATCAGTCCGTTAAGGAAAGTACCTGCGGTGATAACCACGCACCGTGCCCTGAGTTCAGCTCCCCAAATGGTGCGCACACCGCACACCTCTCCGTCCTTTGTCAGTAATTCGCTGACTTGGTCTTGCCATATATTGAGGTTGGGTGTGTTCTCCAGTATCTCTCGCCATGTCCAAATGAACTTAGCTCTGTCGCACTGGGCGCGCGGACTCCATACAGCCGGTCCTTTGGACAGGTTGAGCATACGGAATTGGATGGAGCACCTGTCAGTCACAATACCTGTCATGCCACCCAAAGCATCAATCTCCCTTATAATCTGACCTTTGGCAATTCCACCAATAGCAGGGTTACATGACATCTGTGCAATCTTGTTCATGTCCATTGTGACGAGACAAGTCTTTGCCCCAAGTCGTGCTGAAGCCGAGGCAGCCTCACAGCCTGCATGACCAGCACCAACCACTACCACATCGTAGTTGAAAACCATATTATCTAACAGTGTTTTGTATGTTTATAGGATGTCATCAGTACGATACCTGACATTTTATTCCAGCAGCCTCAACCTTGCGAGCAATTTCGTCCAGTTGTACAGGTGTGGCCTTTCTTAGACCGTGTGCCGGAGTCTCCCTGTCGATGGTGTAGACCATCACTTCCGACGGACGTATTTCTTTTAGTGCCTCTATCCATGGCAACACGTAAGTGTCAGAGGTGTTTGCCACGTCTATTCCATCGGATTCTCCAGTGAGGAACATTGTCTGTACTATACAATGTCCGTTGAACTGCTTCATTTTATTGATAATGTATTCAACACGATAGTGTGCGCTCACTGGACGGTCGAGCTGACGGATATAGTCGTCTGACACTGTGTCGAGTTTGAGTATATTGTTGTCCACAAGCATGAGTGTGTCGAACACCTCCTGTCGCAGTATCTGTGTGGCGTTGCTCAGTACGCTTACCTTGGCTGCAGGGAAATATTCATCTCGCAGACTTATCACGTCACGCACTATCTCAGGAAACCAAGGGTTCAGTGTTGGTTCGCCATTGCCGGCAAAGGTGAGAACATCGGGTGCCGGACCGTTTTTGCGCATGCTTTCCAGTTGCGCTTTCAGAGTGTCGTGTACCGACTGTGGATTGGCGAACCCACCGTGTCCGACAAAGTCCTTGTTGAATCCGCACTCACAGTAGAGACAGTCAAACGAACAACACTTGCCGTCCGCTGGCAACAGGTTTATGCCCAGTGAGACACCCAGCCTACGACTGTGGATGGGACCGAAAACAGGTGATTCATATAATACGGTCATTATTCAATTCTCTTTCTTTAAGTTCGAAGCGCAAAGTTAATGAATAATTTTGAAAAAGGCTGTTGCAATACCGCAAAGATATCCCCTGTGTACAAATATTTAAGGTGGTCGCAAAGTGGATTCCTACTTATTTACTATCTTTGCACGCAGAATCTAAACAAACTTATCACAAACATGATTTTCTTTTTCACTACGCCCCAACGAAGTGTCATAGCGGTCAGCATAGACCACGAACCAGGCAGGGAGGAGACTGATGCCCTCCAGTGGCTGTTCGGTAATGCTACCAAACTGAACGACACCATCGTTGAAGGGCTGTTTGCTGGTCCGCGCCGCGAAATGATCACTCCGTGGAGCACCAATGCAGTTGAGATTACACAGAACATGGGATTAAAAGGTATACAGCGTATCGAGGAGTTTTTCCCTATCGGGGAGAACTCGGAGATCGACCCTATGCTGCAACGTAGGTACAATGGACTGAATCAGGATATCTTCACTGTTGACATCCAGCCTGCACCAATAGTCCATATCGACAATCTGGAAGAGTACAACGAGCAGGAGGGTCTTGCCCTCAGTCCAGAGGAGATAAAGTATCTGCATAGTGTAGAGGATCAGTTGGGCCGCAAGCTGACCGACTCTGAAGTCTTCGGTTTTGCACAGATAAACTCCGAGCATTGCCGTCACAAGATATTCGGTGGTACGTTCATCATCGACGGAGTGGAGATGGAGAGCAGCTTGTTCCAAATGATAAAGAAGACAACGAAGGAGAACCCTAACAAAATCATATCAGCCTACAAGGATAATGTGGCTTTCGCACAGGGACCAGTGGTGGAGCAGTTTGCGCCACTCGACCACAGTACCAGTGATTATTTCCGTACACGACCCATTGAGTCTGTGATTTCGTTGAAGGCAGAGACACACAACTTCCCTACTACAGTGGAACCGTTTAACGGTGCTGCCACTGGAACCGGTGGAGAAATTCGTGACCGTATGGGTGGAGGAAAAGGATCATGGCCAATAGCTGGTACAGCTGTATACATGACCAGTTACCGTAATGGTGACCATCCTCGTCATTGGCTCTACCAAACTCCGGAACAGATACTTATCAAGGCATCCAACGGTGCCAGTGACTTCGGTAACAAGTTCGGTCAGCCACTCATCTGTGGGTCTGTGCTTACTTTCGAGCATAAGGAGGACGGACAAGACGAGCCACAGTACGGATACGACAAGGTCATCATGTTGGCAGGTGGTGTGGGCTACGGCACAAAGCGCGACTGTCTGAAAGGTGAACCAGAGAAAGGCAATAAGGTTGTCGTGGTGGGAGGTGACAACTACCGCATCGGACTTGGTGGCGGCAGTGTCAGCTCTGTGGATACAGGACGCTACTCCAGCGGTATCGAACTGAATGCTGTTCAACGTGCCAATCCTGAGATGCAGAAGCGTGCCAATAACCTTGTGAGAGCGTTGTGCGAGGAGGAGATAAACCCGATAGTGTCAATTCATGACCACGGCAGTGCAGGACATGTTAACTGTCTGTCTGAACTGGTGGAGGACTGTGGCGGACTCATCGACATGACAAAACTGCCTGTAGGCGACAAGACCCTCAGTTCGAAAGAGATTATAGCCAACGAGTCACAGGAGCGTATGGGACTCCTTATCGATGAGAAACACATAGAGCATGTGCGTAAGATAGCGGAACGTGAGCGCGCTCCTCTGTATGTAGTGGGAGAGACAACTGGTGACGCACACTTTGCCTTTGAGCAGGGTGACGGTGTGAGACCGTTTGACCTGGAGGTGGCACAGATGTTCGGTCATTCACCACGTACATACATGAAAGACGAGACGGTTGTTCACCACTATGCTGACGTGGACTATTCAGCAGACAAGATAGATGAATACATAGACAAGGTGTTGCGGTTGGAGTCTGTCGCTTGCAAGGACTGGTTGACTAATAAGGTGGACCGTAGCGTGACGGGTAAGATAGCGCGCCAGCAGTGTGTAGGTGAACTGCAGTTGCCGTTGAGCGACTGTGGTGTAGTAGCACTCGACTACAGGGGACAGAAAGGTATTGCTACTGCCATAGGTCACGCTCCACAGGCTGGTTTGGCAGACCCTGCGGCTGGAAGCGTTCTGTCTGTCGCTGAGTCTCTCACCAATCTGGTATGGGCACCGATGGCAGAAGGACTCGACAGTGTGAGCTTGTCAGCCAACTGGATGTGGCCTTGTCGCAGTCAGAAAGGTGAGGACGCACGTCTCTATGCTGGAGTCAAGGCTCTGAGTGACTTCTGCTGTGACTTGCATGTGAACGTGCCAACAGGTAAGGACTCACTGTCTATGACACAGAAATATCCAGATGGAAGCAAGGTCATTAGCCCAGGAACGGTTATCGTAAGTAGTGGCGGTGAAGTGAGCGATATCCGTCAGGTTGTGTCTCCTGTAATAAGAAATGTAGATTCCGTACTTTATCACATAGACTTCTCGTTCGACCAGCTTTGTCTCGGAGGTAGTGCGTTCGCACAGAGCCAGGGCAAGGTGGGCAGTGACGTGCCGACAGTGAAGAACCCAGAGTATTTCCGCGATGCGTTCATCGGTGTACAGGAATTGGTGAAAGCAGAACTGCTCATTGCTGGACACGATATCAGTGCCGGAGGACTCGTCACCTGTCTGCTGGAGATGTGCTTTGCGAACACTAAGGGCGGACTGGCAGTATCCTTCGATGAGATGGGTGAGAAAGACATCGTGAAACTGCTCTTTGCGGAAAACCCAGGCGTGGTTATTCAGGTGGCTAAAGAGAACTCACATGAGGTGGAGGAGATACTTGCCAATGTTGGTGTGGGATTCGCCCGTATCGGTACTGTCTCTCAAGAGCGTACAGTCACCATAAAGTCAAAGGGCAAGATAGTGCATACCTTCGATATCGACGCACTGCGTGACGTGTGGTACTCCACTTCTTATGAACTCGACAAGCACCAAAGCATGAACGGGATGGCTGCAGAGCGTTACAAGAACTATAAGGACGAACCGATAGAACATAAGTTCAATAATGATTTCACCGGTACTTTCGGACAGTATGGCATCAGCCCAGACCGTGATTCCGAGCCGTCTGCTTCACGTCCTAAGGCTGCCATCATCAGAGAGAAGGGAACGAACGGAGAGCGTGAGATGGCGTATTGCCTTTATCTTGCAGGATTCGATGTGAAGGATGTGATGATGACCGATTTGGTAAGTGGCCGCGAGACACTTGACGAGGTACAGATGATTGTGTTCTGTGGTGGATTCTCCAACTCCGATGTACTCGGCAGTGCAAAGGGATGGGCAGGAGCGTTCCTCTACAATCCAAAAGCCAAAGCTGCTCTCGACAGGTTCTACGCAAGGAAAGACACCCTCTCACTGGGTATCTGCAACGGTTGTCAGTTGATGATGGAACTGGGACTGCTTAACGACAAGGGTTATGACAACTTCGGTGCAATGAAGCATAACATAAGTCATAAGTTTGAGAGTGGTTTCCTTACCCTCAGTATCCCTCAAAACGAATCGGTACTCTTCGGCTCGCTCAGCGGAAGCAAAATCGGTATTTGGGTTGCTCATGGTGAAGGACGCTTCGAAATGCCTATGGATGAGGATAAGTATAATGTGGTTGCCAAATACAACTACCACGGTTATCCTGCTAATCCTAATGGTAGCGACTACGATATCGCTGGTATCTGTACTGGAGACGGTAGACACCTTGCCATGATGCCGCATCTCGAACGTGCAATATTCCCTTGGCAGATGGCTGATTATCCTGTCGAAAGGAAGAAGGATGACGTGACTCCTTGGATTGAGGCATTTGTAAATGCAAGAAAATGGTGTGAATGCCATAAGTAAACGATGGGTTTACGGTGATGGCAAGTCTATAAAGACTTACTCTTATATATAAATAGGAATCCCCTCCGGCAGGTTGGACTGCGACGGAGGGGATTCCTTATTGTAGGTAAGGCGGAGTTGTTCCGTCTTTCTTATTTCACGGTTACCTTCAGTGGATTCTTGACATGATTGGAGAATGTACTGAGGTAAGACTCCCAGTCTGCGAGTGACTTGAAATTAGTCTCGTCGTTACGGCTCCATCCTGTACCGAAGTAATAGGTGAATGATGACTTGCTGTTTAGGTGAGACAATGAGAGAACGTGTCCGGTAGCACCAGGAAGTCCTTTTTCTTCCTTGAATTGTATTCCGTCCAGTTTCCCTACACACACAGTTCCCACATATATCTTACCGAAGTCTTTGTTCTGTGTGGCACGGTACTTCTCCTTATACTGGTTGGGGTCTCCCAGGTCTTCATAGCCCATGTATCCATTGACAGGACAGAGCACGTAGGCATTAGGGTTCTCGTTGTGTACTACGATTCCAACGGCAAGCGGTGTATCTTCAGTCAGTCCTGCATAACTTACGGTGACTTTGTTGAGTTGTGAACCGGCATCCAGACTGAGTACCCGAGTTTCCGTCACTTTCATGTCGCCTACGCTCTCTTCGCCATACACCAGTCTCACTGTGAAGCGGAGCGGTCCCTTGTCGAGAATCTCAAATGATTTATAGCATCGTGGATATACGATCTGACCGTTATGCATAAGTGCGTTGGTGCCACAGCCAAGTGTCGGCCCTACCTTGTAGCAGTCCATTCCGTTTCCATGGTCCACATGGTAGCTTATAGCATTGTACACATCATCAGCGATATTACCCTTTCCCATCTTACGTAACTTTGCAATTGCTTTCTGTATGTCAGGGTCAAGTTCACCGGCATAGCGGTCTTCAACCACGAGTTGTGATGTCCGTTTGTTCCATATGTCGTAGCCCCAAGCTCTCTCTCCACTCCTTTGTAGGGCTGGCCCGTAACAGCGGAAAGCCACTCGGTCGTTCTCCCATGCGATGTCGTCCACACGTTCCGGGAATTGTCGTCCATATACTTTAGCATCGTAACTGGATGGTTGTCCAGCACAGATGTAATAGGTTGATTTTCCCTTTGCTGCGACTCCTGCTTGGAATATCAGTTTTCCGTCGTACGTAACCTGGCTGGGTATCTCACGTCCGTCAGCATCAGTAACGACCACGGTCTGTGTTCCATTCAGTTTGGTTCTCACCTGTTTCATGTCGACTTCCACCATTTCACCGCTACGTGCATCGTTGATGGTGTTGCGTACGGTAACTGTGACCTTGTCAGCAGCACTTGCTGCCAAGGCTAACAGTACTGCTGCCGCTAATAAAATTGTCTTCTTCATATTACTAAAGCATGTTTGTCAGTTTCTTTACAAAATCAAAGTCGAGGGTTTTGCGGTAGAGGTTAGCCTTTGCCACCTTTATCCTTATTCCGTCTCCGAGGGTGAATCGCACGTGTGAGCGACGTCCTATTAGACAGTAGTTCTTGTCATCGAAGTTGAACGATTCGTTGCCGAGGAAGCGTACAGCGATGAATCCTTCGCAGTGGTTTTCGTTGATTTCGGCAAATACACCTGCTTCTGTCACACCACTTATCTTAGCATCGAATTCTTCGCCAAGTTTATCGCTCATGAACTCCACTTGCTTGTATTTGATGGATGCCCTCTCGGCAGCTGCTGCCAGTTGTTCCATGGCAGAACTGTGTTCGCACAGTCCCTCGTACTTCTTCTGACTGACACTGTTGCCGCCTTCAGCGTAGCGTGTGAGCAGACGGTGTACCATCAAGTCGGGATAGCGGCGTATCGGGGATGTGAAGTGTGTGTAGTAGTCGAAGGCGAGTCCATAGTGTCCGATATTGTGGGTGCTGTACCTCGCTTTCATCATCGAGCGCAGAGATATGGTCTCCACCAGATTCTGTATCCTGTCGCCCTTCACTGCTGCAAGCAGTTTATTGATGCTCTTTGACACCTCTGTTTTCGATCCGTTGATTTTTACCGAATATTTGAAGCGTTTCACGAACATAGCGAGGTTCTCAAGTTTGGTGGGGTCTGGCACGTCGTGTACACGATATGGGAAGGTCTTTGCCTTTTGGTTGTTCTTCACCTTGCCTACACTTTGCGCCACTGTGCGGTTGGCAAGCAACATGAACTCCTCAACCAGTTTATTCGCATCCTTAGCAACCTTGAAGTATACTCCGGTAGGCTTTCCTTTCTCGTCAATCTCAAAACGCACTTCCTCACGGTCGAAGTCAATCGCTCCGTTAGCAAGTCGAGCAGCTCTGAGCTTATGTGCCATGCGGTTGAGCATTATCAGTTCATTACAGTATTCACCAGTCCGTTTGTCCTCACTGACGGGGATGTGTCCTTCAATGTCATCAGCTTCACCGTTCTGCTCCAGTATTGACTGCACCTCTTCATACACGAACCTACGGTTGCTCTTGATGACGGTGTGTACTATCCTGAAATCATATACCTTGGCTTCCTCGTCCATGTCGAACACAACGGAATAAGCCAGTTTTTCTTCACCAGGACGGAGTGAGCATATATAGTTACAGAGACGTTCGGGTAGCATCGGTATGGTGCGGTCTACCAGATAGATGGATGTGGCGCGCTTCTGTGCTTCCTTGTCAATCACAGATCCTTCAAGTACATAATGTGACACATCTGCAATGTGAACACCTACTTCATAGTGTCCTTTTCCTAATGGGCGGATGGAGAGTGCGTCATCGAAGTCCTTTGCATCTCTGGGGTCTATTGTGAACGTAGTTACACCACGGAGGTCTTCCCTCTTTTTGTATTCTTCTTCAGGTATGACATCACTTATTTTATCAGCATATGCTTCCACCTCCTTGGGATAGCTGTAGGGCAGTCCGTACTCGGCAAGGATGGCGTGCATCTCCGTGTTGTTCTCTCCAGGCTTGCCAAGGATGTCCTTCACCGTACCCATGGGATTGCGTGCATCATCAGGCCAGTCGGTTATCTTCACGAGAACCTTGTCTCCGTCCTTGCCACCCTTGAGTTTGTCTTTGGGGATATATACATCGTTTGGTAATGCACTGTCGGGACGTACAAGGAATGCGATGCCATGACTAATCTGCAACTGACCCACAATAAGTTTGTCATTGCGTTTGATAATCTCAATGACCTCGCCCTTTATCTTTGACGGATTTTTCTTTGTGGCGAATACTGCCACCTTGACCCTGTCGCCGTCCAGTGCATGATGAGTACTTTCGTTATATACGGTTACAGACGTGCCATCATCGGCTTCAACCGTGTTCCTCCCACTGTTGGTACGGCGGAACACCCCTTCAAGCACCTGACTTGCCGGTGCATTGTACGACAGTTTTCCTTCATAGTCGTGTATAATCTGTTGGTCGTCCACCATCTCGTTGAGGACATCCACACACAGTATCTTGAGAGGATGGCTGGTCAGTTTAAGCGCACTGAATATCTGTTTTAAGGTAAATGATTCACGTGCTTTGCTTTGGAAGAATGCCAACACCTTTTCCTTCAGTTGTTTCTTGTTCAGTTTCGTTCGTGTCATATTCTCTTGCTTTTGAGTGATTCCGATTTACAGTGCAAACTTAAAGAAAAAAAACGGCACTACCTAATTTAAGCGGCAAAAGTTTGTGCTACGTAACAAAATCGTAATTTCGGTATTTTATATTTGAATTGATTGCTTGTCTCATGCTTTTGTGCTAACTTTGCAGTCCGTTTGGTAGGGGATGCACAAGATCCTGTACTGGACAGTGGTTTCACAGTTACTGCACAACAGCTACAAGTAGTTTTCAAGTGATGACAAAGCGCGTGTTTTTCCTGGTTCTTTTGGTTACAGTGATACTGGTGGGGATGTATTTCCTGCCTCAGATGTCTGTTGCCGGTTACAGCCTCAGACAGGTGAATATCCTGTCGGATGTGATGAAGGATTCGGTGGATTCAGGCACAACTGCCGATGAAAAGGAGGAAGAGACGGAATACGTGGCGTATGAGGACAGTGTACCGACAGGCATGATTCCAATTGAGGACTTCCGTGACAGTCTTGGGATAGACCGTGAGATGGACAGGTTCTACGAAGCGTTGAGGGGGGTGAGGAAGCGTCCTGTGCGCATCGCATACTTCGGAGACTCGTTCATAGAGGGGGACATCCTGACTGCTGCTATTCGCGACTTGCTACAGTCCCGATTCGGGGGACGTGGGGTTGGGTTTGTCGACATCCAGTCACAGACAGCTGGATTCAGGACTACGGTGCTGAGTGGCAGTAAGGGATGGACTGAGCACTCCGCTGTCAACAGCAAGGGATTCAATCCCCAGTTGCAGGGAATCAGTTGCCGTTATTACATCCCGTACCCTGGGGCGGAGATAGACCTAAGGGGTCAACACCGTGTCTATGACGGCCATTTGGATACGGTACAGGTAGCCACTGTCTTCTTTTCGCCAAGTCTAGGACTGTCGATGGACTGTTCGGTCAATGGTGGTGACTTCCACACCCTGTACAAAACACCAACGGACTCGGTGGCAGATGTACCACAGTCGTGCACCGTTACTGGTCGGATTGGACGCGTCAATATCAAGGTATCAGGCAGTGGACGTTTCTATGGTGTGGCACTTGAGAACAAGACGGGTATCGTACTCGATAATTTCTCCATGCGCGGCAGTATTGGCTGGCACTTGGGACAGATTCCTGTAGATGTATTGAAACAGTTCGCACGGCTTCGCAACTACGATCTTATAATCATGCATTTCGGACTGAATATGGCAACCCCTACAACACATAGCTATTCTGGTTTCTGTGAGAGGTTCAAGAAGGGTATCGACCATTTCCGTGAAGCTTATCCAAATGCAAGTCTGCTGATAATGAGCATAAGCAACAGGGATGTGCGTTCGGCAAACGGAACATTCCAAACCATGAAAGGGGTAGAAGCCCTGGTGGAAGCACAGAGGGAGATGGCACGTGAAGAGGGCGTGGCGTTTTGGAACCTGCAACAGGGAATGGGCGGCTCGGGCAGTATGGTACGACTGCAGAAGGAAGGTAAGGCAAGCCGAGACTACACCCACATCAACTTCAAGGGCGGTGAAGACATCGGTAAGACGTTCTATGATGTGCTGATGAACGGCAAGATGAACTATGACAGACGTAAGGGATATGTGAGGATAGAGCATGTCACCAAGGACTCAACGAACAAGAAAGATATGTGATGTTTGATATAGATATAAATAAGGTAGCGGAACAATTGCTTTATGACCCTTCACAGCCGATGATATTCAGCAGTGGGGTGTTCTTGTGGCTGTTTCTGGCCTTCATGTTCGTCTACATGTTGCTCGAACGGAAGTTGACAGCACGGCTTTTGTTCGTCACGGCCTTCTCCTATTATTTCTACTATAAGTCGAGTGGCATTTTCTTCTTCTTGCTTGCGGTAGTTACAGTAAGTGACTTCTTGCTTGCAAGGGCTATT
The DNA here is from genome assembly GCA_963626085.1 of Alistipes ihumii. GTDB lineage: Bacteria > Bacteroidota > Bacteroidia > Bacteroidales > Bacteroidaceae > Colivivens. The sequence goes on along the minus strand of CAVFVJ010000003.1, from coordinate 72,938 downwards.
TATAAGGCGCAGCGACCGGTTGACGGCACTACAGAATACCGCAAGAACGGCAAAGGTCGGTTCTTCCTCATCATGAGTCTTGTGGTGGACCTTGCACTACTGTCCTATTTCAAGTACACCAACTTCTTTGGGGAGATTATAGCAGACATAAGTGGCTGCCATTTCACCGCTCTTGACATATTCCTTCCTGTAGGTATAAGTTTCTTCACGTTCCAGTCGCTCAGTTACACGATAGATGTGTACCGTGGAAACATCAAACCGTTGGACAGCCTGTTGGACTATGCTTTTTATGTGAGTTTCTTTCCTCAGTTGGTGGCTGGACCGATTGTCCGTGCCAGTGATTTCATCCCGCAGATACGCAAACCTCTCACGATAACATCGGAGATGTTCGGTGCGGGTGTGTTCTTCATAGTGGGAGGACTCTTCAAGAAAGCGATAATAAGTGACTATATAAGTGTCAACTTCGTGGAGCGCGTGTTCGACCAGCCGACTCTCTACAGTGGGTTCGAGAACCTTATGGCTGTCTATGGGTATGCGTTGCAGATATACTGTGACTTCTCTGGGTACAGCGACATGGCTATTGGTCTTGCACTGTTGCTTGGCTTCAAATTCCCGATGAATTTCAATGCACCGTACAAGTCGAGGAGTATTACTGAGTTTTGGCGCAGGTGGCACATCAGTCTTTCTTCATGGCTGAAGGACTATCTGTACATATCTATGGGTGGCAATCGCAATGGCAAGTTCCGCCAGTACATAAATCTTGTAATAACGATGCTGTTAGGTGGACTGTGGCATGGAGCGTCATTGAAGTTTGTACTTTGGGGCGGTCTTCACGGATTGTTGCTGGTAGTCGACAAGATTTGGAAGGCCCTGTTTCCTTCTCTTTCCCCTGTAAGGTCAAAGAGCGAGTGTGGTAAACCTAGTTGGCTTGTATCTGTTATCGGTTGGGCTGTCACTTTTCATCTTGTATGTCTCGCATGGATATTCTTCAGGTGCGACTCTCTGGATGACGCGTTTGCTATGATGAGTCAGATTGCCATGCATTTCCAACCGCAGATTATCATGCAGTGGTTCGAAGGCTACTGGTTTGTAGCGACACTGATGATTATAGGTTTTGTGCTCCATTTCATCCCGCAGCGTGTGTCTGCATTGACCAAGAAGGCTGTGGTGGGTATGCCTTTCATAGTTCAAGTACTTCTTATAGTTGTTGTTGTCTATATCGTCATACAGATAAAGTCCAGCGACGTGCAACCGTTCATCTACTTCCAGTTCTGACCGTAGGTGTTTCCGTCTGCATTACCTGCATTTCTTCAGTTCGTCAGCGAGTAGCTGGCGTGGTACTCCGAATTCGATAGCTTTCTCGAAGTCTCGTCTTGCAAGGTGTTTCTGCTGGAGTTCCAAATAGAGGCGAGCACGCTGTAAGTAATAGTCTTTGTTTGGTTCTATCTTTATGGCGTTGCTAAAGTCGATGATAGCGAGTTCCTTTAGGCCTTTCTCGCTCTCCATCTCCGCCTTGATGACGTAAGGCGCAGCCTTGTCGGGAAATCGTTCGATGAGTAGGGTCAGCAATGTCAATGCCTCACTGTCGTGTCCCATCATGCGCTCTACAACAGCAGAGCCCAATGCTGCCATGAAATTGTTGGGGTCTTTCTCTGTGACAGTCTTGAAGTCTGCCTTAGCCTTGTCGAGCTCGCGTGTCTTACTGTATGCGTAACCCCTGTAGGCATATGCCTCGGTGTCCGACGGGTTGAGTCCAATGACAGTAGTGTAGTCGGATATAGCCATTTTGTAGTTCTTCAGTCGCAGGTAAAGGCTTGCTCTTGTGGAGATGAATATCGTGTTGTCGGGGTATTGCCTGATGGCAGCCGAATACGAATCAATAGCTCCTTTATTGTTGCCCTGCGATTCCTGAACACTACCGAGATTCATATAGACCAAGGCGTTCCTATGGTCTTCTGGTGACAGTTCTAAGGCTTTACCAAACAGTCGTTCCGCCTCACTTAGCCTTGATTCTTTGGCAGCCGCTATCCCCTTCTCCACAGTAGTATCATACGTGGTGGAGTCTGCGTTGGCCATGTTAGTTGTGTCGTCCTGTGCATGACAGGAGAGTGTGATACAACTAAAAAGCAGGACGGTACTTAGCTTCGTTCTCATCATTGAGCATGGACAGGTATGAGTTGTATCTGCTTTCACTTATGTCATGACGTTCTACAGCCTCACGTACAGCACAACCAGGTTCGTGAGTGTGTGAACAGTTGTTGAAGCGGCAGTCTGCGGAGAAACGGAATATCTCCTTGAAGTAATGGCTTATCTCTTCCTTTGACATGTCGAACGAGCCGAATCCCTTGATTCCAGGAGTGTCTATGATAAAACTGTCTGGTTCGTCCAGTGCGTACATCTCTGAGAAGGTTGTGGTGTGCTTACCTGTGTTATAGGCATCGCTGATATCGTTTGTCTTAAGGTCGAGTCCAGGTATGAGTCGGTTGATGAACGTAGACTTTCCCACTCCACTGTTACCTGACACGAGGGTCACTTTGCCACGCAGACTGGAGAATACCTCGTCCATCCCCTCTCCAGTTTTTGCAGAGACAGCCAGACACTGGTATCCGACAGTCTCGTAGAGCTGCGTCATCCCCTGCAGCATCATGTTGTCATCCTTGTCATACATGTCAGTCTTGTTGAACACAATTACCGCTGGTATGCTGTAGGCTTCCGCTGTAGCCAAGAAACGGTCGATGAAGGTGGTGGTGGTGACCGGATGGTTGATGGTCACTATGAGCAGACACTGGTCGAGGTTGGCTGCCAGGATATGTGACTGCTTCGACAGGTTGGTCGACTTCCTTACAATATAGTTTCTGCGCTCATCGATGGATGTGATGAGCGCAGTATTGTCTTGTAACGGAGTGAAGTCCACATAGTCACCGATAGCCACTGGATTGGTGGACTTGATGCCCTTGAGTCTGAAGTTGCCCTTGACCTTACAGTCCACAAACCGTCCGTCCATCGTCCGTACTGTGTACCAGCTGCCGGTGTTCTTTATTACGAGTCCCTTCACAGCAGTTATTACACGGTCATGATTTCCTTGTTCTTCTCTTCGAGCATTGCATCCACTTTCTTTACGTACTTGTCGTGGAGTTTCTGGCAATCTGTTTCCGCGTCTTTCTCCACGTCCTCCGGTACACCACTTGCCTTGATGCTCTTCTTCAGTTTCTCTATGGCATCACGGCGTGAGTTGCGTATGCTTACCTTTGCCAGTTCTGCTTCCTTAGAGCATTGCTTTGAGAGTTCCTTTCTCCGTTCCTCTGTCGGCACAGGGATACCCAGACGGATTTGTTCTCCGTTGTTTTCCGGCATGATGCCTACAGGAGAGTCGATGATGGCCTTCTCAATGACTTTCAGCATATTCTTGTCCCATGGCTTGATGACGATGGAACGAGCATCTGGAGTTGCGAGGTTGGCCACGTTGCTCAATGGAACAGATGCCCCATAGGAGTCGACGTAGATGCCATCGAGAATGTGTACGTTGGCACGTCCAGCACGTATGCGACCCAACTTCTCTTCGAGGTTCAGGGTTGCCATCTCCATCTCCTCTTCAGCATCGCTGAGATATTTCTTTACTTCTTCCATAAATAACGGTTGTTGCTTGTGGTTTTATATTATTCTACTATTGTGCATTTCTCGCAAGGCTTGAGTTGCTTGAAGAAGTCATTTCCCTTGTCGTCCACAAGAATAAAGGCTGGGAAGTTCTCCACTTCTATTTTCCATATAGCCTCCATACCCAGTTCTGGATACTCCACGCACTCAATCGACTTGATGTTGTTCTGTGCCAGTATCGCTGCTGGTCCGCCTATACTGCCGAGATAGAAACCTTTATGGTCTTTGCAGGCGCGTGTCACCTCGTCCGAGCGGTTGCCCTTTGCCAGCATGATACGTGACGCGCCGTTTTCCTGGAACTCATAGACGTATGGGTCCATGCGTCCAGCTGTTGTCGGACCCATTGAACCGCAAGCCATTCCCACAGGTGTTTTTGCAGGCCCTGCATAGTAGATTGGGTGATCCTTCAAGTACTGTGGCATCGGTTCACCAGCATCCAGCCGTGCCTTTATCTTGGCATGGGCGATGTCTCTACCCACTATGATGGTGCCGTTGAGTGACAGGCGTGTGCTTACCGGATATTGTGACAGTATCTCGCACACCTTGTCCATCGGTTGGTTAAGGTCAATCTTCACTGCATCGCCCTCACCAGCATTACGCAGTTCTTCTGGTATGAGTTCGTATGGTTTGTCGTCCATCTTCTCAATCCATATACCATCTTTGTTTATCTTTGCCTTGATGTTGCGATCGGCAGAGCAACTCACACCCAAGCCGATAGGACAACTTGCACCGTGGCGTGGCAGACGTACCACACGTATGTCGTGTGCCATGTATTTGCCTCCGAACTGTGCGCCAAGTCCAATCTTATAAGCTTCCTTGATGAGTTCCTTTTCAAGTTCGGTGTCGCGGAATGCGCGTCCGGTCGCATCGCCAGTTGTAGGCAGACTGTCGTAGTAGTGGGTTGATGCTAGTTTCACCGTTAGCAGGTTCTTCTCGGCACTGGTTCCACCAATGACGAAAGCGATATGGTAAGGCGGACATGCAGCTGTTCCCAAGGTTTTCATCTTCTCCACGAGGAATGGCACCAGTGTTCCGGGGTTCTGTATCCTTGCTTTTGTTTCCTGGTAGAGGTAGGTCTTGTTGGCTGATCCACCGCCTTTGGTTACCATGAGGAAACGGTATTCCATTCCTTCTGTAGCCTCGATGTCAATCTGTGCAGGGAGGTTACATTTGGTGTTGACCTCATTGTACATGTCGAGCGGAGCGTTCTGAGAGTAACGCAGGTTCTCCTCTGTATAGGTCTTGAACACTCCTTGGGAGAGTGCTTCCTCATCACAGAAATTGGTCCACACCTGTTGACCCTTTTCTCCGTGGATGATGGCTGTGCCAGTATCCTGGCATAGTGGTAACTTACCCTTGGCTGCCACCTCAGCATTGCGGAGGAAGGTCAGAGCCACGTATTTATCGTTGTCGCTTGCCTCTGGGTCACGCAGAATTTTTGCCACTTGCATGTTGTGGCTGCGGCGGAGCAAGAAACTGACATCACGGAACGCTGCATTCGCCATTCTTGTTAGTGCATCGGGTGTCACCTTCAGGATAGGTGTGCCTTCGAACTCGCTGACAGAGACTCCTTCCTTCGTCAGCAGATAATACTCAGTATCGTCCTTTCCAAGTTGGAACATAGGAGCATACTTAAATTCAACTGTCTGTGCCATATTGTAATATCATTATTGTGTCATTGTATCCTTTACGGTTTCAAAGGCAAAAGTAATACAAAACGAGTAGAAAGCCAAAAAAGAATGCGGAAAATGCTTGGCTCCACGGATATTTGGGCAAGAAAAGTGTATCTTTGCACAATCCGTGTTTCTGTGACACGGATGGCTACTATAAAACAACTGTAAAAAACAATTGTGAATGGGTAATCCAGAAAAAGCGGTCAACCGCGAGATGAACACTGCATGGCGATTTGTTGTCGGTACCAGTGTGTCTGTCTTCCTCACTGGTAAGGCTGGCACGGGCAAGACTACATTCCTAAAGAAACTGCGTGAGGTCATGCCGAAGCGTATGGTGGTGCTCGCTCCTACAGGTGTGGCGGCAATCAACGCTAACGGACAGACCATACACTCGTTCTTCCAGTTGCCTTTCGGTCCCAATATCCCGGACGGAAACAGAAAATTGTCGTATCGTATCGGCAAGCAGAAGAAAGACCTAATCCAAACGCTTGACCTGCTCGTCATCGATGAGATATCGATGGTGAGGTGCGACTTGCTGGATGCAGTTGACAGGGAACTGCGCAAGTACCGTAATAGAAACAGACCGTTCGGTGGGGTACAACTACTGCTTATCGGTGACCTGCAACAGTTGGCTCCTGTCGCAGGCGATGACGAATGGGAACTGCTGAAGCCTTATTATGACAGCCCTTATTTCTTTAGTTCAAAGGCTCTTGCCAAGATTGACCTTGTTACCGTGGAACTGAAACATATATACCGTCAGAGTGACAGCGAATTCATCGATATACTCGCACATGTACGTAACAACCAACTGAACTCGTCTGTATTGGAGCGGCTTAACAGACGGTATATCCCAGGATTTAAGATACCGGAGGGTAAGGACTGGATACGGCTAACCACGCACAACCGTTCGGCATATGAATACAACAGGGTGCAGTTGGATGCAATCGGTTCGGCACAGACCCTTCTGAAGGCACAGACGGAGGGGGACTTTCCCGAGACCAACTATCCAGCCGATGTGGTGCTGGCTCTGAAGGTAGGTGCGCAGGTGATGTTCATCAAGAACGACCCATCGTCTGACAAGGCTTACTACAACGGTAAGATTGGAACGGTGAAAGGGATTGTGTGGAGCGATGATAGCGAATGTCAGGTGGTGATGGTCTACTGTAAGGAGGATAATTCTCTGGTAGAGGTGAAACCGGTGGTTTGGGAAAATACACGCTATGTACTCGATGAACAGACTATGGACATAAAGGAGACGGTTGTGGGTAAGTTCACGCAGTACCCACTGCGTCTGGCGTGGGCAATCACTGTACACAAGAGTCAGGGACTGACGTTCGACCATGCCGTGCTCGACATCAACCGCTCGTTCACACACGGACAGGCTTATGTGGCTCTGTCGAGATGTCGTTCGTTAGAGGGACTTGTGCTGTCGAGTCCATTACGTGCCAGTAGTGTAATCAACGATACGTCTGTCAACGAATTCATCGACCATGAGTTGTCTGAAAGCAAGGGGATGGAGGATAATCTACCGAAGATACAGCGTGTTTATTATGAGGAATTGCTCGATGAGCTGTTCTCGTTTGTGGAACTGAGGTCTGCCTTCAGACTACTGACACGCATTGTCGACGAAAACCTTTACAAGGCATACCCAGAACTATTATTGCGGTTGAAAGACTGTGACGCACAACTTGATAAGGACGTGGTGGAGGTGTCGGTGAAGTTCTGTCCACTATACAAGCGTCTCCTGTCACACACTGTAGCCCCAGCCAAAGATGTGCATTTGCAGGAGCGCATCCATTCAGCCCTCTCTTATTTCTCTGACCGATTGTCCGACATTTTCACCCCTCTAGTGTCCCAACTCGATATCCAGATTGGAAACAAACAGATAAAGAAACGCTACGACAATGCATTGAATTCACTGACTCTTGAGCTGAACATAAAGAAGGGAATAATGGCTCGTCTGCTTGAGGATGGCGGACCTTTCACGGTCAAGGATTACTTGGGTGCGAAGGCAAAAGCAAGGCTTGGCGGTGCAGACAGGAGGACAAGAAAGCCTACATGGCGGAAGAAGTAGATTGTCAGATGAAAAATGAAGATATATGAAGTTGCCTTGGTCTGTTTTATTGTCTGTCTTTATATGTGCAGATGTTTCGGCATGGAGTCATGAACCACAGATATACCGCATCAATCCAAATGTGGAGTACCAGACTATCGACGGTTTTGGGGCTTCGGACGCTTGGAGTATGCGTTTTGTCGGAGACATGGATGACGAGACGACCTCTCGTTGCGCTGACTGGCTTTTCAGTACGGACAACGATGGGGATGGTAAGCCCAAAGGAATAGGTCTGAGTATCTGGCGTTTCAATATAGGGGCAGGGAGTGTGGAACAGGGTGACAAGAGCCAGATTAGTAGCGGTACACGCACTGAGTGTTTCTTGTTGTCTGACGGGAGTTATGACTGGACCAAACAGGCTGGTCAACGGAAGTTCCTGCGTCTTGCCAAGGAACGTGGAGTACCTTGTTTCCTCGGCTTTCTGAATTCCCCTCCTGTATATTACACACAGAACGGACTTGCGACAAACACAGGTCGTATGGGTGTGTCCTATAATCTGAGGGAAGACCGCTATGATGATTTTGCCCGTTTTATGGCAGACGTGATTGAAGGACTCGATAGGCATGACGGCATTAAGCTCGACTATATATCCCCTCTTAACGAACCAGACGGACATTGGAACTGGCAAGGTCCCAAACAGGAAGGTACTCCTGCTACAAACCGGGAAATCGCGAGAGTGGCATTCACACTTGACAATGAACTGACCCGTAGAGGTCTCGACACCCGTATAATTATACCAGAATCCTCAGATTATCGTTGTATGTTTTCGACCCATATGACCGACTGGGACAGGGCGAATGAAATCCGCACGTTCTTTTCACCAGACAGTGTGGCGACTTTCGTGGGAAATCTGAAGCATCTCCCCCACCTTATGGCAGGTCACAGTTATTGGTCGAACACTCCAGTTGAGGCAATGAAACGTAACCGTATCGCCCTCAACGATACATTGAAGAAATATGGAGTTGATTTCTGGCAGAGCGAGGTTTGTATCATGAGCAATGACGAAGAAATCGGTGGAGGCAGTGGTTTTGACCGTACGATGAAAACGGCTCTCTATATCGCCCGCCTATTGCATCACGACATGGTTTATGCGAACGCCCGCAGTTGGCAATGGTGGCGTGCCATAGGAGGTGACTATAAGGACGGTCTGCTGTTCCAGTATCGTGACAATTCTACTGGAAATGACACCATTGTCGATTCCAAACTATTATGGGCACTTGGCAATTATAGTCGATTCATTCGTCCAGGAGCGAAACGTATTGACATCTCCAAGGTGGGAGAAGACGGGACGTTGTTGACTGACAGTGCCACGAATCCATACGGTTTGATGCTGTCTGCTTATAAGAATGAAGATGGAACAATGGTTGTTGTGGCAATAAACTATTCTGAAAAGGATGAAGATTTCAGTCTTGTGACTGATACCGATACACATCCTTTTGAATGGGACTGTTATGTTACCTCTGACAATCTTGACTTAAGTCTTGCCCATGTGACTGTAAACGGTTCTGTCTTAACACTTCCTGCACGTTCGGTCACGACATTCGTGAAACATTGAATCCGAGCGGACATGGATTGTTGTCCGTAGGAAATCTGCAGACAGGAAAAATCTTCGCAATGGGTACTTTTTTCTTAATACGGGGGGGCACTTTCTCTTTTTTTTATTACCTTTGCCGCGTCACTCAGTCTTTGTCTGTCTTTAACGCAGCACGAAGTCAGGCGAAGTCCAGGGGTGACACTGTGAAAAAATGGCTTTATGCCTAAGTTTTGAATAGAAAATAAACCAAAGTGCTGCAGAATTCTTTTACAATCTAAATCCACATGAGTAGGATCTTTACTTCGTGCCTTCTCTGTCTTTTGTTGCCTTTGGCAGGTTTTGCAATTGACGATGGCACCTACTACCTGTACAATGTTGGTGCAGGTATGTACTTTGACCATGGTGGGTCAGACAATTACACAGCATGTTTTAAACCGCACGGTGCTCCCGTCATTTTGAAGAATGTCGGGACGGACACATACACGATACAGACGTGTGTGGACAAGACCGCTTATCTGGACGAGAAGGGGCAGGTGCGAACAGCCACTTCCGGAGTGAACTTCTCAATCAGTTCTGTCGGTGACGACACTTACATGATTGCCGTGAACGGCAAGTACCTTGGTTACGGAGGCACGACTTCCAATGTGTTGAGTGGAACTCTGGTCAGTTTTGACTTGAGTCTCGGAGGCGGTGATGAAGTGTTGTGGAAAATCCTTAGTCGGGAAGACCTTGAAAAGGAATTTGACAGTGCATCCGAGTCAAATCCTGTTGACGCTACCTTTTATATAAGATGTGCCAACTGGAATCGTCACGACAAGTATCTTGATGCATGGTCCAATTTTGTGAAAGACAAGACATCGGGCAACTGTAGTTCGTACCTCAACAATAACTGTGGTTATTTCTACGGGACATCCACAGATGCAGGTCAGGTTCTCACAGGATTGAGACCAGGAAAGTATAAGTTGAAGGCACAGGCATTCTACTGTCACGGTCCTGTCGCCAGTGTTGGTAAGACGTACACTGCCGCAACCATGCCGAAGAAAGCTGTGCTTTATGCTGGTTCAGAGGAGACTGCCATTGAAGGCGTTTTGGATGAGGTGGTAGCTGAGAACATATACCATACTGGACAGGCTGTGGATGGTGGGTACATCCCAATTATCAAAGCTGCAGACAGTAATGACGCAGCGAAGGCATTCGATATGGGTATGTACGGCAACAATGAGGTAACTGGTATTGTCGGTGCAGACGGCACATTGTCGATTGGTATCAGATTGGAAGACGGTATCACAGGGTCATACATAGCCCATGACAATATCGAGTTGTATTACCTCGGTCCGGTCACAACTATAACAAGTGAGACAGTTCAAGCGCTGCTGGCTACCATTCCAACGGGAATGATGGCTGCGACGGTAAAGAAAATCATGGACGAGGCGGTTAATGCACTGAAAGCAAACGCCACTTTGGAGACATACAACGCAGCTGACGCTGCCATTGCGGCAGCCAAGGCCAATGTACAGGCGTACGAGTGTATCGGAGCGGCATTGGATGCAGTTGAAACCGTGACCCTCAGTGATGAAGCGATGAAGATGTATACTACGGCCATTGCAGATATTGTGGAGGCCTATAATGCGGTAACCATCGAAGGCGACGGTGCAGCGGAGGTACAGGCGATATCCAAAGCTCTTTCCAACGCCCAGGCTTACGACATATCTCATTCCGATGACAAGACCGCACTTATCGTCAATCCACAGTTCGATGAAGGAACGACAGGTTGGGACGGAGACTTCGGTGCTGGGGCACAGAAGGGACTTGCAGACAACTATGTCATTACCTGCTACGGAACAGCATTCGACATCCACCAGACCATAACGGGGCTGCAGCCAGGAACATACAAGGTACAGGCGCAGGCATTCAGTCGTCCTACAGGTAACGACGATACGTGGAAGGCTTATCAGGCTGGCAATACTTTGGTGAACGAGACTTACCTGTATGCCAACGGTGTACAGAAGAAGGTGAAGCTCATCGTTGAGGATTATCTGACAACAGCCCAGAGCAGCGGCACATGGAGCACTTACACCCTTGATGGCAAGAGCATATATGTGCCCAACAACTCTACAGCCTTTTCCGTAGCCTTCTCTGCCGGACTGTACGATATGGAACTGCTCTGCCCAGTGGGCGTGGACGGTAAGTTGACTCTTGGAATCAAGAACGAGGATACTGGCAACAGTACGACTTATGCCGGATACGACAACTTCCGTCTCACGTATGTTAGCAGTGAGATTATCGACCCAGAGGAGGAGAATGCACTGGAATTGGCAGTAGCTGCCATCGCTGCATATAAGTCAGTTGCGGAACAGGCTACAGACCATTCTGCATTTGATGCGGTTTATAGTGCCGCTGCGGAGAAATTGGCAGCAACACCGACTGCTGAAGAGATTACCGCAGCAAGGACTTCTGTGCTTGCGGCACTGAAAGACCTGCTGAAGAGCGGCACTACAGCTACAGGGCAGTTTGATATCACGAAACTGATACAGAACCCTGATTTCGCCAGTAATGCCAACGGATGGACTCAGGAAAACAATACTTACAGCCGTATCGGTGCTGGTGTCCTGCAGTCCACATCCAGTTCGGCAGACCGTCTGACACAGACCCTTACAGGTATGCCAGCCGGTAAGTACACTCTGAAGGTACAGGGCTTCTATCGCTCTAAGGAATGGAAACAGGCTCAGTATGACTATGAGCATGGTGATGAGACTGTGAACCTGTCACTCGTATTCAACGGCAAGTCTGTTCCGATGAAGAGCATATTTGCTGATGGACAACACACTCTCGCTTCGGCTTGCATATCAAGAACGGAGGATGTGGGTGCGACAATCGACGGGCGCGGTTTTCCGTTGCTCAGCTCCAAGGTGGGCGAGACCCTCGCCTCTGGTGCGTTCTGGAATTATATAGAGGTGGAGGTAGCTGAGGACGGTGACATCACATTCGGGGTTGACCGACAGGCTTCCACTTACACGTCCACATGGACGATACTCGACAATTTCCGTCTGTATTATGGTGACCGCAACACGGTAACTGTCACCTCTGGTACGGCTTTCTCCATTGCGGACGACACTCCAGCACCAGTGGTGATAAAGAAGAAGATGACGGCAGGGACACTAACTCCGTTTGCCGCTCCTTGTGACGTTCCTGGTAGTCTGTTCGAGGCTGTGTATGAGATAGGTTCACTGGATGCCGATACACGTACTGCCATAGTCTATCCAGTGGAGAACGTCCGTCGGGGCGTACCTTGCTATGTCGTTGTGGCTGAGGATGTGGATAGTATCGTAGTAGGTCAGACAGTCCTTGCGGCTGTAACAGCGGACACACAACCTGTACTTTGGGACGGTGGTACCATAGTGCCTTACTACAGAGCTTGCAGTTGGCAGTCGTCTTCTTTCAACGGCAAGACTTACGGTGCTGCATATTATACTAACATAGAGGTGCTTGACCTTGATGACATGAGTTTTGTTGCCAACATTGAAAACTATCAGGTGCGCATGTTCCTTGCACAGCCTTATACGACTTCTTCTTCGTCTGTAGTGTCCAACTACAACAAACCAGTTCCGGCACGTCGTGACTTGCCACATGCTATAGGTATTCCCGTACCAGCAAGTAAGGCTGACGGTGCTGTCGTAAAGTATAGTCTTAATGCGGACATGACTGACGCAGTGTCTCTCGATGTGGAGAACAACTCCACCATCTGTTACATACAGAACCTGATTCCTGGCAACCGTTACTATTACACTGTAGAGGCGGCTGAGGAGGTAGTATCTAAAGGTAACTTCCGTGTGGAAGGGCCGTTCCGCTCTGTTTATGCACCGAGTGTCTACAATATACGTGACTTTGGCGGCAGGACTATGCAGGACGGACGTGTGACCAACTACGGACTGATTTACCGTGGCGGTGAGGTCAACGGTTATCACCCGTCTATTCCAGGTGACGTGCAACGGTTGAAGGAACTTGGCATTGGTGCGGAGATTGACCTACGTTGGAAGGATACGTACGACCAGGACCGTGAGACTGGAAAGTCTGCCTTTGGATTCGTGAACGGTGAGGATTACTATTTTGCAGCAGCCAACGACTATCTGGCATCTGACTTGACATCTACAGGTACACAGGGCCGTTTGAAGGAGGAGTTCCAGTTCCTGTTGAAGCATATACGTGATGGCAAGGGTGTTTATTTCCATTGTGTGTTCGGTGCAGACCGTACCGGCTTCTTTGCATTCCTGCTTCAGGGATTGCTTGGGTTCACCCTCGACGATATGCTCCATGACTATGAGATGACATCGTTCGCGGCTCCTGCTGGCAATCGAAACAAGAGTGCTATTCAGGAACGTATTGCCGTAATCCAGGGACTTACAGGAAAGACCCTGCGTGACAAGTTCGAGAACTACTGGACAACGAGTGTTGGTATAACTGCAGACGAGGTCAACGAGTTCCGTTCTATCATGCTCCATGAACCGGTCGTTGCTACCGATGTCAATGCAGATGGCACGGTTGACTCTCAGGACGTGCTTGATGTCTATGAGTTCATGCGTACCAATACAAGTAAGGTGACGAAGGCAGAGCAGGATGTCAATGGTGATGGTATCGTTGACACCCAGGATGTGCTCGAAGTGTACAAGTCCATCAAGACTGGCGAGTAGTTCCTGCTATACATTTTTTATGAGGTAGTACTTCATCTGTTGATGAGGCACTACCTCAGTTTTTATCAACAGAGTGGGTATGATGGTGTAAGTGCAAAAGCATTAATCTGCTGGCTCTTCCGACATAAATGTCGGCATGGATTTGGTTGTTTGTCATATTTGTATTACATTTGCAGAATAGAAACACTCACAAGGCTTTACGGATATGAACAGGGCTTATGTCAACAGAAGGAAACTTCCAACTGGAATACAGTCATTTGTCAAAATAAGGGAGGAGAACTACCTCTATGTGGACAAGACTGATATTGTTTGGCAATTGGTGAACAGCGGTAACCAGTATAATTACCTCAGTCGTCCACGCAGGTTCGGCAAGTCCATACTTGTAGATACGCTACAGGCATACCTTGAAGGCAGGAAGGAGCTTTTCGAGGGTCTGAAGATAATGCAACTGGAAGAAGACTGGAAGTCGTACCCTGTCGTAAGACTTGACATGAGCCGTGGCGGAGCCAGTGCCGTTACCCTGCGTTCGTATCTTAACCAACGTTTCAAGGAGTACGAAGAGTATTATGATATACAGCCCGACTCCACTGCCCAGCTCGCTGACCGTTTTCATGGTATTGTCATTGCTGCCTACAAGCGGACAGGGTTGAAGGTGGCCATACTCATAGACGAATATGACTCGCCTCTGTAGCACTCGTGGAAGACTCCCGAGCACCAGAGGTGCACGGAAGTGTACAGAGAGGTCTTTGCCATACTCAAGGCAGACGACGAGTACGAGAAGTTTGTCTTCCTCACAGGAATAACCAAATTCACGCAGATTTCGCTCTTCTCCGTCATGAACAACCTCACCAATATCAGTTTCCTGCCCGATTACGCAGCGATATGCGGCATTACAGAGCAAGAGATAGGTGACAACTTCCAACCAGAGTTGCAGAGGATGGGAGACGAAAACGGCTGGACGGCTCAGGAGACGCACGACCGCTTGAAAGACTACTACGACGGCTATCACTTTTGTGAGGACAATATGGTTGACATTTACAATCCGTTTAGTCTTGTAAACGCCTTGAGTCAAGCGAGAATCAGAAATTTCTGGGCTTCATCGGGAGCGACATCACTGCTGCCGAAGTTTGTGGACGACATGGAACTGCGATTGAGGGACTTCGACAACTGTCGTATCATGCGTGACACCCTGGAAACGTCAGACGTGACAGGCGGTGGTGCCGAACTCTTCCTCTATCAGTCTGGTTACCTGACTATCAAGAAAAGCGATGATTTTGGCTACATCCTCGGTTTTCCCAACAAAGAAGTGAGGAGCGCACTCTATGATACGGTTCTCCCCTCCCTCGCCTTGCAAAAGGAAGGGGAAGTGAAGTCCCTACAGGCCAATCTGTATGCCCAGTTAGGACTTGGGCAGACGGACGATGCCATGAAGACACTGAAATCCCTTGTGGCTGACGTGCCGTACAGCAACAAGAAACTGGCTTCGATGGACATGGAGGAACGCTACCGTCTAATCATCAGTACTGTTCTTAACGCCATTGGTCTGGATGTGGAGACGGAGCGCCTGATTGCTACCGGACGCATAGACATGACTGTAAAGACTTCACGTTACATATATACAATGGAACTGAAGCTGCGCAATAACGGAGGCAAGGATGCCGCCGCACAACAGATTCTTGACCGCCAGTATCTGGAGCCGTTCAAGGCGGACAAGCGCAGGGTCATAGGACTTGCAATAGAACTTGACGAGACCGGCAAAGGACTGCTCGACTGGAAAGTAGTGGAGTAGTTAGCCAACTATACGAACCCCCGGCAGTATAAAAGTGGGTGTTTCATCTGACTTCATTACTTTTTTTGCGCCATTATATACTGCTTAAATGGGGCAGCAACGATAAATTGACCGCCAAAGGGCGTGTTTTCCAGATTTAATTTGTACCTTTGCCGTGTCATTCAGCTTTTTTGCCTGTGCTTGCTTTGAAGTACGGCACTAAGAAAGGTGAAATTTCTGACATGCAAAATTCTGGGCAGCAAAATGTTGGTCTGAATGTTATAAGACATATTATCTATAAAGTTGCGAATATAAGTATTACTAAAAAACTAAACGTTTATGAAAAAACTGTTTACTCTCATCACAGCAATCGTTGTCTCCACAGCAATGGCATTTGCAGGTGACACTTACATCATTACAGGTTATTACAACAGTTGGAGTCTGACTGACAGCTGCATCACCTTCACAGAACAGGCAGATGGCAGCTTCGTGGCTACGGTTGATGAATTTACCACTGGTACAAACGGATTCAAGATTGTCAAGAATCCCGATACAGAAGATTGGAATAGTGTATATGGTGTCAATGATCCCATATCTGTATCTACAGGCGACGGATACAGTCTGTCTCTTACAGGAGGCAACATACACCTTGGCAAAACCGACTACGAGGTAACCCTGCACAATGCCAAATTCGAATTCACACCAAGCTCTGACGGTACACTTGGCAATTTCAAGATTACAGCTGACGAGAAAATCATTGCAGGCGAGACCGAGGACAAATACCTGATGGTAGGCACTTGGCAGGGATGGTCACTCACAACATCTCCTCTTGAGTTTGAGGACACAGGTGACGGTGTCTATACAGCATCTATTGACGGTATCTACGGAGATTGGAAGATTGTGAAAAACAACAGTTGGGCATTTGCTATCGGCAACGGAAACTTGGGAATGGAACCTGGCAATACATACGATTTGCAACGTGGCGGTAACAATTCTGGCTTTACCACAGGAAAGCTTCTGAAGGATGCCAAGTTCACACTCACCATTAAGGATGACGGCAGTGCCACACTGAAGGTAGAGGGCACACTCGTAGACCACACTTATAGTATTGTTGGAGGATTCAATAGTTGGAGTCTGACAGACGGTCCGTTCCTGACACATCAGGAAGACGGCAGCTGGACTGCTGACATCAAGGATTTCCCTGGCGGAGAAGAGTTCAAAATTTCCATCGACAAGAGTTGGACTTGTTTCCTCGCACAAGGTGCACCTGCATCTCTCAAATTCGGAGAGGCTTACACTTGCGCACGTGCCGATGCAAGCAACAATTTCACCATCGGTGAGAAGGGAACCAACTATGACATCCACGTGGCACTCGTAGTGGCTGACGACGTTCAGTCTGCAACTCTCACCATCACTACCACTCCAACTGGCATCAACCAAATTGATGCAGACAATGCAAAGGCCACAATCTACAACATCTCGGGACAGAAATTGACTGGGCTGCAGAAAGGCATCAACATTGTCAGCGGCAAGAAGTTCATTAAAAAATAGGATTACTCAAATTTCGGTTTTGACAATTCCCACTTACCTGGTACGGCACCCTCGCCGTACCAATCACCTTTGCGGAAAGAACCCTCTCCATTTAGGACAAGTCTGACGGAGAGGGATTTTCGTATCATTTACGAATGTTTCCCACACCCAAACAAGCACCGTAAAATATTTTTGACAGTTGATGAACGGAAAATGACAAGACTCGCCTGCCACTTTTATTCGATGCCACCGAATAAAAATCACTTGTTTTATTTTGTGGCATCGAATAAAAACATTACATTTGTAGCAAAAAAGAAGCAATGGACATCGAATTGTTTAGAACGATAATATCTGAGAATCATATCGGCAGTATACCCTTGGTGGAGCGTCCTCTAACCTTAGAGGAACATGGCAACTATGTGTTTGTCACTCGAGTGATGGGGCCATTTCACTCGAGTGTTTTGATTGATCCACTCGAGTGTTTTGATTGATTCACTCGGGTGAAATAAATAGGGTTGCCTGAATTAACTACAAGCTGCATATAGAGAATGACCCGAATAGTGGTTCTACAATCCAATCACCCCTCCTTGACAATCCAGTCACCGATGGTACGCTGGTTGCTGTCGTAGTTAACTCCAATCTTTACCAGACGTTTCCCGTCTGCGGAATACGGTATCAGATAACCCTTGTCGTCAATCTGTTTAACTGCATCCTCCGCTGAGCCGTCGTATTTCAGTTCGAATACGTACACGGCATCGGGCGCATGGACAACAGCGTCAGCTCTGCCTACGGCACTGTCTTCCTCCACCTTCATGTAAGCTCCCATAAGGTTGAAGACAAGGTAAAAGATTGTTTGGAAGTCACGCTCGTTCTTGTTGGACAGGCGGTTGGATATGCCAGACAGGTATGCTTTGAGAGTCACCATACACTCTTCAACATGACCCTTGTACAGATGCTGCGCCAGTTTCACTACAGTACTGTTGTTGTTGACTGATATTGGCGAGAGGTAATTGGGGGCAAGACTCCTCAGCATTCCAATCTTAACTTCCCGGTTGGGGTAGCCCAACTTGTATGTCTGGAACACCGGGTCATAGTCCTTTATCGTGAGGTATCCGCTTTGGTAGAGCAACGGCAAGGCGGAAGTCATCTGTTCAGGTGACACGTCGAAGTCGTCCACGCCGATGTCTACCTGTTCTATGTCCGTAACATTGACATGGTACTTCTGTAGACTCTTGATGAGGTATGACGGTGTGCCGGAGCCGAACCAGTAGGATTGGATGTCTTGACTGTTCATGCACCTTACGAGACTGAACGGATTGAACACGTCTTCTGAATTCTTTCCGAAATGGTATCCGTCGTAGTAGCTGGTCAGTTCGTCAAGACACTCCTCGTATGACTTGCCGAGAGCCCTGCCCAGTCCTTCGACATCGGGCTTCATCACGGTAATCAGCTCCGTCTTGCTGATGCCGCAGATGGCGGAGAACTGGTCGAACATACTGATGTTGTCAAGGTTGTTTAGCTCAGAGAAGATGCTCTGCTGGGAGAACTTGGTTATGCCAGTGATGAATGTGAACTCCAGGTATGGGTCGAGTTTCTTCAGTGGACTGTAGAAGTTTTGCATTATGCGGCGGAGTGCAGCAAGGTTTTCTTCTTCGTGTACCACATCGAGCAAGGGTGCATCGTACTCGTCGATGATGACCACCACTTTCTGCCCAGTCTGGCGGAAGGCGCGATCCACCAGTCCCATCAGCCGTTTGTTTGGCGTGTCCTCCCACTCTTCCTTTCCGTACAGTCTCTCGTATGGACGTAGGATGAAGTCAAGATACCCGTCAAGGGCATCCTCATCCATGTGCTTTGCACCGCTCATGTCGAAGTGCAGCACAGGATGTTTTACCCAGTCCTTCTCATAGTCGGCTATGGCAAGTCCTTCGAAGAGGTCCTTCCGTCCCTCGAAATAAGCTTGGAGGGTGGAGGCGAAGAGTGACTTGCCGAACCGCCTGGGGCGACTCAGAAAGACATACGTCATCCCTTTCGTCAAGAAATCCACAATATACTTGGTCTTGTCAATATAGAGGTAGTTGCCCTCCCGGATTTTCTCAAAGGTCTGTATTCCCACAGGATATTTGTTCACGATTTCTGCCATAGCCTTGCTATTTTTACGTTCTGCGCTGCAAATATACGCCAAATATCCATAACAACCAAACTTCGATGGATGAAACCAACCATGCACTACCTCTAAAAAAATGGCTCCATCTTCTGTGTGGTGTCGGGAGTGAATCAACGAAAAGCAGTACGCAAGGTCTTTATCACGGTCTCAGCGAGATACACGGCACCCACATCGTTGGGATGGAGCAGGTCGCCTGTCTCTCTGGACGGCACGTTGTAGAGGAACGGACGTGCCTCAGAGCCATCGCCAGTACCCCTGGAGTTGTTGAACACGAAGGAGAGTCGCCCTTCCTTGTCCCAGTCTACCGTCCCGACTCCCAGAATCTGGGCAGCAAGACGCATCTGGTCTGCCTTGACCATGAAAGCAAACGGGTCGGACGTATGTCCGTAGAAGAGTCCGCCGGGTGTCACCACGTAGATTTGCGCCTTAGGGAAGCGTCTGCGGAGGTTGTCCGTGATGTAAGCCAACGAACCGGCAAAGGTGGTGCGTTTGCGTGTGGCTATGCACGATGCATAGTCGTCCACCACCCGTTGGGTGTCTGCCTCATCGTTCGTACCACCCTCGATAAGGATGATGTCGGGCTTGATGCCCTGCGGGATGCGTGTCAGTTGGTTACCTATGGTGTTGGTGTTGCCGTTTGCACGTTCTTTCAGTGTGGCACTGGTCTTGCCAAGGTTGACGAAGGACACGTCCGCACGCAGTTCCATCTGTCGGGTCCATCGCCTGAGTTCACTGTAACTGTCACCAAGCAACAAGACAGAGCCTATATGGGGCTTCTCCCCATTCCATATGAACGCATAGTCCGTCACCGTACGGAAGTCCTCCACGAAAGGGATGCAGAACATGTGGCAGACAGTCCGCAACTGGTTTACCTTAACGGTATCCTGAGCCGTCATCGTCCTGCCATACGCTATGGGTGAGAGTATGAATACACGTGCGTTGGGCACTTCCTTCCGTATGAACGAAACGATACGGTAGAGCGACCCAGCAAAGTTGGCGTTACTGACTCTATTGTCGTCCTTCGACACCGCTATGGTCTTCGTGCGAGGATTGGTCCCCTTGGTGGTACACACCTTACCCGACGGATAGTCGAACAGGGTCTGTGCATAAGCCGTGAACTGTTGGTCACTGTCGGGCGAGTCGTTACAGCCCAGTTGCAGGAAGATGACATCGGGCGAAGTACTTGACATGCTCCTGTCGGAGAGGACACGTCCCACATCTTCCGACAGGCCGTCCTCCGCAGTCAAGTGACAACCATAGCAGACAGATGACCTGTGCAGTTCCAGTTCGGACAGGGAAGAGAAGCACCAGTCCCATGATTTCTCCACCTGGCGACTGTCGGAGACAAGGAGTGCTCTGCCCTTTGCCACGGACGGCAATGCAAACACACAAGCCACCCCCAATACCATAATCTTGAACAACAATCTCCGTATCCTACTCATCAGTGTTTCCTCCTTATTATAAAACCTATATATTCCTTCATCGTGCCACGCTCGATAAGTAGCATGGCAACCACATAAAGTACGACTGCAAACACTATACGGAAGACGAGGAGCAACACGTTGTTTTCTAGAGCAGAAGTCAACAGGTAAGTCACCACCATCACAGCCACCGACACCGTCATGTAAGGGAGGATATCCATGAGTACACGCAGCAGGGACAGTCCCGTCTCCCTCCACACGAAGTAATGCCACACGAACAGCCATCCTGCCAGTACTGTGACGTAGAACAGTATCATCAATCTGAAACCACTCTGTCCACACACCTCCAGTCCGAAGAACTGCACTGCAAACACCCCAGCGATGATGAGCACGCTCTGACAAATGACATTCCACATGTAGGTCTGCGAACGTCCGCGACTGATGAGAAAGTTGGAGTAGAGTGCAGCGAGTGGGATGAACGCACCGCCCACGGCAAGCATCCTGAGGAAGGGCACGGTAGGCATCCACCTATCGGGAAACAGGGAGATAAACTCCTCAGCCACCATACTCAGTCCAAGCATGAGGGGGAAGGCAACAAACGAGGTGAAGCACATTATCTTGCGGAAGGCACGGTTCAACCGCTCACGGTCGTCGCCCACCTGCACGAACATAGGTTGCGCCACCCTCTGCACCATGTCGGAGATGATGTTACTGCCCATCAAATTCCATTTGTTCGCCTGTGAATAGTAACCTATCTCTTGCTTGGGGTAGTACCGCCCGAGGATTGACTCCAGCGCATATTTATTGATGTTATTGAAGATGTTCGTGACAAGCAACTTACAACTGAACCCGAACATCTCACGTATGGGTTGGAAACTGATATTGAGCGAGGGTCTCCACCGTGAGTAGTGCCAACTCATCACAGAGATCAGTCCCACGAATATTATCGATTGGGTGGCGATACTCCAGTAGCCCAGTCCACACAGTGCCATGGTGATTCCCACAATGCCAGAAGACAAGAGAGCCACGACCGTACTTATGGTCTGCTCCCTCACCTTCAGTTGCCTGAATAGTATGGCACGAGGGGTGATGGAGAAACTGGCAACGAAGAAACCCAGGAAGGCATAACGGGAGAGCCACACGAGCCGCCCGTCGTTGTTGTATTCCGCAATCAACGGAGCACAGAACCACAGGATGACATAGATGGTGGCACTGGTCAGGATATTGAACCAGAAGACGGAGTTGTAGTCCCTGTGGGTGGGGTTCCGCTTGTTCGTCAGTGCAGCCACGAACCCACTGTCCTGGATGGCAGCAGCGATGGTGGAGTAGATGGCAAGGACTGCCGTCATTCCGTAGTCGCCTGGTTCGAGAACTGCCATCAGCACGATGCCGAAGACTGCGTTGAGCACCTGAGTGGAACCGCTGCTCAGTGCGCCCCACAACAGTCCCTTGGCTGTGCGCTCCTTCAGTGACTGTGTCTGGTGTGGTTCCTGTTCCATTATTCTTGTATTATAAATCCCTTATAAATAAGGTGTAGTATTAGCGTGAGTGTCAGTGGTTGTTGACATTGACGGCAATGCCATTGTACGATATCCTATACCTGTACAACCCACGGTACTGCTTCGACTCATCAGTGACGGATATTATCCAACCATAGTTGTTGAGGTCGTACGAGTTGCCGCAATGGGAACAGAGTGCCGTCCCATTGTCCTTGACTGTCAGGCGGTAACTCTGGCGGTCACAGTTCGGACACGCCAAGTCGTACGCCACGAGGTCGTAACCACCCGACATGTTGAGCGTGGAACTGGTGCCTATTATCAGTCCGCCCAGTCCAAACTCGAACTCACTGTACCCCACCTGCGAGAGCGAGTAGTCGGTACTGCCCAGCGTATTCTCGATACGTATCTTGCCACTGATAGGGCGCACGGTCACAAACTCTCCCGGGTTGCCGAGGGCATTGTACATCTCCGTGCTTCCAGCCACCTCATAATAGAAGCGCACCGGGTACTTGGTGGAGTAAGTGCCACTTATCTCGTCCTTACAAGCACACAGGCACAACACACAAATCAATATGATTGTAGTTCTCCTCATGTCGTCAGAATGAAAGTACAGGGTCTTTGATTATCCCTTCTATCAGCGACAGCTCGTCATCGGTGAAACCGTTGCTGTTCAGTGCCTTCAGATTAGACTCCAACTGTGCCTTAGACGATGCACCGACGATGACGCTGGTCACCCTCGGGTCGTTCAACACCCACGACAGAGCCATCTGTGCCAAGGTCTGACCACGTCCCTGCGCCACCTCTGCCAACAGCATTGCTGCCTCGACACGCTCGGGTGTAACTTGCGCCACCTTCAGGAATCCCGACTCCTTGGCAGCCCTACTGTCTGCCGGAATCCCATCGTTGTACTTGCCAGTGAGCAGTCCCTGTGCCAGTGGAGAGAAACAGATGATGCCCGAGCCTGCGTCCACCGCACAGTCGAAATTGTCGTGTCTTGCCTTGAGGTCGAACAACGAGCAGCGGTACTGGCTCAACAGGCACGGCACGTGCGCCTCATGCAGTATGCGGTAAGCCTCACACTGTTTGTCAGCCGGGTACTTTGATATGCCCACGTACAGAGCCTTGCCCTGACGTACAAGGTCTATCAATGCCTGCATAGTCTCCTCTAGAGGGGTCTCCGCATCATAGCGATGGCTGTAGAACACATCGAAGTAATCGAGTCCCGTACGACGTAGGCTCTGGTCACAGGAAGCCATTATGTTCTTCCTCGATGAACCTGTGCCGTACACCCCCTGCCACATGTCATGCCCAGCCTTACTGGACACGAACAGTTCGTCACGGTGCGACCGCAGGTCTTCCCTCAGTACCCTACCGAAGGTCTCCTCGGCACTGCCCGGAGGCGGACCGTAGTTGTTGGCAAGGTCGAGATGGCAGACTCCTGCATCGAACGCAGCGAGAATCATGCCGCGTGCCTTGTCGAAGTCATCGACTCCTCCGAAGTTATGCCACAAGCCCAACGAGAGGACAGGCAACTTGACACCGCTATTTCCGCAACGCCTGTAAAGCATTGTCTACACGGTTAAAGTCGAATTCACCGACGGTCTTGTGCATCAAAGCCTCTATCCTGTCATTGCACAAGTTACCGATACTACCCTCATGGGTATGGTGTATATTCTTGTCGGGCGTGAACTTGCCAGCCTCGATGTCGAGACCGACCTTCTTGTAAGCGTCGCGGAACGGCATTCCGACACTTGCCAGACGGTTCACCTCCTCCACGCTGAACATATTGTCGTATATCGGGTTGTCAAGGATATGCTCGTTCACCTTCATCTTGTTGATGATGTACGCAGCCATCCTCAGACAGTCCTCCAATTCGTCGAATGATGGCAGGAACACCTCCTTAATGATTTGCAGGTCACGGAAATAGCCGCACGGCAGGTTGTTCATTATCATCATCACCGTCTGCGGCAATGCCTGTATCTTATTGCACTTGGCGCGCGTCAACTCGAACACATCGGGGTTCTTCTTGTGAGGCATGATGCTGGAACCAGTGGTGCAGTCGTCCGGCAGTTTCACGAAGCCGAAGTTCTGGCTGTTGAACAGACAGGCATCGAACGCCAGCTTGGAGAGCGTGCCAGCAACACTCGCCATGGAGAACGCTACGTTACGCTCCACCTTACCGCGCCCCATCTGTGCATACACCACATTATAATCCATCGAGTCGAATCCAAGCAGGTCGGTCGTCATCTGACGGTTAAGTGGGAACGAACTGCCGTAGCCCGCAGCCGAACCTAACGGATTACGGTTGGTTATCCTCCATGCTGCCAGCATGTACTGCATGTCGTCCACCAGACTCTCTGCATAAGCACCGAACCAGAGTCCGAACGACGATGGCATCGCCACCTGCAGATGGGTGTAACCCGGCATCAGCACGTCCTTGTACTCTTCGCTCTTGGAGATGAGTTCATCGAAGAGGGATTCCATAAGTCCCACCAGCCGTTGTATCCTGTCACGGATGAAGAGCTTGAGGTCTACCAGTACCTGGTCGTTGCGCGAGCGTCCGGAATGGATTTTCTTGCCTATGTCGCCCAACTTACGGGTCAGGAGCAATTCCACCTGCGAGTGGACATCCTCCACCCCCTCCTCAATCACGAACTGTCCAGCATCCGCCTGCTTGTATATCTCCTTGAGTTCACACAACAACTGCTGCAACTCGTCCTTCTGCAGCAGACCGATGGATTCGAGCATGGTGATATGTGCCATCGAACCCAACACATCGTACTTGGCGAGGTAGAGGTCCATCTCACGGTCACGACCCACGGTGAACTTCTCTATCTCCTCCGTCATCTGGACGTTCTTCGTCCACAGCTTATCTTTACTCATAAGGCAATGCCGCCAACATGTCCGCCAGTTTCTCCACCCCTTCCTTCAGAGGCTTGGATATCATGCCTCCGATGAAGGGGTTGACACTGGCATCCACAGTTATTTTCATTTTACATGTATCATCAGTAACGGGAAGCACCTGCACCCACAGGCTGAAACTTATGGGCGACTGCTTAGACGCGAACTTCACCATCTTAGGACTCTCACGCTCGATGACAGCTATAGTGATGTTGCCAATCGGCTTCACCTCCATGCTCACCGAGTCGGTGTCGAACTGTATCGTCTCCAGTGATTTCCTCACTTTCTCCATATTGTCATCATTGACATTGGCTTTCAGCCGTGCTTGCGTATCGGGGTCATTGAGTTTATCCTTGATGGCCTCCAGGTTCTTCAAGTCCGATACCTTCGCGTAAACCGCCTCCTGCGGATACCCGATTGACTTTATAGCACTCTCTACCTTCATCTGTCTTTACGCTATAATATAAATAATGTCATTTCATCCAGTTTGCCGGATCGTTACGCCACTCGTGGAGCACAGGCACCTGACTCTCCTGTATGTAACCTGTCTGCAACGCCACGTCGAGCACTGCCTCATAGTTGGTCAGTGTCATCAGTGTCACACCAGCCTCATCGAACGCTTTCTTCGCCACCTCAAAGCCATAGGTGTAGGACGCTACCATACCGACCACCTCGTAACCGGCTGCCCTCAGAGCTGCCACTGCCTTAAGACTGCTTCCACCGGTGGAGATAAGGTCCTCCACGACGATGACCTTGGCGCCCGGTGTCAGTTCACCCTCTATAAGGTTCTCCATGCCGTGGTCTTTTGGCTTCGACCGCACATAGGCAAACGGAAGGTTCAGTGCATCTGCTACGAGCGCACCCTGCGCTATAGCACCTGTGGCTACTCCAGCCACAGCCTCCGCCTCCGGGAAGTTCTCCATAATCAGTCGTGTCAACTCCGTCTTGACAAACACTCTGAGGTCGGGATACGACAAGGTCTTGCGGTTGTCGCAATAGAACGGCGACTTCCACCCTGATGCCCATGTGAACGGATTGTCCGGCTGTAACTTTATAGCTTTCACCTTTAGCAGTTTTCCTGCCAATAAATTCTCTACTGTATTCATGTCCTTATTGTTTAATTATCTTTGCAAAGTTAGTGTAATTCTACTGAACGGCAAAATAAATGTCAGTCAATTAGCAGATGACGGAACTGATTTCATCCAGTATGAAAGACAGCTCGTCCTCGGTCTCCGCCCTCAGCATACGGATGCGTGTCTGCCGAAAGTCGGGTATCCCCTTGAACAGGGGCGAGGCTGCCAAGTGGCGGCGCACATGCAGTATGCCGCTCAGTTCATCCTTGCCGTTTGCCATCACACTCTCGTGTATCTCCCTCCGTAGCACATCCAGTTTCCAGGCGTTCGACAGTGTGGGCCTCTCACCTGTGTCCAGATAATGGCGTATCTCCTTAAATATCCACGGAGCACCAAAGGTGGCGCGCCCCACCATGACTGCGTCCACTCCATAGCGGTCGAAGCACTCCTTGGCCCTCTCGGGTGTCTTGATGTCTCCGTTGCCTATGACGGGTATCGTCATGCGTGGGTTGTTCTTCACCTCACCTATGAGAGTCCAGTCCGCCTCACCAGTATACATCTGGCTACGTGTCCTGCCGTGTATCGTAATGGCTTGTACGCCACAGTCCTGCAACTGCTCTGCCAAGTCCACTATCACCTTACTGTCGTTGTCCCAACCGAGCCGTGTCTTCACCGTCACCGGTACCCTTACGGCATCCACCACCGCACGGGTTATGTCGAGCAGGAGCGGTATGTTCCTCAACATCCCTGCCCCCGCACCCTTGCCAGCCACTTTCTTCACCGGACAGCCGAAGTTTAGGTCGAGCACGTCGGGCTTTGACTCTGCCTCTATTATCTTTGCTGCCTCCACCATACTCTCCACATCACGTCCGTATATCTGTATCGCCACAGGACGTTCCTCGTCGCACACCCTGGCTTTCTGCAACGAACGGTCCACCGACCGTATCAGCGCGTCGGCACTGACGAACTCCGAATAGACCATCGACGCACCGAACTCCTTGCACAGGAGACGGAAGGGCTGGTCTGTCACGTCCTCCATCGGGGCGAGAAACACCGGGCGGTCGCCCAACTCTATATTGCCTATCTTCATATATTGACTCTGTATCGTTTCACATTTGATTTCTATCATGCACAAGGAAGGTGCGTCCAGCATACGCCAGACTGACCACAGAGACTGTCACCTCACCTGCCTGCGCCAGCGCAGTCCCACAAGATATGACGGTGGAGCCTGTGGTGATCACGTCGTCCACCAGCAGTACATGCTTGCCACGGACGACATCCGCATCTACCAACTTAAAGATGTCCTCCACGTTCTCTCTGCGCTCGCCTATCTCCAGTCGGGTCTGTGTCTTGTTGTTGACGACACGCCTAATCACGTTCTTTGCCACTGGCAGTCCAGTGACACTGCTGATGCCCTTCGCTATATAGTCGCACTGGTTGTATCCACGTGACCTCTTGCGTCTCCAGTGCAACGGCACTGGCACTATCATATCCATGCCCTTGAAGAAACCCTCTTCTTGCAGGTCGGTAGCCATGACACGTGCCAACACCTCTCCCACATGGGGACGGTTGAGGTATTTGAGTTGATGCAGCACCCGGTGAGCCTCAGCCGACTCATAAAAGAAATAGGATGTAGCACGATCTATGGGAATGAACGTCCAGAAGAGTTTCTCTATGGGGTTCTCTGTCATCAGATGGGCGTGGGTCTTCGGCAAGCCACTCAGGCAACTGACACACACGTCCAACTCCGTCTTGGTAAGCCTCGTCCCACAGACAGCGCAGTAACGCGGAAAAAGGAAGTCCGCCACATCCGATACCAATCCCCACACCATACGTGCCATCAGTCGTCAAAGTCGGTGTGCAACACCTTATTTATATTGTCCATACTGAATCCCCTCGACAGGGCGAACCGTATCAGCTTACAGTTGACCTCGTATTCCGACTTACCCTTGACCGTAGTGCGCTTCGCTTCTATGAGTTGACGCAAAGTGGACAGAGCTGTGTCATCGCCCACCTCCTTCACTGCCTCGTCTATTATGTCAGGGGCTATCCCTTTCATCCGCAACTGCTGCGCAATCTTGACAACACCCCATTTATTATATCTGAACTTGTCGCGTGTAAACGCACCGGCATACCTCCGTTCGTCCACAAACCTCTCTTGTTGCAGACGGGTGAGAATCCGTTCCCGGGCATCGTCCTGCAAGTCCCACCGCGCCATCATCCTCCTCATGTCGGCACAGCAGTACTCCGTCACCGCACACTTGGCAGACAGACGGACGAAAGCCTCTTTCTCTGTCATCTCTTTCCTTGTCTCCATCCTGTCACTATCCTGTCGTTGCCATACATGTCCTTCCTCACCGTCACCCCAGTGAACCCTCCACCGGTCATCGCCTGCGCCACGTCAGCCCCATAGAGTCTGTTGACCTCGAAAGCAAGCAGTCCCCCTACTTTGAGCGCACTCTGTGCGTACCATATAATCCTGTCATAGAACAGGAGAGGACGGTCGTTGGGAACGAACAAGGCGGTATGGGGCTCGAAGTCCAACACATTGGTGTCCATCTCCGTCTTCTCCCTGTCGCACACATAAGGGGGATTGGAAACGATTGCGTCATACTCCCCAGAATGAGGCTGTGCGGTAAGGATGTCCTCCAAATGGAAGTCCACATCCGCATGTACTCTCACGGCATTCTCCTTCGCCACCTCCAATGCCTCTGCCGATTTGTCCACCGCTGTCACCTCCGCACGAGGCAACCGCTTCTTCAGTGCAAGGGCGATGCAGCCACTGCCAGTTCCTATGTCGAGCAGATGGACAGCGTCACGTTGTACATCACCCTGTCCCTCATCCTGTCCTCCAATATAATGTTCCATGAGACTCATCACCACATCCACCAACTCTTCCGTCTCCTGCCGTGGTACAAGCACAGAGGGAGTGACCTTCAACGACATTCCACAGAAGTCTGCCTCACCCATCACGTACTGTACAGGTTCATGCTGGAGCAGACGTTCCACCAGAGGACGAAGCATGAGCCTCGTCTCCTCCAGCAACCCGTCGTCCTTCCCCATGAGCACGTCCGCACGGCACAGTCCGGTGGTCTTCTCCAGCAGCAGCAACGCCACGGCCTGAGCTTCCTCCCTCGCATAGATGTCGGTGAGCCTCACGTTTATGTCATGAAACAGTTTTCCCATATCCGGATACAAAATTACGACAATTATCCGAATCAGTCATGACAAACTGTCACAAATCAACATATAGGGTGTCAGCATCGTGGGGTTGGCATGTGGTTTGTACCTCACCTAAGTGAGTACAATACTCGCATAAACATAAGAATAACAATATAAACAGAAAGCATTATGAAGATTAAACCATTAGCAGACAGGGTATTGATAGTACCCGCACCTGCAGAGACCAAGACTGTCGGCGGTATCATCATCCCGGACACAGCAAAGGAAAAACCACTCCAGGGCGAGGTTGTGGCTGTAGGAAACGGCACAAAGGACGAGGAGATGGTATTGAAGGTAGGCGACCAGGTTCTCTACGGCAAGTATGCTGGCACTGAGGTCGAGTATGAAGGAACCAAATATCTTATCATGCGCCAATCTGACGTTGTCGCAGTTCTCGGTTAAGTCTAACAAATTAAAAACAGTAAAGAATTATGGCTAAGGAATTGAAATTTGACATAGACGCTCGCAAGGAGCTCAAGAAGGGTGTCGACACACTGGCAAACGCAGTGAAGGTGACTCTCGGTCCTAAGGGACGCAACGTCATCATAGAGAAGAAGTTCGGAGCTCCACAGATCACCAAGGATGGTGTTACTGTGGCAAAGGAGATTGAACTGGACGATGCTTTCCAGAACACTGGCGCACAACTCGTAAAGAGTGTTGCAAGCAAGACTGGTGACGATGCGGGCGACGGAACAACCACTGCTACCGTACTGGCACAGGCTATATGCAATGCAGGTCTGAAGAACGTGGCTGCAGGTGCTAACCCGATGGACTTGAAGCGTGGTATGGACAAGGCTGTGGCAAAGGTTGTTGAAAACATCAAGGCTCAGAGCGAGCAGGTGAACGACAACTACGACAAGATTGAGCAGGTTGCTACTGTCAGTGCCAACAACGACCAGGAGATCGGTAAGTTGATTGCCGACGCCATGAAGAAGGTAAGCAAGGACGGTGTCATCACCATCGAGGAGGCTAAGTCGCGTGACACTACCATCAGTGTGGTTGAGGGTATGCAGTTCGACAGAGGTTACCTCTCTCCTTACTTCGTGACCGACACTGAGAAGATGGAATGTGTGATGGACACACCTCTCATCCTTATCTACGACAAGAAGATATCCAACATCAAGGAGTTCCTCCCGATTCTGGAACCGGCTGTCCAGACTGGCAGACCACTGCTCGTGATTGCAGAGGATGTGGACAGTGACGCTCTGACTACCCTCGTAGTCAACCGTCTGCGCAGTCAGTTGAAGATTTGTGCTGTCAAAGCTCCAGGCTTCGGTGACCGTCGTAAGGCTATGCTTGAGGATATAGCAGTCCTCACTGGCGGTGTGGTAATCAGCGAAGAGAAGGGTCTCAAGCTCGAACAGGCTACTGTGGAGATGCTTGGAAGTGCTGAGAAGGTAACTATCAGCAAGGACAACACCACTATCGTGGGCGGCAAGGGCGAGAAGAACAATATCCAGGACCGTGTCAACCAGATAAAGAACGAGATTAAGAACAGCACTTCAGACTACGATAAGGAGAAGTTGCAGGAGCGTCTGGCTAAGCTCTCAGGTGGTGTAGCTGTACTCTACGTGGGTGCCGCATCCGAGGTTGAGATGAAGGAGAAGAAAGACCGTGTGGACGATGCACTCTGTGCTACTCGTGCAGCCATCGAGGAAGGTACTGTTGTCGGTGGTGGTGTGGCTCTCATCCGTGCCATCGACTCCATCAAGGACCTCAAGGGCGACAACGCAGACGAGGACACTGGTATCGCCATCATACGCCGTGCCATCGAGGAGCCTCTCCGTCAGATTGTGGAGAATGCCGGAATGGAAAGCAGCGTAGTGGTAGACAAGGTACGCAACGGCAAGGGTGACTTCGGATACAACGCCCGTAAGGATGTCTATGAGAACCTCCGTGAGAGCGGTATCATCGACCCAGCCAAGGTGACACGTGTGGCTCTTGAGAACGCAGCGTCTATCGCTGGTATGTTGCTCACCACCGAGTGTGTCATCTGCGACAAGAAGGAAGAGAAGCCAGAGATGCCTATGGGCGGTGGCCAGGGCATGGGCGGCATGATGTAAACAGAAACGTCATAACACAAGAGGCAGACCCGAGTGAATCGGGTCTGCCTTCTTTTGTGTAAGTATTATTAGTAGGTGCAGTGTCCCACTGCACTGCTAATAATTAGATGTGACGTGGGACACGTCACCTACTAATCACCATGCAATATTTGCGTGTTCTCGTTTCATATAGTTGATTCAAATCAAAAAAAACACTTCGTTCCGAGCATAAATGTCCGCATGGTTTGTTGGGGCATGGTTTTTATGTGCATCTTTGCAGTTGCAAAATTGTCTTGCTTGCGAAAAGCAGACACTTGTTTATCAACTCAATAATGTGTAAATCTATGAAGAAACTCTACTCTTTATGCCTTGCCCTCTTGGCGTTCAGTTCGTCAGCATGGGCGGCAACGCCGGGCGTGACGTTCCTTTTTGCGGACGGCACCAAGGCAAGTTTCGCATTCTCGGCTACACCGAAGATTACGATGACATCCACAGGAATCACCGTGTCAGCTGCTGACCAAGAGAGTGCCAGTTACGAATTCTCCGCTGTCAAGCGTTACTACTTCGAGGATGACATCACGACTGCCATCAAGCGTGTTGATGCTGACGGTGCTGTCTCCAATCCTCTGTTCAGCTATGCAAGTGGTGCTGTTTCCGTAAGTGGCATGAAAGCCGGGGAGCGCATCCGTGTCGTTTCCGTCAGCGGTGCAGCCGTTGCGTCTGCTGCAGCAGACTCACAGGGCAACGTTAGTGTTGACCTTTCATCTGCCAGTGCTGGTGTCTACGTCGTTAGCACCGAGGGTGGCGTAAGTTTCAAAGTGATAAAGAAGTAACCAACAAAATCAAACAAAACACATACAGATTATGCGAAAGATATTTACCCTTTTGTGCAGCGTGCTTTTCGCTGCACAGTTCACAACCGTTTCGGCTCAGACAACCAACAAGATGAAGGTTTACAAGACCGACGGCAGCGTAGTGGAGTATACCACAACAGAAGTGGACTCCGTTACTTTCTATACACAGGAAGAGGATCCTAAAGACGGCAAAATTATCAACGGCCACAAGTTCGTGGACCTCGGTTTACCAAGCGGTCTGCTTTGGGCTGAAACAAATATCGACGCAGAGTCAGCTGCAGACTATGGAAAGTATTTTGCGTGGGGTGAGACTACCTCCAAGTCTAGATATACATGGGAGACCTACAAGTATGGTACCTCAGAAGACAATTTAACCAAGTATAACTCTACCGATGGCAAAACTGTTCTCGATAAGGAAGACGATGCAGCCTACGTTAACTGGGGTGACTCATGCCGTATGCCTACTGTTAACGAGTTTGCTGAACTTCTTGACAACAACAACTGCACATGGACTTGGACAAGACAGACAAACTCATCAGGTTCTGAGGTAGAAGGCTATAAGGTCATCAGTACTAAGAACGGCAATTCGATATTTATGCCAGCTGTAGGCTTTTACAACGGGGATAATATCAGCGGCACGAGACTCTACGGATGCTATTGGTCCACTTCACTCGATTCATCATATAATTGCGCTGCCTTTGACCTTTATATCGAAAACGGTTTCAACACTGATAGCAAAGCCGATCGTTTCGGAGGATACGCTATTCGGCCAGTCGCAGAAAAATAAGATACACATAATGTGCATCTCTTAAACTTGGGTCTTTAGGTGCTCCATAACCCAAAGCACAGAAGGCTCATTGGAAATAATAAGATGTCCAGCCTGATGACAGTTTGTCATCCAAGGCTGGACATTCTCGTTTCTAGTATAAACGTTATTGTTTGTGGAATATGATGAAAGGACTTGCATCGAGCATCGCACGTACTTGCGTTTTTATATCCTGTCGCTCTCTATGAGCTGCAGGAGGTGTTCCACCGCATCCTGCTCGGGGATGTTCTTCTCAACGCACTCCTTACGTCTATAGAGACTCACCTTACCAACACCTGCCCCCACATAACCATAGTCCGCATCAGCCATCTCTCCCGGACCGTTGACAATGCAGCCCATGATGGCTATCTTCAGTCCGTTCATATGACTGGTTGCAGCCTTTATCCGGGCTATCGTCTCCTGCAGGTTGTACAGTGTGCGTCCGCATCCCGGGCAACTGATATATTCATTTCGTGTGATACGGGCACGTGCCGCCTGAAGGATACCGTAGGCGACAGGAATCTCATTCTCTGGTTCCTCGCTCAGACTTACACGTATGGTGTCACCGATACCGTCAAGCAAGAGCGAGCCGATGCCCACCGCACTCTTCAGTCGTCCGTCCTCACCCTCACCTGCCTCGGTCACACCGAGGTGTATGGGGAAATGCATGTCTTCAGCGTCCATCGTGCGCACCAGCAGACGTACCGTGGTCACCATGACCGCGGTGTTGCTTGCCTTGATGGATATGACCACGTTCATGAAATCCTCACGCACACAGATACGGAGGAACTCCATACAACTCTCCACCATACCCTCGGGAGTGTCACCGTAACGACTCATGATACGGTCGGAAAGTGAACCGTGATTGACCCCAATCCTTATGGCGGTGTGGTGCTCCTTACATATATTAAGGAAGGGAACGAACCGCTCATCAATCTTCTTCAGCTCGTTGGCATACTCCTCGTCTGAATAGTCGAGTTGGAGGAACTTGCGCGCCGGATCAACATAATTGCCTGGGTTGATGCGCACCCCTTCGGCATACAGGGCAGCCACGTCAGCCACCTTGGCATTGAAATGCACGTCCGCTATGATGGGGACTGTGTAACCGTCACGCAGCAGTCCTTCCTTGATGTTCCTAAGGTTCTCCGCCTCACGTATGCCCTGCGTCGTGAGACGCACATACTCGCCTCCAGCATTCACTATACGCTTGATTTGGGCAATACAGCCCTCCGTGTCCATAGTGGACGTGGTACACATGGACTGTACCCTTATGGGATTGTCGCCTCCCATCGGGACATCGCCCACCCATACTTCAACTGTCTTGCGCCTCATGTCTGTGACGTATATGGGTTCAGTGGGATGCGAGGTTCAATATCTTCTGTGCGAACACAGCCGCATTCTTGGCTCCGTCGATGGCCATGGTGGCTACAGGCACGCCCGGCGGCATCTGAACAATGGCGAGGAGAGCGTCCATGCCCTGAAGCGCACCCGACTTGATTGGCACACCAATCACTGGAAGTGTGGTATAGGCTGCAATCACTCCTGGCAACGCAGCTGCCATGCCAGCTCCTGCGATAATAACCTTGATTCCTCTGTCCTTCGCTCCCTTAGCAAACTCAGCTACCCCCTCCGGATTGCGGTGTGCCGACATCACATTGACCTCGAAAGGGATGTTCTGCTCCTGAAGGTAGTTGGAAGCCTTTTCCATCACAGGCATGTCGGACTGACTGCCCATGATAATAGATACTACTGGATTCATTTTTTGTCTCGTTTTTGTTTATTGTTTTGTAATACTTAAATGTCTTGTCACCTCATATCCAGGCTATCAGGATAAAGGTCATGGCACTGAACGCTCCTATGAGGAAGCCCACGATGACCTGCGACAAGGTGTGCTGGCGCAGTATCATGCGACTCGTGCCCATCACTCCCGACAGCAGGAGCAAGCAGCACATGGGAATTATGGGGTTGAAGTAAAAAAGGTAACTGAACGATATGACCGTACCGAACAGTCCACCCATCCCTGCCATGTGAGTACTCACCTTCCACCATATATTGACGATGGCGCATCCGACACCTGCCACGAGTGTCGCCAGTATCATACCGCGCATGAAAAGTGCAGTGTTCATCTGGATGAACAGCCACTCGCAAGCCACGTAACAAGCGATGGTCACCAGATATGGGAGGTGACGGTGTTTGCGGTGACTCAGTTGCCAGTTCGACCAGCGGTTAAGTCGCCTGAACAGGTCTATCGTGAGTGTGGGCAACAATATGGTGAACACGCATACTATGACCAGTATGAACACCTTGTACTGCCACGGCCACATCCTCAGGTAACTGAAGAGGAAGAGCCATATGAATGCCCACAAGGGAGCGTAGAACGGTGAGAACACAGCCGAATAGATGTTAGCGAAGCGGATGAAGGACTTTGCGTTCATAATACCTTCCTTTCAATTGTAGGCAGTATACCCATCTCACTGCGGTATTTGGCTACCGTACGGCGGCTTATATTGAAGTGGGACTGCATCAACAGCTCCACTATCTTCTGGTCGGACAGCGGTTTGCGCTTGTCCTCAGCATCGATGAGTTCACGTATCCGCTCTTTTATCTCCTTGTGTTCGAGAGCCTCACCGTCGGCATTGGTACGGGCTCGCAGGAAGAAGAAATCGAGTGGATAGAGTTGCCCATCGACCAATGCATACTTGCTCTTACGCACACGCGACACTGTAGAGATGTCGAGATGGGTGCGCTCAGCCACGTCCACCAGACGCATCGGCAAGAGCCGTGACTCGTCTTGTGTCAGCATGAAGTCACGCTGGAAACTGACGATAGCCTTCATGGTGATGTAGAGCGTGTGCTGACGCTGGCGGACGGAGTCGACGAACATCCTCGCCCCTTCCACCTTCTGCCGCATGTACTCGAAAGCCTGCCGCTTGGACTTGCTCATCTTGCCAGCAGTCCTTTGGTAGTCCTTGAGCTGCGCCTCGTACTCGGGTGACACCCTCAGTTCAGGGATTTCACCGCAGTTCAGTTCTACACTAATCTCACCGTCGGGTGTGGTCTCTATGATGAAATCAGGGATGACAGTCTGCGCCCTGTCTTCCGATGACTCGCTCAACGCCAGTCCCGGGTGCGGGTTCAGTCTCGTAATCCCTTCTATCGCACGGTGTACCTCCTCCAGCTGCTGTCCCAACTCATCGGCTATCTCCCCTTCCATATTTCTCTGCACCTGTCCAAGATGCTTGTCCACGATGTCATGTTCCAGCAGGAGAAGGGTTTTGACACCAGTGTCGGTCACGTCAGACAGTTTCCTATCGATCTGCAGGAGCAGACACTCTCTAAGGTTGCGTGCCCCGATTCCCGGGGGGTCGAAGCTCTGCAGTACCCCCAATGCCTCCTCCAGTTCTGCCACGCTGGCATCTATATCGAAGTTGAAGAGCAAGTCATCGGAGATACCCTGCAGTGAGCGGTCGATGAAACCGCGGTCGTCGAGTGTCCCGATGAGGTACTCCACCAGTTCCTGTTGCTTGTCGGACAGGTTATAGTCATATATCTGCCGCTTTAAATCCTCGATGAAGGACTTGGTGTCACCGATAGGAATCTCCTCCTCTGCCGTGCGTCCAGATGAAGGGGTATATACGGGTATGTCATCCTCTCCGTACTCTCCTCCACCATCATCCGCCTGAGGACTGTCATCAGACAGTCCATCGTCTGCAGAGTCCGCTCCACGGTCGTCATGACCGTCCTCTTCATAAGTACCTTCGTCTGCCCCACTGTCACCGTGACCCTCTTCGAGAGCCACATTGTCGTAAAGCTCGGTCTTTATCCTGTCCTCCAGTTCCACCATAGGCAGCTCTACCAGTTTTGCCACCATCAGTTGCTGAGGGGTCAGTTTCTGCAACTGCCTCTCTACCTGCTGCTCTATCTGGACCTGGCTCTGTGGCATGTCACTTGCGGTTGTTCAACAACATCAGCACGTAGTATAACAGTGTGGCAAGTGAAGCTAACGCTGCTACCACATAGGTATAGGCTGCCGCCTTCAGTGCACTGACCGCATTGTCGTGTGTCTCCGCATCGGTCAGTCCGCGTGAGTCGAGCCATTTCACCGCCCTGCGACTGGCGTCAATCTCCACTGGTAGCGTCACCAAAGAAAAGATGGTTGTAAGTGCATAAAGTGCCACTCCGATGGCAAGCACCGTAGTGTTGCCAGTGTAACTGAGCAGCAGCATACCGCCCAGCAATACCCATGTCATCCAACTTGAAGCGAAACTCACCACAGGAACCAGCTTGGAACGCATGGTCAGGGGTCCGTATGCCAGGGCATGCTGCACGGCATGACCGCACTCGTGTGCAGCCACTGCCGCAGCCATGATGCTGTTGCTGCCGTACACACCCTCACTAAGGTTGAGAGTCTTGTCAACTGGGTTGTAGTGGTCGGTCAACTGTCCACCGACACTCTGCACCTTGACATCACGGATGCCAAAGTCGGAGAGCATCAGTTCGGCTGTCTCCTTGCCGGTCAGTCCCTTGAAGGACCTCACCTGCGAGTATTTCTTGAACTTCGCCTGCAGGTTGGCCTGTACAAGCCAGCTTACCACGGCTATGCCGATAAAGATTATCCAATAGAGGGTTGACATCGAGATTCCGGTCATTCCGTATCCGTCACTCATGTAAGTAGGGTCCATAGTTTGTCTGTTTTCAATTATCTAAACTGTCGTTGTAATCAAGCTCCGCCTGCACCACAAAGAACACGTCTGCAGCGTCGTATTCACCGATTTTCTCCTTATGCGCCTGCTTGACGATATACTGTGCCACATCATCCACGTCCACATCGATGAAGCCATCTTTGTCGGCCTCCTTACCTGAGAAGTAGTCGAGAATGACATCGATGAAATAGTAGATGTCGTCTTCGGTAAACTTGTCTTTCAACTCCTGAGGCAGCTCGTTGAGGATGTACGCCACTTCGCGCGCATCCTCCTCGGCTCCCTTCATCAGTTCGTCGTCGATACCTGCCATAGGTTAGAGAATTGCCTTGAGTTTATCTTCGAGAACACTCTTGGGACATGCGCCTACCTGCTTGTCCACCACTTCACCGTTCTTGATATAAAGAACAGTCGGTATGTTGCGTATGCCAAATTTGGCAGCCAACTCATCCTCGTCTTCCACATTCACCTTGCCTATGACTGCCTGTCCCTCATACTGGGAAGCCAGTTCCTCTACCAGCGGACCAATCTTCCTGCACGGTCCACACCATGTTGCCCAGAAATCAAGTACCAGCGGTTTGCCCTGCGCAACCAATTCATCGAAACTCTTAGATGTAATTTCCATAATGCTCTCTTTTGTTTTTATTGTCTGTTACTTATTGTACTTCTTGTACTTCCGTAATTTAGGATACAAAGGTAAGAATTTATTCACTACCCGTGTGCGCCATTGGACAAAAATATTTTACCTCACCAGCACTTTACGTCCGTCAGATATGTTGATGCCGGAAGTCAACTATGTCTGCTTACATCCGCTGAGACTATACATACATGGCATGACACTCTCCCTTTGGACTGCCCGAAGTCCCGTCCCACCCTGCTTGCTGTAGTCCTTGAGCAGACGCAGTCCGTACAGTCCCGGCACCGGAGTTGAACCAGATGCGAATTCTGTCAGATAAAGTCAAAAAAAAGGCATGTGACACCTATGCGCATATATAATTTCATTGTATGCAACCAAATGCAACCGTAAAGATTTGGCAGACGGTGCACAACTCCGTACCTTTGCACTGGAATCCGAAACAGGGTTCTAAAACAACAATTATGAAGAGGGGAGGCAAGAACCGTTCAATGGGCTTGCCTCCCATTACTTTATTTCAGACTGAGGAACAGGTTGACAACAGGGAAGATTCGATGGCAGCGAGAAGTTAAATGTGAACTATGCAGCGTACGATGAGTAATGACAATAAATCATGGGAAAGAAATGCTATGTTAGCGTTTTGGTATATTGCATGGGCAAATTAGATTAGTGGGTGACGTGTCCCACGTCACATATTGTGAAGAGTGCAGTGGGACACTGCACCTACTTGTCAGCCTATAAGAGAAAGCCTGACATCAAATCCATGCTTATATAGTTGCCAGTTACTTCAACAGACACTGTCGGTGAAAAATAATTACGTGTAAAAACTCTTTGTCGGTTTTTATTCGTAACTTAGCGGAGTGAAATGTAAAAGAGCAAGGTTATGGCAGAAATCGTAAACAAATACCC
Organism: Alistipes ihumii; assembly: GCA_963626085.1. Taxonomy (GTDB): domain Bacteria; phylum Bacteroidota; class Bacteroidia; order Bacteroidales; family Bacteroidaceae; genus Colivivens. Next base: position 33,751 of record CAVFVJ010000003.1, on the reverse strand, counting down.
TGTTGGACATAGAGAACAACAACTGCGACGTAGATGACTTTGACGTGTCGCCCGAGCAGATGACCTCCGCCCTGCCGTTGCTCTACCAGAGCGGCTATCTCACCATAAAGAAGTACAATCCCATCCTGCGCCGTTACTCCTTGGGCTACCCAAACAGAGAGGTGAAGATTGGTATGCTGAAGAACCTCGCCCCCAACTACCTCTCTCCGATAGCGATGGACAACAGCAGTCTGGTGGGCGACCTGCTGGAAAAACTCTACAACTGTGACGTGGAATGTGCGATGGTTCGTCTGAAGACTTATCTTGCTGGTATCTCCAACCATCTGTCAAACAAGAACGAGCGCGACTTCCAAACCGTCTTCTACCTTATCTTCAACCTATTGGGTGCATACATTAGGGTTGAGGAAGACAGTGACCAGCGCACCATTGGCGACTGGATTATCAAGGAAGAGTGACGGAACCTATTGTTTTATCAATCCAATTCAACAGCCACCTGTTGTTCAATCAAAGAGTTCCTTGAAGACATCCAATGACTTCAGTTCACCGAATCCCGGCAGATGAAGTCTGTAATAGTCGTTGATGACCTCCAAACATCTGTACCTCTGTCCCCTTGAAAACCTGTACAGGTGCATGTTGTCATAGTTCATATATAATAAATAAGGTATGACTCGCGCCTCGTCGGGATGGAGGTAATGCGGATGCTTGGGCAGTACCGCATTGTACTCACTGTTCATTAGATCGTAGTAATACCCTCCTCCGTCACCGATTCTTGCCTCATTACGTTTGTCAAGTCCTGGATAGATTCCAAGGAAACGGGTCATGCGCATAAGGAATACGAGGTGGAAGTTGGCGTACCCCTGCATGCAACCGTCGAGCCACCGTAGGGAATCCTCCAGATACTCATAGAGCAACGGATTGGGTGACTCTTCCCTAAGCGCATTCACCAAAAACTCAGAGATAAACATGGCAACGACACTCTTCACTGGGTTTGACTGTATGCTCCCATACACGTTATACAGTCTCACGCCACACGGCTGAGGCAACCGCCCCTGTCCGTGGATGTCACAGTCAAACTCCAACATGCTAAGGGCGAGTAAGTGCGAGGGTACAAACCGCGACGGGCGTCTTGCGCGTCCCGAACCAGACCTCTTCATCACGAAAGACATCCTTCCACGCACATCCGTATACATGTCAACAATATGTCCACCATCGCCATACTTCACCGTTCTCAACACTACACCTCTTAACCGTTCCATACATATTTGAGTTACTTCGTCTTGCAAATTTAAAGAAAAGAAACGGCACAGAAGCACTTCGTCAAAAAAAAGAGTGTAAAAATTTTGTCAGTCTAAATAAAGTCCGTACCTTTGCAACCGCAAATCTGCAAACAGCAGGTTCGCTATGCCTTTAAAGGCAAGAGGCTGGTCCCTTCGTCTATCGGTTAGGACGAGAGATTTTCATTCTCTAAAGAGCAGTTCGATTCTGCTAGGGACTACTCAAAGACAAGAAAAAAAAGATAAGAATTGAAGAACGGGTTCAAGCCCGGTGAAACTGTAAAAAAAATAGACATAGATAATGGCAAATCACAAATCAACCATCAAGAGTATCCGCAAGTCTGAAGCACGCAGACTGCACAACCGTTACTACGCAAAGACAATGCGTACCGCACTCGGAAGACTCCGTGCAACAAAAGAAAAGGAAGAGGCAACAGCCATGCTTCCAATCCTCCAGAAAATGCTTGACAAGCTTGCTAAGCGCAACATCATCCACTGGAAGAAAGCAGCTAACTTGAAGTCTGGAGCAATGATGTACGTTGCAAAACTTTCTTGATAACGACACGATGAGTAATGCCATTTAGCAATAACAAAGATGCCCGTTTGAGTGGCATCTTTTTTTTATGCATTTTTATAGCCCAAGGCATTGCCAGTCGAAGTTTTTTTCGTAAATTTGTACCCACAAAATGTGATTAGAATTAGCAATGGACGAAAATACTAAGATTGACGCAAGTTACTCCGCCAGTAACATCCAAGTATTGGAGGGACTGGAGGCAGTAAGGAAGCGTCCTGCCATGTACATCGGAGACATCGGAGAGAAAGGACTCCACCACCTCGTGTATGAGGTCGTAGACAACTCCATAGACGAAGCACTGGCAGGATATTGCACACACATAGAGGTAACTATCAATGAAGACAACTCCATAACCGTACAGGACAACGGGCGCGGAATCCCAGTGGACATGCACGAGAAGGAGCACCGTTCTGCCCTTGAGGTGGTAATGACCGTCCTGCATGCCGGTGGTAAGTTCGACAAGGGTTCATACAAGGTGTCGGGCGGCCTCCACGGAGTGGGTGTAAGTTGTGTCAACGCATTGTCTACAAAGATGATTTCGCAGGTGTTCCGTGACGGTAAGATTTACCAGCAGGAATATGCGTGTGGAAATCCACAATACGATGTCAAACAAGTCGGCACGACAGAACTGAGGGGTACACGCCAGCAGTTCTGGCCAGACAACAGCATATTCATCACCACTGTATACAAGTACGAGATCCTCGCCAACCGCATGAGAGAATTGGCATTCCTCAACGCCGGACTGAAGATCACACTGACGGACAAACGTTTGGATGCGAATGCAGAAGCAGGATTCGAAGGCATTCGCCAAGACCTCTTCTACTCAGAAGGAGGTCTGCGCGACTTCGTGAAGTACATCGACTCAACACGTACACATCTCTTCGACGACATAATCTACCTAAACACAGAAAAAGGAGACACTCCCATCGAGGCTGCCATCATGTACAACACCTCGTACTCGGAGAACATACACTCATACGTCAACAACATCAACACCATCGAAGGCGGAACACACCTGCAGGGATTCAGAACCGCCCTGACACGTGTGCTCAAGAAGTACACCAACGATGACCAGAAGTTGATGGAGCGTCTCAACAAACAGAAGATAGAAATCAGTCCGGAGGACTTCCGTGAGGGTCTGACCGCAGTCATATCAGTAAAGGTGGCAGAACCGCAGTTCGAGGGACAGACAAAGACCAAACTCGGAAACAACGAGGTGATGGGAGCGGTCAACTCCGCTGTGGGCGAAGCCCTCTCCAACTACCTTGAAGAGCATCCGAGGGAAGCCAAACTCATAGTAGACAAGGTGGTACTGGCAGCAGAAGCGCGTATCGCCGCACGGACAGCACGCGAGAAAGTGCAGAGAAAGAACCCAATGTCTGGCGGTGGACTGCCGGGCAAACTGGCGGACTGCTCTGACAAGGACCCAGCCAATTGCGAGATGTTCATCGTCGAGGGAGACTCCGCAGGCGGATCTGCCAAGCAAGGACGTGACCGTCATTTCCAGGCAATCCTGCCGATACGAGGAAAGATATTCAACGTGGAGCGTGTCAAATGGCACCAGGCATTCGACCATGAGGAGGTGAACAACATCATCAACGCCCTGGGTGTGAAGTTCGGAGTGAACGATACCGACAGCAAGGAGGCAAACTACGACAAGTTGCGCTATTACAAGACCATCATCATGACCGATGCCGATGTCGATGGCTCGCACATCGACACACTGCTGCTCACCCTTTTCTTCCGTTACATGCCACAACTGATAAGGGACGGTCGACTGTTCATCGCGACACCACCTCTGTACAAGTGCACAAAAGGAAAGATAAGCGAGTACTGCTACGACGAACAGGCTCGACTGCGCTTCATTGATGTCAACGGAGACGGAAACCAGGACAGCATCAAGACACAGCGATACAAAGGTCTGGGAGAGATGAACCCTGAACAGCTTTGGGAGACAACCATGAACCCGGAGACACGTCTGCTCAAGCAAGTGACCATCGAAGACGCAGCAGAGGCGGACTACACCTTCTCTATGCTGATGGGCGATGATGTGCCGCCACGAAGGGAATTCATCGAGCGCAATGCAACTTATGCAAACATAGACGCTTAACGTTATTGAAACGAACACATTTCATTCAATTCTTACATATATTCTCGTGCCGACCAAGAAGAAGTGATTCTGACCGCGTCGGCACATCTTTTGTTTAGAGCACAGGGCAAACCAGACAATAAAAAAACTGATAATATTTTGTATTGTCTTTGGTTTACACTATCTTTGCACAGCGATAGTACGAAACCATGTAATACAACGCATTTATGAAAGGAATAACACAAGCCATGGCTATAACCGCATTCACACTTACATCCTGTTCCGTTCCTAAGAATGACACGGCAGAGAATGATTTCGGATATGCTAACGAACGGTTCGCAGATCTACAGATGCTCCGCTACAAGGTGAACGGATTCGAACAGTTGACACTCAAACAGAAAACACTGATATATCACCTCGCAGAGGCATCCATGTACGGACGCGACATACTGTACGACCAGAACTGTAAGTACAACCTCCGTATACGGCACATACTTGAGACCATCTATACAGCAGACTCCACACTGGTGGACCACAACACAGATGATTTCAAGGCAATGGAGGTATACCTGAAACGGGTATGGTTCTCCAACGGCATACACCACCATTATGGGTGCGATAAGTTCGTTCCCGACTTCAACGAGATATGGTTCAGGGAGCAGTGTGGCAGGTGCGCCGATGAAATCGGTGAAATCAATATAGACGAGATATGCAGGGTGATCTTCGACCCAACAATATTACCCAAACGAGTCAACCTCGCAGACGGACAGGACCTGATAGCCACCTCCGCAAGCAATTACTACGACGGGGTGACCCAGAAAGAGGCTGAAGACTACTATCTGGCAGAGAAAGCCAAGGGAAATCCCAACCATCCAGTTATGTACGGGATGAACAGCAGACTGGTGAAGGATGCTGAAGGCAAGATATACGAGAGACGATGGACTACAGACGGACTGTACGGACAAGCACTCACCAAAATCGTGGAACACCTGAAGTTGGCACTGCCGTTCGCAGAAGACGACCAACAAAAGAAAGTGATAAGCAAACTGATTGAATACTACACTACCGGAAACCTTGAGACCTTCGACGAGTATTCCATCCTTTGGGTTGAGAATACCCAACCGCTCGTAGACTTCACCAACGGATTCATCGAATGCTACGGTGACCCCCTCGGACTGAAATGCTCATGGGAGGCGATCGTGAACTACAAAGATATTGAAGCGACCCAACGGACGGAACTGCTAAGCAAGAACGCACAATGGTTTGAGGACAATTCTCCTGTAGCAGATGAGTTCAAGAAGGAAAACGTGAAAGGAATATCTGCAAAGGTCATTACCGCTGCCATACTGGCAGGAGACCTGTATCCCTCAAGTGCCATCGGCATCAACCTGCCGAACTCCGACTGGATCAGGAAGGAGCATGGCAGCAAGTCGGTGACCATTAGCAACCTGACGGAAGCATACAGCAAGGCGGCTGGAGACGGCATGAGAAAAGAATTCTGCTACTCACAGGAAGAGGTCGACTTGATTGGTAAATACGGTGACATCACTGACGACCTACACACCGACCTGCACGAATGTCTGGGACACGGTTCAGGTAAACTCCTTCCAGGAGTGGACGGAGATAGTCTGAAAGCATACGGTTCTACTATCGAAGAAACACGAGCAGACCTGTTCGGTCTCTATTATATCGCAGACCGAAAACTGGTGGACCTTGGACTCACACCCGACATGAACGCATACAAGGCACAGTATTACAGTTATATGATGAACGGACTAATGACACAGTTGGTGCGCATACAGCCAGGCAACAACATTGAAGAGGCACATATGCGTAACCGCTCGCTCATCGCACACTGGTGCTACGAAAAAGGCAAGGCAGACAAGGTGATCGAGATGACAAAGAAAAACGGAAAGACATACGTAAGGGTAAATGACTACGAGAAATTGCGTGGTTTGTTCGGTGACCTGCTTGCCGAGATACAACGAATCAAGAGTACCGGAGACTATGCAGCCGCACAAAAACTGGTTGAGGACTACGGAGTACGTGTCGACCCGACCCTACACAACGAGATACTGGAACGCTACAAAGCACTGAACCTCTCACCGTACAAAGGCTTCATCAACCCAGTGTACACAGCCGTCAAAGACGGACAGGGAAACATAACCGACGTAAAGATCGACTATACCGAAGGATATGCAGAACAAATGCTCAGATACAGCAGAGACTACAGTACACTCCCTCTTGTCAACGATTAAGAGAGAGCTGCACGCCAACATGAACGGGGTGGCTTCAGCAGCGATGCGGCAGACAGACGACTACCGTGTCAACTTCGGTGTGGAACTGCCACGGCTACAGGACATCGCGCAGGAGTTCGGCAAAGACCACCGGCTGGCACAGGCTCTGTGGAAAGAACCCATACGCGAGTGTAAGATACTGGCAGCCATGATTCAGCCAGTTGACACCTTCTGTCCAGACATCGCGGACATCTGGGTTGAGGACATCCAGACAGCAGAGATAGCACAGACAGTAAGTCTTCTGCTGTTCCAGCACCTTCCCTATTCGGCAGACAAAGCCTTTCAGTGGATGGCATCAGACAACGAGATGCGGCAGATATGCGGTTTCAGCACTATCTGCCACCTTTTACGTAACAACGAACTGCAGGAGAGGGCTGTAGACGAACTGAGAGACCAGGCGGAAGCCGCTATGGGCAGCGACATCCCAGCGCTCAAACGACTCGCACATAACGTTGCGGCACAGTTGGAAGAGAAATATGGGTGAGAGCAACAAACTGACTCAGGCACGGCAGATTCTGCTTGACTACATCAAGATGAAGAAGATGCGCATCACTCCGGAACGTATAGCGGTACTGGAGGCAGCCTATGTGGTCAACACCCCATTCACCATCGACCTGCTGAAGACCTATATGGAAGCAACCTTGCCAGTCAGCAGGGCGACAGTGTACAACAACCTGGAACTATTCTTCAAACTGGGACTTGTCATCAAACACCCAATAGGAGGCGGCACATTCGAGTATGAGGCATGTATACAAACCAGCACCCACCATCATTTGGTATGCAATGTGTGCGATCAGGTATTTGAATTCAAGGATGCAAGCATAGAGAAATTCTTCTCAGCCAAGAAATACAGAAAGTTCAGGATGACCAACTGTTCAGTGCTGGTTTACGGCATCTGCAACAAATGTCAGAGCAAGCTAAACAGAGAGAAAAGAAAACTAAAACAAAATACAAAATGAAAGTAGATGTACTTTTAGGTCTCCAGTGGGGAGACGAGGGGAAAGGTAAGGTCGTGGATGTCCTTACTCCCAAATATGATGTGGTAGCCAGATTTCAGGGCGGTCCCAACGCAGGTCACACCCTTGAGTTCGAGGGACAGAAATACGTACTCCGTTCAATCCCTTCAGGTATCTTCCAGGGCAATAAGGTCAATATCATCGGAAACGGAGTCGTGCTGGCTCCAGACCTCTTTATGGATGAAGCAAAAGAACTGGAGAAGTCGGGACACGAGTTGAAGAACAGACTGCATATCTCCAAGAAAGCCCACCTCATCATGCCGACGCACAGACTACTCGACGCTGCTTATGAGGCAGCCAAGGGAAAGAACAAGGTCGGAACTACAGGTAAAGGAATCGGACCTACTTACACCGATAAGATTAGCCGCAATGGACTCCGTGTAGGGGATATCCTTGAGAATTTCGCAGATAAATATGCCGAGCATAAGGCAAGACATCTTGAAATGTTGAAAGCCCTCAACTACACCGACTTCGACATAACAGAGGTGGAGAAGCACTGGATGGAAGGAGTGGAGTACATGAAGCAGTTCCAACTGGTAGACAGCGAGCACGAGGTGAACAAACTCCTGAAAGAAGGCAAGTCCATCCTGTGTGAAGGAGCACAGGGCACCATGCTTGACGTTGACTTCGGCTCATACCCATTCGTCACATCCAGCAATACCATCTGTGCTGGCGCATGCACCGGTCTTGGACTGGGACCGAACAAGATAGGTGAGGTGTATGGCATCATGAAGGCATACTGTACACGAGTTGGCGCAGGACCGTTCCCTACCGAACTGTTTGACGAGACAGGCGACAAGATCCGTTCCATCGGACACGAGTACGGAGCAGTCACAGGACGTGAGCGCCGTTGCGGATGGATTGACCTCGTAGCACTCAAATATTCAATCATGGTGAACGGTGTAACCAAGCTCATCATGATGAAAAGCGATGTGCTCGACAGCTTTGACACCATCAAGGCTTGTGTGGCATATAGCCAGAACGGACAGTTCGTCGATTATTTCCCATACGACATCAATGAAGGCATCCAGCCTATCTATGTGGAGATGCAGGGATGGAAACAGAACCTGTCTAAATGCACGACAGAGGCAGAGTTGCCACAGGCGTTCAAAGACTATGTAAACTTCCTGGAGAAACAACTGGAGACACCGATAGCCATCATATCTGTCGGACCAGACCGCGAACAGACCATCATACGATAAGAACACAGATTATCCACATGGGTTTATGAGATTGAAAGTAACAGCACCAAAATCAATACGGACGTGTACGGTAGACCTGCCTCCATCAAAGAGTATTGCTAACCGTATACTCGTCATGTCCGCACTCAACGGAATCGCTCCAGACAAGGTACTAAGAAGACCGGTGTCCACCTTATGTGACGACATACGTGTTCTCGCACAGTTACTTCAATCTCATGAACCCGTAGCCGATGTGGGTGCGGCAGGTACAGCCATGCGCTTTGCAACCGCATACCTGTCTGTTACAGCTGGAACGAGGGTCATCACGGGCACGCAACGACTGAGAGAACGACCTATCAGTATATTGGTTGAGGCATTGAGAGCATTGGGAGCAGAGATTGAATACGTGGATCGGGAAGGATTCCCTCCGTTGAGGATTACTGGAAACACATCCATGCGAGGCGGTACAATCGAACTGGACGGCAGTGTCAGTTCACAGTTCATCTCCGCCCTGTTGATGATTGCGCCCACACTAACAGACGGACTGACTCTCAAGCTGAAGGGAGAAGTGGTGTCACGTCCGTACATAAACATAACGACTGGTCTGATGAAACAGTTCGGAGCAACTGTAGAGTGGACTAGTGACAACACCGTCGTAGTGGCACACGGATATTGTCCAGCAAGTACAGACTCAGACATTCAAATAGAGTCCGACTGGACAGCCTCATCCTATTGGTATGAGATCGGATCCATCGCAAGGGCATCCTCAGTCATCCATCTCACTGGCCTGTCAATGCAAAGTCTACAGGGAGACAAGGTCTGCGACAGCATCTACAAGAAAATGGAAGTGTTGCGCAGCAAGGGTAGCCTGTTTGACTACGATTTCCAAGACTGTCCCGATTTGGTACAGACAATAGTGGTCAACTGTTGTATGGAGAACATACCATTCCACTTCACTGGTCTGAGGACACTGCGAATAAAAGAGACCGACCGTATTACGGCATTACAGCACGAACTGTCGAAACTAGGTTATGCCATCAAAGCAGACGATGACTCCATGACATGGGACGGTTCATGCACACCAGTAGTCGGAACACCCTCAATCGCCACATACAAAGACCACCGGATGGCAATGGCATTCGCACCTTGTGCTTTGAAACTGAACGAGATAATAATAGAAGACCCTGAAGTGGTCAACAAGTCGTATCCTTCCTATTGGCAAGACCTCGAAAAAGTAGGGTTTGTATTATGTTACATCTGATTATAGGGCTTCTTCTGCTTGGACTCGTCGCATTCATCATAAGCTTTTTCCGCAACAGGTCATTGCAGAAGAAACTGGAAAGGGGAGAGATAACGGAATTGCCCACTATCAAGCAAGTGTCCGACATTGAGTGTTGCGGACAACATGAGGTATGCGAGAAAGAAAGTCTGCTTGCCGCCATAAGCAAGGAGATAGAGTATTATGACGACGAGGAGCTGGACAGATATCGTGGCACCACATCCGACGCATACTCCGACGAAGCAGTAAACGAATTTCGTGATATCCTCTACACGATGAAGGAGGATGAGGTCGCCGGATGGGTCAGAAGCCTACAACTGCGCGCCATAGAACTGCCTGACGCCATCAAGGACGAGGTGTTCCTTATAATAGGAGAAAGAAGAGGATAAGTTCTTCTCCTCCCATTCAATTCACACTCACCCGGATCTCATCCTTATATTTGTCGAGGAAATTCACAATCTCACGATTCCCTGTGATTTTCAAGTCACTTTGTAACTCGATTGGAGGGTTCTCATCATCATGTATCACTAAAGAGACACTAGTGTACCCCTTACACTTGTTGAAAATACCCGTGAATTCATCCACCAGTTCCATCATCAAGTCATTCAGATTTACAGAAAACGTGACTTTTTCCAATAACGTGTACTTTGCCTCAGACAGCAAGTCCACAGACTCTATCGCCAGTTCCAGCAGTTTGTCGTTCCATCTAAACCGTGGCACAGCCTTTGCACGCACGAATACAGCCTCACCCACATTGAAACAGTGGCGCACATTCACCCACTTCGACCCAAAGAGCCGTATCTGACACGAGTCCTTGAACCCTTCCATCTTAACAAAACCACAGGGAGAACCGTCCTTTGTTGTCCCCACAGTCACCTCGGTTATAGTCCCAGCAAACGTGATTTCCGAACGATTTCTCAGCGCAGCTAAGTCGCTCAATTCGCCCAGTTGCGTGTTGCACACCTTATCTATAATAAACGCATACTCGTCCAGCGGATGGGCAGACAGGTAAATGCCCACCAGTTCCCGTTCCTTATTCAGGCGCTCCACATTACTCAGTTCCGTTACATCCGTAGGCAATGCCGGATGTACCGTGGCAATCTCGACCGGTCCGAACAGACCTCCCTGCGCTTCGGACTTGTCACTTTGGTACATATTGCCATATCGCATCAGTGTATCTAGAAACACCGTTCCGTTGGCATTCTGTGCGAAATATGTCTCCCTCGATAGTCCGAACGAGTCGAGCGCACCAGCCCACGCAAGACATTCAAGGTTCTTGCGGTTGCACGACGTGAGGTTCACCCGTTCCACCAGGTCAAAGATATCCTTATACGCACCGTTCTTCTCGCGCTCGTTGATAATCGCAGATACGGCACTTTCGCCCACGCCCTTGATTGCAGCCAGTCCGAAACGGATAGCTCCCCGTTCGTTGACAGAGAACTTCACACGGCTTTCATTTATGTCAGGTCCCAGGGTAACAATGCCCATCGAGCGACATTCATCCATGAGTTTACTGATCTCGTAGATATCGGCAAGACTTCGGCTCATCACGGCAGCCATCCATTGAGCTGGGTAGTTGGCCTTCATATAAGCAGTCTGATAAGCCACCCACGAGTAGCAAGTGGCATGACTCTTGTTGAATGCGTATGACGCAAATTTCTCCCAGTCGTTCCATATCTTGTCAAGTATCTTGGGATCATGTCCCTTAGCGATTCCACCGGAAATAAACTTCGGCTTCATCTTATCTACGATATCCTTCTTCTTCTTACCCATCGCCTTACGGAGAGCGTCCGATTCACCTCGGGTGAAGTCCGCTAACTGACGGGACAGAAGCATCACCTGCTCCTGATAAACGGTGATTCCATAAGTATCCTTTAGGTATTTCTCCATACACGGGATATCATACTCTATCGGCTTGCGGCCCCGTTTCCTGTCGATGAAATCAGGGATATAGTCCATCGGTCCTGGACGATACAGCGCATTCATCGCTATAAGATCCTCGAACACACTGGGCTGCAACTGTCTCAGATAATTCTGCATACCTCCAGACTCAAACTGGAACGTGCCGATGGTCCTGCCATCACAATACAACTGATAAGTGGCAGGGTCAGCGATGTCCAGATAGTCCACATCAACCTCAATGCCTAGACTGTCCCTTACATTTGCCACCGCCTCCTTCAGTTGCGAGAGGGTCTTCAACCCGAGAAAGTCCATCTTTATCAGTCCGGTCTCTTCTATCACATGACCGTCATACTGTGTACAGTTCACCTTCTCATGCGTATCTTTGTCCTCTGCGGTACTGACAGGCACCCAGTCTGTGATGTCATCCCTACATATGATTGTACCACAGGCATGGACTCCGGTATTGCGCACGTTGTTCTCAAGCATCTGAGCATACTTGATAGTATTCCGGAGATTCTCGTCAGGCGAGGTAGCTGCATCCTTCACTTCCTTGACACTCTCGATGACATTCGGGATATTCATCTTCTGACCATTAGGCAGTTTATCGGGTATGGCCTTACATATTGCATTGACTTCATTCAACGGAACTTTCTGCACGCGCGCCACATCCTTGATTGCCAGTTTGGTTGCCATAGTTCCGTACGTGATGATATGCGCAACCTTTTCGGCTCCATATTTCTCCGTCACCCATTGCAACACTTTTCCACGTCCATCATCATCGAAATCGACATCGATATCAGGCAAAGATATACGGTCCGGATTCAGGAAGCGTTCAAACAGCAGGTCGTATTTTATAGGGTCAATCTTCGTAATCTCAAGACAGTATGCCACGACCGAACCTGCTGCTGACCCACGTCCCGGACCTACCCAGACACCCAATTGTTCGCGTGCGGCACGGATATAGTCCTGTACGATAAGGAAGTAACCAGGGAATCCCATGGTCTTCATCACATGCAGTTCGAATTTTATCTGTTGCACCACATTGTCGGGAATCGGGTCACCATAGTATTTTTTTGCGCCCTCGAATGTCAGTTTGGCAAGATAGTCCGCTTCAAACTTTATCCTGTAGAGCTTGTCATAACCTCCCAACTTTTCAATTTTCTTGTTCGCATCCTCCTCACTGAGCACCACATTGCCGTTCTCATCTTGGGTGAACTCGTCAAACAACTCTTTCTCGGAGATCCGTTGCCGGTATTCCTCCTCCGTACCGAACTCCTTGGGTATATCGAAGTTAGGCATGATAGGACTATGATCGATACTGTACGTCTCCACCTTTCCGAGCACCTCCATGGTATTTGCCAAAGCCTCAGGGATATCAGCGAACACCTCGTTCATCTCCTCCTTGGTCTTCATCCACTCTTGCTTGGAATAGAGCATCCTCTTGGGATCATCCAAGTCCTTGCCTGTACTGAGACAGAGCAGACGGTCGTGCGCCTCAGCATTGTCTTCATCCACGAAATGCACGTCATTGGTACATACGAGCTTCACATTATGCTTACGCGCCAGTTCTATGATACCTTTGTTCGCTACCTTTTGAATCTCATAGGTTTCCCTGTTAGCTCTCTGGTGGGGGTTCTTGACTTCATGGCGTTGTATCTCCAGGTAATAATCGTCACCGAAGAGGTTCTTAAACCAAAGTACTGACTCCTCCGCCTTATCCATCTGACCCGCGATGATATATTTCGGGACTTCACCACCGATACATGCAGAGCAGCAGATGAGGCCCTCATGATACTTCTCAATGTCCGCATGGTCTGTACGCGGACGACCATAAAACCCATCTGTCCATGCCCTACTGACTATCTTTATAAGGTTATGATACCCCTTAATGTTCTTCGCCAGCAATATGAGATGCCAACCACTGTAGTCAACCCTCTCATCCTTGCGTTCCTTACCCCTGCGCGCACAATACACCTCGCAGCCGAATATGGGTGTGAAGTCGAGTTCCGGATTCTTCCCCTTCACTTTGTTCACATAATTAAAGAACTCCTTGATGCCGAACATATTGCCATGATCTGTCATGGCAAGACCTTTCATGCCATTGGCAACAGCCTTGTCGACAAGTCTCGGAATGCTTGCCTGTCCGTCAAGAATCGAATACTGTGTGTGTACGTGCAGATGTACGAAATCCTCCATTGTGTTCCTTTCTGTCTGTAACCATTAATAATGCACGGTTCTGCTTCCGTCGTCCTCCTCCTCGATATACACCTTGACAGTCTCATCCGGCAGATAATCTCCAATCAGTTCAGGCCATTCCATGAAACACAGGGCATCACTACCTACATAGTCCTCAAAGCCGATGTCCAGGACCTCTGCTGGTTTCTTTATCCTGTAGAAGTCAAAGTGGTAAATAGGTCTCCCACTACCGTCCATATATTCATTCACGATAGCAAATGTTGGCGAGTTGATTACGTCGGTCACACCCAGTTCCTCACATACTGCTTTGATGAACGTGGTCTTGCCGACACCCATCTTGCCGTAGAACGCAAATATCCTATTGTCTCCCATCTTCTCAATAAACAGTTGGGCTGCATCGTGTATCCGTTCGATTGAATCTATCTTTATCTCCATAGTCTTAATGTCTTTTCTTTCCATCAAGGGTCACCAGCGGAACAAGCATCTCCTCCATACTGATACCCCCATGTTGGAATGTATTCTTGTAATAGTTCACGTAATAGTTGTAGTTGTTAGGATAAGCGAAGAAGTCTTCGTTTTGGGCGAATATATAGGCAGTGCTTATGTTGGGTGACGGCAGCAATGCCTTATGTGGTTCTTTCAGTTCGAACACAGTCTTCGGATTATAGCTCAGATTCTTACCAAGCTTATAGCGCAGGTTGGTGTTGGTATTTTTATCGCCCACCACCTTTACTGGGTTGTTCACCCGTATCGACCCATGGTCAGTGGTGACTACCACCCTTGCGTCACTCTGTGACAGGATTCTGAACAGTTCCCGTATGGGAGAATGTCTGAACCAAGAGGCAGTGATACTACGGTAAGCTACTTCGTCGGACGCCAGTTCCCTCACCATCTTTGATTCTGTACGCGCATGCGAGAGCATGTCTATGAAGTTAACGACGATGACATTGAGGTCATTCGCTGACAGGGCATGTAACTGTGATATAAGTTTTTCGCAGTCAGCGGAGTTGTTGAGTTTGGAATAAGAGAAACGCTCATGCCTGCGATGTCTCTCAAGTTGCGTCTCAATCAGAGGAGCTTCATTGAGGTTCTTGCCCTCGTCCTCGTCCTCATCGACCCATAGGTCTGGGAACATTTTTGAAATTTGTTCAGGCATCAGCCCCGCAAATATCGCATTGCGAGCATACTGGGTAGCAGTAGGGAGGATACTCAGGCAGAGTTCCTCATCACAGGTGAAGTCGTCCGCCAGTTCCCTACTGATGACCCTCCACTGATCATACCGGAAGTTGTCGAACACGATAAGGTATACTTGCTCCTTCCGGTCGAGCATAGGAAAGAGTTTCTTTCTGAAGATGTCTGGGCTCATCAGCGGACGGTTGTCGTGGTCCGTCACCCAGTCCACATAATTACGTCTGATGAATTTGGAGAATGCATGATTGGCCTCCGTCTTCTGCATCTTGAGGACATCCGTCATGTCACTGTCAGTGGTACTCAACTCCAGTTCCCAGTACACCAGTTTACGGTACACGTCCTTCCATTCGTCCAGACTGCACGAGTCGTTAATCTGCATGCCTATCTTACCGAAGTTCTGCCTGTAACCAGTGTCTGTCACTTCCGTCTGCAGGTCTTTCTTCTGCAAGTGTTTCTTTATAGTCAGATAAATCTGGTTCGGGTTAACTGGTTTGATGAGGTAGTCATCAATCTTCGAGCCAATGGCTTGGTTCATTATGTTCTCCTCTTCACTCTTGGTGACCATGACCACTGGTATGGTGTTGTTCATCTCCTTTATCATGGTCAGAGTCTCCAGTCCGCTCAGTCCCGGCATGTTCTCATCGAGGAATATAAGATCGAACGGACGTTCGGCACACAAGTCAACCGCGTCACGCCCATTAGTGGCTGTAACAACCTCATAGCCCTTCTTCTCAAGAAAGATGATATAAGCTTTCAACAGCTCTATCTCATCATCAACCCAAAGTAATGTCCCGTTGCCCATCAGAATATATAGTTGTCTTCATCATCTTCGTAATAGTCCTCGTTGACCTTCTCTTCCTCGTAGAGGTCGTCCGGGTCTTTTATCTCTACATCCGGCTCATCCAACAGACCCTCGTCCACATGGAGTCCACCAATTCGGTCGAACACTCTGTCATAGAACTCGAAATAATCCGCATAGCTCAATCCCCTCGCTATCCTCGTCAGGTTTTCCTCCGATATAATGAACAGTTTCAGTCCTTCCAGTCTGCCCATCATCGTCTTATTGTTAGTCAACCGGTGAAGATAGATGTAAGCCTCATCATAATTCATGAACGTGCTTATCTTCAACAGGCTTATGTCAGTGCCCTTCTCCAGTTCCATATCAAAATTCTTCACCGTAAAGCTTGAGAAATTGTACTGAGCCATCTCGAAGAGAAGCCGGTTTTCGTTGACACTGCCACTTTCATACGCAATCAGGAACAACCAGTTACAGTTCTTCTCATCAATGAAACTGGTATCTGCCATCAGCGAGTCACCTTCAATATATCCGCGTCTGCGCTCCCATACCGAGCCGTTATTCATCCTACCCCCCTGCAGCAACCGTCCGTCCTGCATTCCCTTCACGAACAGTCCAGCCAGTTCACTTACGGTGCTCTGTGGGTATTTCTCCACAATCTCTTTCATGGCAGACATAAACTGCCGAGTCTCGCCCTTGTTGAGTCGGCTCATAGCATTTAGGAACATGAAACGTGCCCTGTTGGAACCCTCAGGGTATCTCTCTCCAGCATGTTCAGCGTCAGCGATGACTCTGTCATAGTCCTCGCCCACATATGCGTTGTACGCATCCTGATAGAACGAATCCTCCTGTGCCACACCATAGCGTGCCTTGAACTCGAACTCAGGGTCAGCAATAATCTTGGCATGTTCATTGTCGGGGAACTCTTTGAGCAGTTTGTTCTTATAGTCAGCAGCATCATCCAGACGACCATATCTTGAATAGAGCTGGAACATGTTGTAATAAGTCTCGTCTAGATGTTCAAAGTCCGGAAAATTGATACATATCCGTTGGAACGTGCGCTCAGCCAATGAGAAATTGTCCATACGGTCTTTGTAGATGACAGCCGAGTTGTAGAGGCCATCTGCAAGTAACTTGTCCGATGCCTCCTTCTGTTCGTCCGTCAGGGGGATGTCCTTCAAGTAATACTCCGGTCGGTACGGGTCGTTCTCGTACTCCTTCTGTTTGTCGAGTGCCTCCTGATCGCCTTCAGTCATACGGTTTCCGTCCAAAGTCTGTGTTGAGTCATTGGCGATGGAGTCCGACAGTTCTTCGTCGCCCCTATCCTCACTGTCCGAATCCCCTGTGGCAAGCACCGTTTTATTACTTCGTCGCCAGTCGTCCGCCAGTACCCTCTGTCCCCACCTCCGTTGGAACTCCTTCTTTCCGTTCGCCACAGCTGTAGGATTGTAGAAATACCATTCTGCTTTGGTCTGTGTGCCTGTGCGGTTAGTCTGGTCCTGTCCTGTTTTCTGCGATGTCTGTGTTTCCTGTGTGTTCTGTGTATTCTGACGCTCCTCTTCCTTCTCCTTTCTCTTGACCTCCTCAATAATCAACTTTATCTTCCTCATCCTCTCAAGAGAATCCATGCGGGCAAGAGTCTGCAGGCTGTCCTGCAGTTCCACTGCTTGTGCATACGGCAACAACTCCTCCAGAATCTTCGCCCTGTCAGCTACCGCCTCATAGTCGTCACGATCCTTATCGTAGAGTCCCAGCGCACCGGCATAACACTCCTGCGCCTTGACGAACTCCTCCTTGTCCCAGTAAAGTTGCCCCAGACGAAGCCATACGACACCCTTCTCTATACCGCCACGCGTACTTTTCTCCACCCCGTCACGGTAGGCGTAGAGTGCATGGACAGTATCACCCTGCGCAAGATATATGTTACCGATGGCATAGTACACTTGATCGAGATAGTCCTTGTTCTTATCGCTGCGCGCCATCCTGCGCAACTTACTTATCATCTGTCTCGACTGTCCTTTCGACAAGACCTCAGTCTGTTTTATACGGGCATTGAACTCAAGTTCATAAGGAGGGTTCTTGGAACACACTTTCTTGAACGCTTTGTATGCCAGACGATCCTGTCCCGTATGGTGGTAGAGTTGTCCCAATAGGAAATAGAGTCGTGCTTTCTCAAGTGAGCCCTTCTGCTTCTTCACCGCCTTCAAGATATTGGGGATAGCCTCCTCATACTGCTGCTGACGGATCTGACAGTCTGCCAACACTGCTGCCTTTGCCGGTTCGAGGCTTGTAGGGAAACTGTCGCGCTCCGCACGGCTTATCAGGTTCTCCGCATCATAGTACCAGTCCATCTCCGCATAACACCTCGCCTCCAGCACTCTAGCGCGTGCCACTATGTTGGGACGCGTAGGGAATAGCCGCTGAATGTAGGCATAGGTAGATGCCGCCTCAAAGTAATCCCCCTTACGGAACTGCGCATCCGCCATCAAGAACCACGCCTTGTGAAGGAACGGGTTGTACTCCTTCAGTGCGAGCAAAGACTTACCCTTCACGCTACGCCTCTGTCGGGCACTCAACTCCGGTTTTTTAGTGATACTATGCAATTTGATGCTCTTTTGGCTTTTCTCTATGGCACGGTCAAACTGCCCTGAACCCAACTTCCGTGTAGCGGCATTGCCCGTCATGTAGAAAGGCAAAAACTCCATGTAGTTGTCCTTGTTGCCCTCACGCTGTGACTCGACGCCCTCGATAAAAGCCTGGTTACCGTTGTAGTAAGTGTTGTATTTTGCCTTGAACGCCTGCACGCGACGCGTCGTGCCCGTATTCCTCTTTGTGGAACACGAGACAGCCGCACATATAAGCAGCAGTGTCAGTATGTAGCCAAGCGTTCTTTTCATTTTACCTCAACATCTCTTTAATGCAATAACGGAACACACCTGTTTTTATTGACTGCAAAGATACTAAATCTTTCTGGATAATACATGAATCGCCTACCGTTTCTTTCTTCGCTGCGTTCATTGCCTATTGCCCATCCCTGCATGAGCGGAAACAGGGTGTGTATGGCTTAACGAGAGAAAGCCCTATTTTCCGTAGGGAAACCTTCCCACATGTTTAGGAAAAGAAAATGACCCACACCATTAAAACATCCTACCTTTGCAGCGTCAAACAGACAGAAACATAATTAACAAGCATAAAATCAGAAAGGAAACAAGTTATGAAGAAAGTATTGGCAACCCTCGCAGCAGTAATCGTAAGCATCACAATGGCTGCTCAAAGTCCAGTAGTGTATTACACTCCAGTAAACAAGACAATGGAAGTTGGAATCGGATTCAACCCTGTGTCACACAAGTGTATCCTGAGTATCCTTGAAGAGTCGAAGAAAAGCGTGGATTTCTCTATAGACATCCTCAATGACAAAGGAGAGAGTGTCATCGATGTGACAGGCATCCTCGACGACGGTTGGGAGAATGTCATCCCGAAGACAAGGAAGGTGAGCTATTACACCTGCAACTACGAACTGACAGGAGGTCAAATCGCCCGTATAATCGAGATAGCAAGGAACAACGACGCAGTGGTCATCAATGGAACGGAGATTGACAGCAAGCTGTTGGTAGACTCATTGGAAGAGCTTATCTACAAGTGGTTCAGACTATAGTCAACCACCACATCATAGAATCATTAATTAATAAGGGGTGTGCCGATTGACAGGCACACCCCATTTTGATATATATCCCACTTGAGCCGTATCCGGCTCTTAAGGTCATTTGGCAAACTGATAGACTACAAAGGTCTTTGCAGGCACACTGACAGAATAAGATGGAGCGGACACCGTTATGTCTTTTGTTGTCGGCTCGTACTTGTGCGGTTCATCTAGAGTGTTCTCACCGTCCATGTCATCTGCGTGGAAGGAGATGAGTTTGCCTTTGTGCTCACCCTTCATACCCTTCAAGTTGAGGGTCACGTCCTGCGCCTTATCGCCCACATTCACAATCTTCACATTGTAGCAACCTGTGTTCTTGTCGAAGTTGGCACTTGCAAACAGACCGTCCTGGTCGTCATTGCCAGCCACAGGTTTGCCGTTCATAGTCAGACTGACCACATTGGTACCCTTGGCTGTAGAATACAACTGCTGTACTTGATATGAGCATGAGCGGAAAGAACGGAGGTTATCGTACCATATAAGATCCGGGCGCCACTGCCATCCATCTATATGTGCAAAAAGAGGTGCGTAGGTAGCCATCTCAACCACATCTGCATTGCGTTCAACTCCAGTCAAGAACGCAGCCTCCAGCAGTGCAGCCTCAAAATGGTTCCATTTCTTGCCTTTTCCGTGGCACGCATATTCCCCAGCAAACACCTTTGGACCTTTGCGTGAATAGTTGTCATAGCGGTTTCCGCTCTTGAGGAACCAACTCTCAGGACGGTAGAAGTGTTCGTCCACAAGGTCAGCACCTACCTTCACCATCTCCGGCCAAAGGAAATCGAAGTCCTTGCCCTCACTGTTAGGACCAGACGTACCGATAATCTTGATATTCGGATATTTCTTGCGGACAGGGTCGATGAACGGTTTAAGATGATCCACGTATGTCTGTCCCCACTGTTCGTTGCCTATCGCCACATATTTAAGGTTAAACGGTGCAGGGTGTCCCATGTCCGCCCTCAGCTTAGCCCACTGGTTGGTGGCAGGGTCACCGTTTGCAAACTCGATGAGGTCGAGCACATCATCAATATACGGTTGCAACTCATCCACTGGCACATGTGCATCCTCATTTCCGTTCTGGAACTGACACGCCAGACCTACACTCACTACAGGAAGGGCTGTCGCCCCTATCTCCTCACACAACAGGAAGTACTCGTAGAATCCCAGTCCATAACTCTGGTAATAGTCGGGGAAGAAACGGTAATCGAAAGTATAATGCCAACGGTTCTCATTGAGAGGACGGTTCTCTACTGGTCCCACAGAATTCTTCCACTGGTAACGGGTGTTCAGGTCTGTCCCCTCTACGATACATCCTCCAGGGAAGCGGAACACCCCCGGCTTGAGGTCTGCGAGAGCTTGAGCCAAGTCCTTGCGCATACCGTTCTCATGACCATTGAACGTGTTCACGGGGAACAAGCTGATATGTTCGAGGTCGACAACAGCACTGCCTCTGCTGAGCATCACACGTAGTGTCCCCTTATCCACCGTCTTTGTGGACTTCAGCACCACCGTATATTTCTTCCAATCCTTGCTGTCGATGGTCAAAGACTGCTCCACAAACTGTTGACGTTCCTCCATTGTGTTGGGGTCACACAGCATCACACGGATCTTTCCAGTCCCTCCTTCCGGCACTCTTGCCCAAACGGAGAAGCGGTATTCCTCACCCTTGGCGTAGCCGATGCCAAAGAAACCTTCGTTCTCCACTCCAGAGAACTTGTCGTTGTGTCCACTGTAACTGACACGGATATAGTGGGGGTTCTTGTCGAACGGACCGTCATCCCTCAGGTTCACATGTCCGAACTTCTTCCATCCCATATAATTGTCTGGAAACTCGAACGAGCGGTTCTTCACCAGTTCACCATACAGACCACCGTCGGCAGCGTAGTTGATGTCTTCAAAGAATATTCCATACAGCGTAGAAGGAATGGTTGCCCCCATCTTCTTGGGGGTGATGTTGAATTCATGAGTCTGCGCATTCACTCCCATCGTACCGAGGGCCAGCGCCAGAGCTAAAGTCAATTTTTTGTTCATAATTTATTATCAGTAGTTTGATTGCAAAATATCTCCTTTTTATTCGGGCTGTTCCCGAAAACATTGCAAATATAGACAAATAAATTCGTACCGGCAACTATACCCACAATAATTTAGTTGCTTTTTACAAAAACACTTTGTAATGACAGTATCAGATATCATACGGTTGAGTCAAGAATTTACGTTCAGCAATAGAAAAAACGCCTCAATTATTTGCTTATCTTTTGCCAAAGACATAACTTTGCACGGTAAAAACTAAGTAACATATTTATTTAAACAAATAAGCGTTCTTATGAAGAATTCAATTGTAACATTTCCATCACCGGCAAACGAACCGGTAAAAAGTTATCTTGAAGGAAGTCCTGAGCGAGTAGCACTCGACGCAGAACTGAAACGTCAGCACGACACTGTCCTCGACATTCCACTTATCATTGGCGGAAAGGAAATCCGCACTGGCAACACTGCGGAGGTTGTCTGCCCTCATGACCATAAGCATGTCCTTGCTCGTTACCACAAGGCTGGAGAGAAGGAGATAAAGATGGCCATCGATGCGGCAATGGCAGCACACAAGCAGTGGGCAAACACCGACTGGACTGTACGTGCGGCTATCATCATGAAATGTGCCGAGCTTCTTGCAACTAAGTACCGTCCTATCCTCAACGCGGCTACGATGCTTGGACAGAGTAAGAACATCTATCAGGCCGAGATTGATTCCGCCTGCGAGACCATCGACTTCTTCCGTTACAATGTACACTATGCTTCAAAACTTTACAGCATACAGCCGAAGAACGGCAATGGAGTTATCGACAATACCGAGTATCGTCCTCTCGAAGGATTCGTGCTTGCAGTGACTCCGTTCAACTTCTCTTCAATCGCATGTAACCTCAACATGACACCGGTATTGATGGGTAACACCACTATCTGGAAGCCGTCATCTACTGCCATCCTGTCAAACTACTATCTCATGCAGATGTTCAAGGAGGCTGGTGTGCCAGACGGCGTTGTCAACTTCGTTCCAAGCCGTGGTTCTGAGATTGGAAAGATCTGCTGCGAGAGCAAGGACCTCGCAGGTATCCATTTCACCGGTTCTACAAAGACATTCCAATCTCTCTGGAAGTCAGTGGGCGAGAATATCGACAAGTACGTAAGCTATCCGCGTCTGGTCGGTGAGACTGGAGGTAAGGACTACATCTTCGTACATCCATCTGCTGACATCGATGCTGTCGCACACGCTGCATTCACTGGAGCATACGAGTATCAAGGACAGAAGTGCTCTGCTGCCAGCCGCATGTACATCCCGAAGAGCCTGTGGGGACCTGTGCTCGACAAGATGAAGAAGTTTGCGGGTGAAATCAAGATGGGTGACGTTATGGATTGCCACAACTACCTCAACGCTGTCATCGATGAGGCATCATTCGACAACATCGCATCTTACATTGAGTATGCAAAAGCATCAAAGGATGCCAAGATTGTCATGGGTGGCAAGTACGACAAGAGTGTTGGTTACTTCATCGAACCAACCGTCATCGAAACTACTGACCCACACTTCAAGACAATGGAAGAGGAACTCTTCGGTCCAGTGCTCACAGTATATGTATATGAGGACGACAAGGTAGACGAAGCTGTCAAGTACTGCGACACCACTTCTCCTTACGGACTGACTGGTTCCGTATTCGGTCAGGATCGTCTCGCTGTCGAGAAGATCTCCGACGAGTTGTGCTATACAGCCGGCAACTTCTACGTGAACGACCGTCCTACAGGTGCTGTGGTTGGTCTGCAGCCGTTCGGTGGAAGCCGCGCTTCTGGTACAAACGACAAGGCAGGAGGCGAGTTCAACCTTATCCGCTGGGTACTCCCACGTGTAATCAAGGAGACTTTGGTTCCACCGACAGACTACCGCTATTCATACATGAAATAAAGTAAAATCCACAAGTCCCCTCTTTCCACTCAGCAAGAGGGGACTTGTTTTTTATTACCGCTCTTTTTAATTACCACAATTAAACTTAATCCAGAACACAATGAAACACTCTATACTGTCGTGTCTGGCAATGGGCATCGCACCGTTGATGTGTCAGGCACAAACCATAACCACACCTCCCGCAGACCTCGGTCTCGACTCATATTATGTAAAGTACATGAACTGTAACGGCATACATATCGTTACAGGAGACAAAGCCCCAGACAGTTGTCTTGTCAAGGTATACAAACAGATTGAAGCCATGACGGACATGTTGCCGAAGGAAGTACTGGACAAGATGGTCGGATACAGTCCGCGCATCGTTGTCATGGGACGCTATGAAGGAATCACGGAACTGCCTGAGTACAAGAACTACCCCGGCATCAAGCCTTACTGGGACATACACTGTCGGGGACTGGAGGCATCTGAAGACCTTCCCGTCACTCTCGCTGCCGAGGAGAACGTCCTCGCTTACCAGATAGACCCCAACTATGCAGAGGATATCCTTGTCAAGTACTTTGCCAAGACTGTCTTCAAGCTCGGCATAAGCAAGGTATATCCACAGACGGAAAAACAACTTTTTGACCTACACACCAACGCCACACTGGCAGGAAAGTACAAAAACACATATGCCAGCGGCAACATGCTTGAGTATTTCGCCGAGGGCGTGCAGGACTGGCTTGATGTCAACGCTGAAGCCCCACTGCCCAACGGCGAGCACAACTGGGTGAACACAAGGGCAGATCTGAAGAAATATGACGACGGACTCTATAGTTTCATCGCCACCTATTTCAATGCTGACGTACCTTACTTCAGCAATCACCCGAAGGTAAACCTTTACAAGAAGGATGACGCAAGAGCATACAGGAGGCTCAACAAAGAGAAGAAGTTGAACATAGACGTGCCTGAGTGTAAGGTGGAGCGTGTGTCCGCAGAACTGGCGACACGCCTCAAGCTCGACACCCAGTTCTACAAGAAGCACGTGGACTGCAACGGAATCCACATACTGTCGTCCGACCAAGTACCTGACAGTGCACTGGCACAGGCCTTCAAGACCATATACTGCATGACCAGCATGTTGCCCGAAGAGGTACTCAGGTGCATGGCCAAGGTCGACACGAGGGTGGTAGTCATGGGACAGAAAGAGGTGACCATCGATGTGCCTGAACACAGTGGGATGAAGCACGACCGTAGCCTCAACTGGAACCTGAGGGCACGTGGACTGGGTGGCACCCTCATGGAACCCATCACTTCGTGCGCCGAAGAGAATATCATGGCATACCCTTGGGACAAGTACCATGCGGAGGACATCCTCATACACGAGTTCTCACACTCCATCCATCTGATAGGCATACTACAGGTCGACCCAACCATCAACGACCAGCTCCAGGACTTGTTGACACAGGCACTGAATGAAGGAAAATGGAAGGACACTTATGCAGGAAGTGTGTACGAAGAATACTGGGCTGAAGGCGTGCAGGACTGGTTCAATGTCAATGCGGAGGTGGCAAGTCCAGACGGTAAGCATAATCCTGTCAACACGAGGGATGAACTCAAGAAGTACGATCCACGCCTCTATAAACTTATCTCGAAATACTTCCCCGAAACCAATGCGCAGATAGGCAAACACAAGAAGGTAAACAAATACAAAATAAAGGCATATTAACCACGACCAAATCATTCTGATTATGTATAAGATTATTAACCATCCGATACTGGATCTTCCAAAGGAAGAGCTGGTAGAATTTTTGTATGAAGGAAAGACCGTAGTGGGACAGAAGGGAAAGACCATTGCTGCAGCCCTTCATCAGGCAGGCTTCCCTGTGCACAGCCACAGCATCACAGGTAGGAACCGCAGTCTTGGCTGCGGCATCGGTAAGTGTGGGGCGTGCGAGATGCTCGTCGATGGACAGATACGGCGTATCTGCATCACAGATGTCGATGGAGTGAAGGAGGTACGCGAGATACCCAAGGGGTATGAACCACCTTACTCTGAAAACCCACAGAGGGAAGTGAAAATATACAATACGCAGGTAGTTATCATCGGAGCGGGACCTGCCGGACTTGCCTGCCGAGAGAAGCTGAACGAACTGGGCATCGACAATCTGGTGGTAGACAGCAATGCATCTATAGGCGGACAATTCAATATGCAGACCCACCAGTTCTTCTTCTTCGAGAAAGAGCGTAAGTTCGGTGGCATGCGCGGCTTTGACATAGCGAAGACTCTGGCTGGCGACAACCACGAGGGTATACTTCTGAACAATACCGTATGGGATTTGCTCGAAGGCAAGCGTGTCGCACTGAAGAATGTCGAGACACAGGAAATCAGTTATGTGGACGCAGACCATCTCGTGGTTGCCACAGGTGCCATACCGTTCATGCCCACATTCGAGAACGATGATGTGCCGGGGGTATATACCGCTGCCGTGTTCCAGAAAATGATGAACCAGGAACACACCCTGCTCGGCAAGAAGGTGCTGACTGTAGGTGCAGGCAATATCGGTTATCTGACTAGTTATCAGGCTGTACAGGCAGGAGCCACTATCAAGGCTATCATCGAAGGGATGGACCATGAGGGAGGTTTCCCGGTACAGGCAAACCGTGTACGTCGTCTGGGTATCCCCATCATCACGTCCCACGTGTTGCTGAAAGCTCTGCCGAATGATGATTACACAGGTATCAAGGGGGCTGTGGTTGCCGAGTGCAAGGACTTCAAGCCTGTACCCGGGACGGAACGTATCATCGATGACATAGACATAATAAATATATGTACAGGTCTGATGCCCGACAACCAGCTGCTGACCAAAGGCAAGGATGTGTTCGGACGCTTCACCTACGGCTGTGGTGACGCGATACGTATCGGTGAGGGTACGAGTGCCGTACTGCGAGGGAAGCAGGTGGCATTCGAAGTGGCACAGGATATGGGCATACGGTTTGACTACAACGAGTATCTGGATGTGTCACGACAGTACATTGACTCACAACAACGTCCTGTACGGGTGTTGGAGCACCCACTTCTACCAAGCCTGGAAAGACAAGAACACAAACCGTTTGTGCAGATAGACTGTCTCTACGGGTTCGCATGTAACCCCTGCACGTTCTCCTGTCCGCAACATGCCATCACCAAAGCATCCACATCCAGTGTTCCAGTGGTGGATTACGACAAGTGTATCGGGTGCATGCAGTGTGTCAACCACTGTCCAGGACTTGCCATCTTCGGCTATGACAGAAAAAACGACAAGGTGTTCCTGCCTGTGGAATACAACGTGGAAGAAGGTTGTGAGGTAGACCTGGTTGACAACAACGGCTCTACTGTGGGCAAGGGCAAGATTGAGAAGGTGCTGAAGAAAGACAACAAGACGAATGTGGCGAGGGTCAAAGTGGAGGAAACCACCACTCTTACCGACATCAAGGGCTTCATAGTCAGCGAACGAAGGTCTGACGGTATCCACCCCAAGGAAACGGACACCAAATCAATGGAGAAAGCACCTCAATATGTGTGCCACTGCGAGGACATCGACATAAAACAAATTCTTGA
This sequence comes from Alistipes ihumii, assembly GCA_963626085.1. GTDB lineage: Bacteria > Bacteroidota > Bacteroidia > Bacteroidales > Bacteroidaceae > Colivivens. Next base: position 6,730 of record CAVFVJ010000003.1, on the reverse strand, counting down.
GATAGTGGGGGACCGCAAGTTCATCTCTGTAGACGAACTGAAACACACGACTCGTATGGGTATGGGACCGTGCCGTGGCAAACGGTGTGTGCAGCGAGCACGACAGATGCTGCGCTCGTATGGAGTGGAACTCACGGGCGACTCTACTCCCCGTGCCCCTCTGGCAAGCCAGTTGACCCTTGGCGACGTGTACAACGCAAAGGCGAAGGAGGTATTTGAGTATGCTCGCGCATCCTACCGTCCGAAGGAGGTGCATACAGAAGTGTTGATTGCCGGTGGAGGCATGGCGGGCAGTGCTGTATTCCGTTATTTCGCTGAAGCAGGCAAGAAAACGGTACTCATCAACCACGACAGGGGCTCTTCATGGAGATGTATTGCCGGTGGCCGTCCGGCATTCTCCAACCCAGACATCTCAGACATCGCCAATCATGCGCTGGAGATATTCAAGGAGGACCAGCTCCACTGCAATATAGACCTGAAGATGACACGTTACGTCAATCTGGTGCATGACGACGCAACCTACAAGTCACTGGATGCGTCACGCGCATGGAGCGATGCTTACATGATTGACCGTAAGGACTTCCCGAAAGAGATATCCCCACAGTGGAACATGAACAATAAGGTCTACTCGCACGCACTCATATCCAACAACTGTTGGCAAGCCACACCAGGAAAGACCATTGAATATGCGCGTACGGTGGCTATCAGACATGGTGGTGTGCTCATGGAAGACTGCGAACTGATACACGTGGAAAAGACTGGAGACGGCTTCAAGGCACTCGCCAAGGCTCACGACGGCAAGTACATAGAGTTCACATGCGACCATTTCGTCAACTCCATGGGCTACGGCAGTGAGAAGTTCACCGACATGCTTGGTATCGACACCCAACTGTACCCTGTCAAACACCAGGCGTTCATCACCCGTCGACTGCCGAACCTCGGACCAAACGGGGACTCGCTCGACATGATTATCGACCGTCGCCACTACAAGGGATTCAACGCTGTCTACGGACAGCAGTTCCTGCATACTGGACAGGTTATCGGATGTGCGTCGCCCGACTGTGACGCGGCTGAAGCTGGCAAGAACCTCAAATACAATAGCAAGGAATTCCTGCAGATAGTGAGCGAGGTCTTTGCCGACTGGATTCCCAACCTTGCGTCTGTAGGATTCCATGCCACATGGGCTGGCTATTACATCGAGCCACGCTATATAGTAGACCCTGAAGTGGGTCTGCTCACAGGTCTGCGCGGGCACGGATTCATGCTCAGCCAGTACCTTGCCAAACTGTATGTTGACAAGTACCTCGGCAAACCAGTGCCGTCATACATGAAAGACCTTGCACTTTCGGGCAAGGGACTTAGCGAGAACGCTTTCCAATAGGATTACTTTTTGATTAGTTCCGGCAGTATAAAGGCAGAGTGAAACACTCGCTTTTCCACTGCCGGAATTTTCATTCGAAAATACGCGAATTGGAGTGTTGATGTTCTGAAAAATAGTATTAACTTTGGCTGACGGCAAACGACTATATAGTTATCCGTTTTCCAAAAGTGTTTTGTCGGTCAAAAAGTCTAAAATACTAATGGTTAGTACGCCCATCTCATCTTCCTTACGATGAATGTCATCACCAACGATGACAATCTTGCGAAAATGGTCGTTGATGGATAACAGAGGACGACGCTCTTGCGCTTCCTTCTCTGGGCTTGGCATGCGAAAGGCAGACTGGATGTATATTCTGTAAGGTGGGCGATTGACAACAAAGTCCACTTCCAACTGCTTTCTCGTGTACTTACCTTTTTCGCTGATACTATCTATTTCTACCAATCCGACATCTACATTATAGCCACGGCTACGAAGCTCGTTGTAGATGATGTTCTCATAGATATGTGTTTCTTCCTGTTGTCGGTAGTTGAGTATAGCGGCACGAATACCCAGATCAACAAAATAGTATTTAGTTTCTGTGCCAATGTATTTCCGCCCCTTCACGTCATATCGCAAAACCTCCTCTATCAGGAACGAGTCTCTGAGGAAGTCGATATATTGCTTGATGGTAGTCCGTTTGATGGTAACACCTTGTGCAGACTGGAAGGTATTGGCTATTCTTGTTGGGTTGGTAGAAGAGCCAATACCTGATGCAAGCACGCGGACAAGTTCCGCCATGCCTTCAGGATTGCGAAGGTGGTTTCGATCTATCACGTCACGCAAATAGGTCGTTTCGTACATTCCTCGAAGGTATTCTCTCTTTTTCACTTCCGTTTCAAGCAGTGCCACTTGCGGCAATCCACCATAGGTGTAATAGTCAAGCCATGCCTTTCGGATATCACCGCCCATTCCTTTAAAATACTCGTCGAATGTGAGAGGCCACACCCTTATTTCATCGCCTCGCCCTCTGAACTCCGTCACTACATCGCTCGAAAGGAAACGGGAGTTGGAGCCTGATACATATACATCCACATTTCGCATGTGGGTTAGACTCAAGATGACTTCTACAAATTCGTCCATCAATTGCACCTCATCAAGAATGACGTAGTACATATTGCTGTCTTCCTTCATCAAGGAATCAATATGGTCGAGTAGCATGTCGGGATTCCTCAGTTTACGGTTTCGGAAGTTATCCAACTGAATTTCTATGATGTGGCTATTGTCCACACCTTGCTCCAAGAGCCAGTTGTGCCAAATATTGAATAGCAGAAAAGACTTTCCGCATCGCCTTACTCCAGTGACAATCTTCACAAGTCCGTTTCCACGTCCTGCTATAAGTTCGTTGAGGTATTTCTTTCTTTCAAATATCATGTTTAGGGTACATTATTTGCTAATAGTAGCACTTTTTGTACCGCAAAAGTACGATTATTCCTTCAAACCAAACAAAGAAAACGGGACTAAATTGTCACCCTGCGTTGTTTTTCTCCTCTAAAACCACTCTATTTCAGAAAATAATCGTACTTTTGCAACGTCCAAACGGAAAGAGTCCACCAAAGACTTGATTCGGATGGACACATATACATAAAAGGCGTAACTGTACGCTTTGGCTTTGACGGTGTAAGAATCTCGCAAATTCCCAACTGCCTGTCAAGAACAAAGCAACGGGAACGCCCCATTGGGATGTATGTCATATATCCTCCTACCAACATAGGCTCATGGCCTTTGCAGGAAAGGTGTTTTATATACATTCGTCTACGTGGGGCTCTTGCTCGTTGTTCGTTCCGACAGACAGGGCAATGCGAGAGCCTTTACACCGTGGAATGAGCGACAGAGCAGGCTCCGCGTTTCTTTTTGTGTATGGCATAACATGATTAGTAAAAAGTCATTTAGGAGTCGAATGGCACAAAAAGGAACATTTATGAGAACCATTAAACTTGCATCAGTCATCGTGCTAACAATGTTCACATTCATCGCTCATGCACAGGATGTCATCGTCAAGAAAGATGGCAGCACAATCACATCTAAAGTGACAGAAATCACAGAGTCAGAAATCAAGTACAAGAAATACTCCAATCAGAACGGCCCTACCTACGTTATTGGAAGGAACGAGGTGAACTACATCAACTACGAGAACGGGGAAAGAGAGACCATCAATGGGTCAGCCGCATCCAGCAACATTCCCAACAACCTTTTAGATGCCACACAAGAGAGCCAAAATGCATCTGACTCACAATTACTAAGCAAATATCTCGGTGGCAGTAAAGCAAAATCCTCCCATTGTTGGGGGTATTTCGCTGCCTGATTTTATATCACAAAGACAATTGCACACCTTCTATGGTAGGTGTGTGGTATTCTCGTGCGTTTTTATTAAAAATCCCCATATTTCATTCTTATTACATCGATTCTCGTACGCCATAATTGAGAAAACCTCTAAATTTGCAGCCCCAAATAGGTAGGTTCATATTTCCCCAGTTGGAGAACAAAATTTTTCCAGTCAGTGGGATTTGTTTTCTCAGTCAGAGGACAAAAAAAGAAGTACAAAGATTGTAGGAATGTAAGATTGTAAGAGATTGTTTGCTATGTTGAGAGCTTTACTGATGATAATGCCTACACTCCTTCTTGGAGTGGCAAGCCGTGCGGCAACACCACAGGAGAAGTATCCTTACGTGGTTGTACTGGATGGCGACTCCCTTGGTGGGGGGGGCAATTAAGCGACTCTCTCTTCTACCGCATCTCGCGGAAGATAGTCTTCCCTGTCGACAAGTACGACATACCGAAGGACTCACCCTTCCGTCGTGAACTACTCAACGAGATCCTTCCTTACTTCAACAGCAACGACTATGTGCTGGAGGGGATGATACTGAGGGGTACAGCATCACCCGAGGGACCGTACAAGTGGAACCGAACACTGAGTCACCTGCGCCGTCAATCGCTCCTCGACCTTATCAGTTCCAATGTCAAGTACCCCATAGACAGTCTGCTCACCGTGGAGGAAGTGCCAGAGGACTATCTCTACCTTCTGTTGCTCATGAAAGAGCGTGGTGACAAGGACTACGAGCGAGTGGCAGCGGTGATCGATAAGTACATCGACACCGACCAGCAGCAACTCAAGTCCGAGCTCATGGCGGACAAGCAGTTGTGGAAACGACTGCTCCGCAATTACTTCCCTGAGATGCGTACGGCACACGTCGTGCTCTTCTTCAAGAAACGATACGACATCGACCTTCAACCAGTTCCGTCGTTAGACATAGATTACCATCAGGTTGGCTCACCGAACGGAACTCCGGCATTCATGTCGCCGGTATACCCTCTGCTCCCGGCAAATATCTTTGGCATGAAAATTTCTCCACGCCGTGAATTCCTGTCGGTGAAGACCAACCTGCTTTTTGATTTGGCTTACATGCCAGGGTACGAACGCTTCTGTCCAGTACCCAATATAGCGGTGGAGTACTATCCACTCCACGGCCACTTCACCTACGGGGCATCGCTCGACTTCCCCTGGTGGCAGCATTACAATGAACACAAGTATTTCCAGGTACGCAACTACCAGCTTGAGGTACGCTATTACCTGAAGGACGGCAGTGTGGAACGCACTGGCTACGGTCAGGGTGCGGCTTTCACAGGCTGGTACGCCCAGGCATACATCCATGCAGCCCTCTACGGCATCTGCTTCGACAAGAAACGTGGATGGGAAGGCGAGGGGGCAGGAGCCGGACTGGGAGTGGGATACGTCCTGCCCCTCACCCGTACAGGCCACTGGCGGTTGGAGTTCGGTATCCAGGCAGGCGTGTTCTTTACCAAGTACGACCCTTACCAGTACGAGAGTGTCCTCTACCCCGACAGGCACGACAACCTCTACTACTATAAGTGGAACAAATTCGGCAACCTCTTCAAGCGTCGTCAGCACCAGTTCACGTGGTTCGGTCCTACCCGTGTGGGCGTGACCCTCACTTACGACCTGCTCTATCGGCGCATACAGAAGAAAGGGGTGAGCCTCAAGAATTGGGAGGAGTTGAGATGAAGGGTAATATAAAAAACAAAAAAGTTATCATCAACGTGCTCAGGCTGGCGACACTGTCCACAGTGTGCGCCGGCTGCGAGCGCAACCCTGTCCTTCACCTCGACTACAGTGGCGACATCCAGATTGACCTGCCTATAGTGGAACTCCAGTTGGACACCTACTGGGACTACAACACCGAGGTGGGCGGCACCTACGACTGGCGAAGCGAGTGGTACTACGGCTGGGACGACTATGACGAGCAACTCTTCGGTGAGATCGGCTACTCCAAGCCCTCATCCTTCCAAATAAGGCGTTACTACACTGGGTCGAAGGCTTTGGCAGCCCACCGCAGTGTGGTTTCTGACCTCATAAATGGCCATTCCTACAGCTCTGCCTTCGACTGGGGCTTCTGGGACTTGCTGGCGTGGAACGAGGTGCACACCATCGACGGAATACAGAGCCTGCGGTTCGATGAGCAGTCCACACTGGAGTATGTCACTGCCTATACGGGACAGACGATGAACTCTGCCATTTATCAAGCCCTCATGTACACACGCTCTTTCTATCAGCCCGAGGCACTCTTCAGCGCCTACACCCAGGCACTGGAGATAAACAAGAATCTCGACGGGTTCGTCTACGATGAGAGCCGAGACGTGTGGGTGAAGGAACTGGAGATGATGCTCCGTCCCATCACTTACATCTACCTCACCCAGGTGATTGTGCACCACAACAACGGTAAGATCACAGGAGTGGACGGCAACGCCAACCTCTCGGGTATGGCTCGCAGTGTCAACGTGAACACTGGGGTAGCTGGCTCCGACCCCATCACCGTGCACTACTACGTACGGTTCAAGAAAGGGTGCGACAAGAAGGGCGAGAGTGTCGACATAGCCGGCGGACGACTCATGACCTTCGGTATGTGTAATGTCGACGGCAACGCCATCAGTCGTGTAGAGTCCGATGCCGCACGCCATTACATGGACGTGGACATGCAGTTCAGCAACGGTATGGACTCCACGCTCGTCTTCGACGTGACCGACCAGGTGCGCAAACGCTACAAGGGCGGGGTCATCACCGTTGAACTGGATGCCGACACCATCAATTTACCGACCCGCAGTGGCGGCTCGGGCTTCGATGCGGTGGTGAAGGACTTCGAGGACGGAGGCACGCACGAGTTCGAGATGTGACATTTATGACATATAAGGTACAGGCATAAATACAAACAAAATAACAACTAACACTATTTCTATGAAAAAAAATTATTTGATGATTGCATCAGCCGCCTTGGTATTGGCTGGCTGTGCAAATGA
>CAVFVJ010000002.1:0-108847 GCA_963626085.1 Alistipes ihumii | reverse complement strand
CATCGCTCAAAGGATAAAAGGTACTCCGGGGATAACAGGCTGATCCCTCCCAAGAGCTCATATCGACGGAGTGGTTTGGCACCTCGATGTCGGCTCGTCACATCCTGGGGCTGGAGAAGGTCCCAAGGGTTGGGCTGTTCGCCCATTAAAGTGGCACGCGAGCTGGGTTCAGAACGTCGTGAGACAGTTCGGTCTCTATCTATCGTGGGCGCATGAGATTTGCGCGGCTCTGGCACTAGTACGAGAGGACCGTGCCGGACAGACCTCTGGTCTACCTGTTGTGCCGCCAGGCGCACCGCAGGGTATCTAAGTCTGGATCGGATAAGCGCTGAACGCATCTAAGCGCGAAGCCGGCCGCAAGATTAGATCTCATAGGGTCGTTGTAGACTACGACGTTGATAGGCTTCAGGTGTAAAGGAGGTGACTCCAAAGCCGAGAAGTACTAATAGCCCGCCGTCTTTGCCTCCCTTCATTTGGTTGTCATTTAGATGACAGTTAGGGGGCGCACACCTTTGGCGGTCCGCGCTTTTTGTTTTGGCGTCTTTCGCCTTTCCCTTGTCATACTGGCAAGTTGTCTTCCCTTTTCCTTCCGGTAGTCAATCCATACGCCCCGTCATCCCCGAGTGGGTCAGCGGCGGCAGCGATACATTCAGGTGGCTACAGCCCCGGGGTTCCACCTCTTCCCATCCCGAACAGAGAAGTTAAGCCCGGGCGCGCCGATGGTACTGCACTGCAATGCGGGAGAGTAGGTCGCCGCCTTTTTTCTTACAACGAGTCTTCAAGATACAAGTCTTGAGGACTCGTTTTTTTTTTCGTGCCTGTTCAAGTTTTTACTTATTGGGCTTACATTTGAGGACGAAATCGTACCTTTGCAGCCGATTATTTACACTTATTTTTTCAATAAACCTTGTTGTTGCAGAAAAAGTATTATATTTGTACACTGAAATTAATTAGCAGTCGGATATGGAAAGTAAAATACAAGAACTGACGGACAAACTCTTGAACGAGGGTGTAGAGAAAGGTAAGGCGGAGGCTGAGAAAATCGTTTCTGCTGCAAAGGATGAGTCGGCTAAAATCATTGATGATGCCAAGACTCAAGCAGAGAGTATTATAGCAATGGCAAAGAAAGAGGCAGACGCACTGAATGCGAATACCAGATCGGAACTAAAGATGTATGCTGGACAGGCATTAAGTTCTTTGAAGACTGAAATTGCGAATGTCCTCACAGACTCTTGCGTAAATGAAGTTGTCAAGAAGACCGTGGCGGACAAGTCGTTTATGAACCAGTTTATCCTTAATCTTGCAGAGAAATGGGGTGCACAGGAGGATATTGTAATCTCAACAGAAGACGCTGACAGTCTAAAGGCTGTGTTCGCGTCCAAAGCAAAGGCATTGCTCGACAAAGGTGTGAAGATTCAGGGAGTACATGGACAAGATGCTTTGTTTACTGTAGAACCGGCAGACGGTTCGTACAAAGTGACTTTTGGAGAGAAAGAGTTCGAGGACTATTTCAGGTCATTCCTGCGTCCTCAGCTTGTTGATTTGCTCTTCAAGTAATCCTAGGCACTGAGTGATGACATTACTGTTTGAATCGACAATCAACCAACGATGGGACATTATTATTGCTTGATGGCAGGCTTACCTGATGTATCACTCTCGGATACCAATCAGGCAAGAACTGTCGGTGAACTGAAGGAGGAGACGCGTGAGATGCTTTCTGCTGAGGACAGAAAGTTGCTCTACCGCTTCTTCTTGAGGTACGACTGTCTGAACTTAGTTAAACTCCTTAAGAATCCAGACTCAAAGATTAGTGCTTACGGTAATTTTGTGCTTGACCAGTATAAGGACTTGATAAAGTCAGCGAAGGACATGAACTTCAATGTGCACCGTTTTCCTACGTTTATGTCGGAATTTGCACGAAACTACGAGTACAACAGCCAAAATCCAGGGTATTTTCCAGAGGATGCGATAATGTTGGCGTACTACCAGTATGCCATGAAGAGTCCGAACAGGATGATGGCCAGTTGGTACACGTTTAACTTCAATGTAACAAATATCCTTACTGGACTGATAGCCAAGAAAAACGGTCTTAATGTAGCAGACTGTATCCAAGGTGACAATGAAGTTACTGAACTGATTCGGACAAATAACACAAAGGACTTCGACTTGACTCGTGAGTATGACTATGTAGCGGACCTGATGAGGATTGTAGAAGAAACCGACCCTGTCTTGAAGGAAAAGAAGATAGATGCTTTTAGGTGGGCGTGGCTAGACGAGAACGCCCTCGATGATGTATTCTCGGTTGAAGCCCTGTTCGCCTATTTCTGTAAGTTGGAGATACTGGAACGCTGGAAGATGCTTGACGTTGAGGAAGGCAAGGCTCAGTTCCGACAAATCATAGAGAACCTCCGCAGTGAGGCTAAAGTACCAGATGAATTTGTTAAATAGAAAAAAATAGATAGATATACATTATGACAAAAGGAACTGTTAAAGGCGTAATTGCCAACATGGTGACTCTTGGAGTTGACGGTCCGGTGTCTCAAGGCGAGATATGCTATATAGAAACCGGTGGCGACCGGCTTATGGCTGAAGTCATTAAGGTCGTGGGTTCTGATGTGTTCGTCCAGGTGTTCGAATCTACTCGTGGACTGAAAGTCGGTGCTCCGGCTGAGTTTACCGGTCACATGCTTGAGGTGAAACTGGCTCCTGGTATGTTGTCGAAGAATTTCGACGGTTTGCAGAATGACCTTAACAAGATGGAGGGTGTCTTCCTTAAGCGTGGACAGTATACCAATCCGTTGGATGAGGACCGTATCTGGGATTTCGAGCCACTGGTGAAGGTCGGAGATACAGTACAGTCGTCTGACTGGCTCGGTACGGTTGTCGAGAACTCACAACCTCTAAAGATCATGGTACCTTTCCAAATGGAGGGTAAGGCTCGTGTAAAGACGATTGCACCAGCTGGACAGTACAAAATAACAGACACTATTGCAGTACTCACAAAGGATAACGGCGAGGAACTGAAGGTCGACATGATTCAGCATTGGCCAGTGAAGTTTGCAATGACCAATTATAAGGAGAAACCGCGCCCGTTCAAGTTGCTGGAGACAGGTGTGCGTACTATAGATACGTTCAACCCAATTGTCGAGGGCGGAACAGGATTTATCCCAGGACCGTTCGGAACAGGTAAGACAGTCCTGCAGCACGCAATATCAAAACAGGCGGAGGCCGACATCGTGATTATCGCAGCGTGTGGAGAGCGTGCGAATGAGGTGGTGGAGATATTTACTGAGTTCCCTGAACTGGTTGACCCACATACGGGACGTAAGTTGATGGAACGTACAATAATCATTGCCAATACGTCAAACATGCCAGTGGCAGCCCGAGAGGCATCTGTGTATACAGCAATGACAATGGCGGAGTACTACAGGTCAATGGGACTGCGCGTGCTTCTCATGGCAGACTCTACATCCCGTTGGGCGCAGGCTCTGCGAGAGATGTCTAACCGTATGGAGGAATTGCCTGGTCCAGATGCCTTCCCGATGGACTTGGGTGCACTCATCAGTAACTTCTATGGTCGTGCAGGTTACGTCTATCTTAACAACGGAGAGGTCGGTTCCGTCACTTTCATCGGAACAGTGTCGCCTGCCGGTGGTAACTTGAAAGAGCCTGTGACAGAGAATACCAAGAAGGTGGCGCGTTGCTTCTATGGCTTGGAACAAGACCGTGCAGACAAGAAACGCTACCCTGCCGTTAACCCGATTGATTCATACTCCAAATATCTGGAATATCCTGAATTCAAGGAATATGTGGCAAAGAAGATCAACGACCAGTGGATTCCGAAGGTGTTGGCACTGAAAACACGAATGCAACGTGGAAAGGAAATTTCAGAACAGATTAATATCCTTGGTGACGACGGTGTGCCAGTGGACTACCATGAGACATTCTGGAAGTCGGAGGTCGTTGACTATGTGCTCCTCCAGCAGGATGCGTTTGACGAGATTGATGCCATGACATCGCTTGAGCGTCAGGAGGAGATACTGGATCTGGTTACGGAAATATGTGAGGCGGATTATCATTTCGAGAACTTCCTCGACGTGGTGGACTTCTTCAAGAAGATGATAAACCTGTGTAAGCAGATGAACTATTCCGAATACAAGTCAGAACAGTACAATGACTATGTAAGTCAGATTAAGGACATGGTTAAACCTCATAAAGCATAATCACAATGGCAAAAGCGTTTCAAAAAGTATATACAAAGATAAGCCAGATTACGAAAGCAACCTGCTCGCTGAAGGCAACGGGTGTGGGCTATGACGAACTGGCACGGATAAACGGTAAGCTTGCACAGGTAGTAAAGATTGCAGGCGATGAGGTTACCCTGCAGGTGTTTGAGGGTACAGGAGGTATCCCGACAAATGCAGAGGTGGTGTTCCTTGGACAGTCACCTACACTGAAGGTGAGCGACCAGTTGGCTGGACGTTTCTTCAATGCGTATGGCGAACCGATTGACGGAGGACCCGAGATTGAAGGAAAGGAAGTGGAAATAGGTGGCCCGTCGGTCAACCCGGTACGTCGTAAGCAACCGAGCGAACTGATTGCCACAGGTATTGCTGGTATCGACCTTAACAACACCCTGGTGTCAGGACAGAAGATACCGTTCTTCGCAGACCCAGACCAACCGTTCAATGAGGTGATGGCGATGGTGGCTCTTCGTGCCAAGGCGGACAAGATTATTCTTGGCGGTATGGGAATGACGAACGACGACTATTATTTCTTCCGCAACACATTCTCCAATGCAGGAGCACTCGACCGTATCATCAGTTTCATGAATACGACTGAAGACCCTGCGGTGGAGCGTCTGCTCGTTCCGGACATGGCACTCTCAGCGGCAGAGTACTTCGCTGTGGAGAAACACGAGAAGGTTCTCGTTCTGCTTACTGATATGACATCCTATGCTGACTCACTTGCTATCGTCAGCAACCGTATGGACCAGATTCCGTCAAAGGACTCCATGCCAGGTTCTCTCTATTCAGACCTTGCGAAGATCTATGAGAAGGCTGTGCAGTTCCCAGAGGAGGCTGGTGGCGGTTCAATAACCATCATAGCTGTTACCACACTGGCTGGTGGAGACATCACACATGCTGTACCAGACAATACCGGTTACATCACCGAGGGTCAGCTCTACCTGCGCCGTGATTCAGATACAGGCAAGGTCATTGTCGACCCGTTCCGTTCACTCTCACGTCTGAAACAGTTGGTTGCTGGAAAGAAGACACGCAAAGACCACAGCCAGGTCATGAATGCGGCTATCCGTCTTTATTCGGACGCAGCCAATGCAAAGACCAAATTGGAGAACGGTTTCGATTTGACCGATTACGACAACCGCTGTCTGAATTTTGCAAAGGACTATGCGGGTCAGCTTTTGGCAATAGATGTCGACCTGGATACAACAGAGATGCTCGATGTGACATGGGGACTATTCAAAAAGTACTTCACACTGGAAGAGGTGAACATCAAGAAGGAGTTTACCGATATCTATTGGAAGTAGGATGAAGAATGTTTACATGTGATTATTCGAAAACTCAGTTATGGCAATAAAGTTTCAATATAACAAAACTTCGCTTCAGCAGATTGAAAAGCAACTGAAGATGCGGCAGCGTACCTTGCCTATCATAAAAAGCAAGGAGACAGCGTTGCGTCTTGAGGTTAAGAAGACCAAGAACGAAGCAGATGAACTGAACAAACGGCTGGAGGCACAGATTGGAGGATACGAGTCGATGTACGCCTTGTGGGGCGAGTTTGACACTTCGTTGGTCGCCTTGAAGGATGTTGAGATGGATGTCAGGAAAATTGCCGGTGTGAGAGTGCCAGTGCTGACCAATATCCGTCTTGAAGTAAAGCCCTTTGGGCTGTTCAGTGCACCTAAGTGGTACTTCGACGGCATCAACCTCCTTCAGGGACTTGCCAAGACCGCAGTAGAACACGAGTTTGTCGTGGCGAAACTCGGTCTGTTGGATCATGCGCGGCGTAAGACCACACAGAAGGTGAACCTCTTCGAGAAGGTGCAGATTCCAGGCTATCAAGAGGCGATTCGTAAAATCAAACGTTTTATGGAGGATGAGGAGAACCTGTCGAAGTCTTCACAGAAAATCCTTAAGGCTCTGCAACAGAAACGAAAGGTCAATACAGACGAAACGGAGGAACAACAAAGGGAGGAACGAGTATGATAAAGAAAATGAAGAAATTCCTGTTCCTCGTCACCAGTGAGGAATATGAGCGGTTTATTAGCGCAATCCGCGAAATAGGAGTGGTTCATGTGGACGAACTGCAGAAGGGCGCTACCAGTGATGAACTGCAACTGGCACTGGCTCGTGCGGATCGATACAAGAAAGTACTGGCTGCTCTCGATTTTGCAGCTAAGACATATAAGACCGAGAATCCCGACGTGACTCTTGACGTGGACTCTTCTTCCGCTTTGGAACTGGTAGCGTATGTAGAGAAGCAAGGTGAAGATGAACTGACATGCAAGCATCAGCTGGATGCAGTGGAGAAGGATATCGCACTCTTGACCCCATGGGGTGAGTTCGATTGGGACAATATCCGAGCTCTTGAGCGTCAAGGGTATGAAACGACCTTCTATGTGTGCTCATCGAAGTCATTCAAGAAGGAGTGGGAGAGCGATTACTTCGCCACCCGTGTGAATGATGTGGACGGCAAGACCTACTTCATGACGTTTACTGGAGAAAAACCAGACATTACAGCGGAGGCATTGGTGATGCCAGAGAAACGACTCTCTGAATACAAGGAGGAAAAACTCCGCTTGGAAAAGAGACTTGCTGTGATACACGACCGTCTGCTTGCTATTGAAAAGAAGTACAAAGATGTGATTCTTGCCGGTCAGACAGCCAACGAGAACGATGTGTCCCTGTCGAAGGTCCACTTGAGTCATGAGACTATAGCCGACGGTGCGGTGAGACTGCTTGTCGGATGGGTTCTTGACGAGAAGAAGGATGCTGTAATAGACTATCTGGAGAAGGAGCATATATTCTATGAGATGTCTGATCCTGGACTCGATGATGATGTGCCGGTGAAGATACACGACAATAAGTTCGCAGCTTTGTTTGAACCGATTCTTAGGATGTATTCACTTCCCAATTACCACGACATCGACCCGTTGCCGATGTTTGCTCCCTTCTTCATGTTGTTCTTCGGCATGTGTATGGGCGATACCGGATACGGACTCATAATTATGGCAATCAGCTTACTCGTGTGTGTGCTGAAGCCCAGTCTCAAGAAGTTCGGTCTGTTGGGCGTCTTGCTCGGAGGTATGACGGTGGTCTGTGGCTCCGTCACAGGTTCATTCTTCGGAATCGACCTCTCTACGGTTGATTGGGCATGGATAAAGCCGGTACAGTCCTGTTTCGTGAACGACAGTCTGAAGGACAAATTCCTCGGTTATTCACCTATGATGGTTATATCTGTGATTGTCGGTCTCGTGCAGGTGCTGTTGGGAATGGTAATGGCAGGATGCAAGGCAGTGAAGAACTACGGACTCATCTACGGAGTAGGTAAGTTCTCATGGGTGGTGGCGTTGTTGAGTGCTACTCTCCTCTATGGATTCCCAGTCTTCGGCTTCGAGTGGCCTGTGTCCGTACAGTACATATTCAATATACTGATTGCTCTGTCCTGTGTGGGCATATTTTTCCTTAACAGTCCAGGAGTGTACGACAAGCCGATACTTGGAACGGTCAAGAACCTTGGTTCCGGTGTGTGGGCTGTGTATGGGATGGCTACGGGGCTGTTAGGTGACTTGTTGAGTTACATTCGTCTGTTTGCCTTGGGACTCACGGGCGGTATTCTCGGAAGCGTGTTCAACTCTCTGGCAATAGACCTTACCTCGTCCATGCCATGGGTAATCCGTTGGCTTCCTCTAGTCATAATCCTGTTGCTGGGACACGGCATCAACTTCGCTCTGTGTATGATTTCGTCTTTCGTCCATCCGATGCGTCTGACATTTGTAGAGTATTTCAAGAATGCAGAGTTCGAGGGTGGTGGAACAGAGTATAATCCATTCAAGATAAAGAAGTAGAAAGTAATTCCTTATTTAATAATCAGGATTCTCCTGCTGAGTAAAGCCCTTCTCATGGGTGGCGGGAGTTAATCCACAAAACAAATTAATTAAATTATGACACCAATTCTTTTGGCTTACGTAGGTATCGCACTTGCAGTTGCGCTGTCCGGTATCGGATCATCCTACGGAGTGACAATCTGTGGAAATGCTGCCATTGGCGCATTCAAGAAGAATCCGGGAGCTTCAGGTTCTTATATCGGACTTGCTGCCCTTCCGTCTTCACAGGGACTTTACGGATTCGTGGGTTTCTTCATCCTCAATCCGCTGGTGACACAGGAGATGTCAATGGCACAGGCATCAGCTGTGTTTGGAGCAGGACTGGCACTGGGTCTTGTAGCGTTGATTTCTGCTATCCGTCAGGCAAAGGTTTGCGCTAACGGTATCAGTGCAATCGGTGGTGGATACAATGCGTTCGGTACAACTATGGTGCTTGCCGTGTTCCCTGAGCTTTATGCTATTCTTGGTTTGCTTGTGCTCATCCTCATTGCTCAAGTAGTGCCTGTCTTGGCATAGTGTGACCCTACAGACAACGATAAAGGCTCTTCCGTCTTATGATGGAAGAGCCTTTTGTGTTTCGTGTCTGAGTTTGGAAAATCGGTAACCCGACATGCCTCAGGTTCAGTACCTCTCGTTATCGTTCGGGAAGTCTCCGCTTTTCACGTCTGTGATGTAGTTGCCGATAGCTTCGCTCATGATGGTGTTGAGGTCAGCGTAACGGCGCAGGAACTTAGGAGAGAAGTCCTTCGACATACCGAGCATATCCGCCACGACGAGTACCTGTCCGTCGCATGGTCCAGCTCCGATTCCAATGACTGGAATATCCAACTCTTTGGTCACCCTCTCAGCCAGTGTGGCAGGAATCTTCTCCAGTACCAAGGCAAAGCATCCAGCGTCGGCAAGTGCATGTGCGTCGCAGACCAGTTTCTCAGCCTCTGCCTCGTCCTTGGCTCGTACAGTGTAAGTCCCGAACTTATTTATACTTTGTGGAGTAAGTCCCAGATGTCCGCATACAGGAATGCCTGCATCGAGTATTTTCCTTATGGTGTCGATAATCTCCACACCACCCTCCAACTTCAGTGCGTCACAGTGGCTTTCCTTCATGATGCGAATGGCATTGGTGACACCTTCGGTTGGGTTCACCTGATAAGTGCCGAACGGCATGTCACAGATAACAAGGGCTCTTTGGGTTGCCCTGACGACAGCCTTGGCGTGATAGATCATTTGGTCGAGTGTGATGGGCAGAGTCGTTATGTTGCCTGCCATCACGTTGGAGGCGGAGTCGCCCACGAGAATCACGTCCATTCCTGCAGAGTCCACTATCTGTGCTGTTGTGTAGTCATAGGCAGTGAGCATGGCAATTTTCTTGCCTTCTTGCTTCATTTGGATGAGCCGATGCGTGGTGACTTTCCTTTTGTCTTCAACTAAATAACTCATGGTTATACGAATTTATTGAATTGATATAGTTTGTCATTCTAATGTGTATGGTCCTGTAGGAATCAGTCTGCGCAGTACCTCCAGTTTGAAGTCAGTCCCTGCTATTATCCCATAGGAACGGAGATGGAACTCAATGGTTTTCCTTGCCAGCTCCGGGTGGTTGTTCTCCTCACTCAAGTGACAGAGCCACACGTTTCTCAAGTCTTTGTGGAAGCATTCAGCCAGTGTCTCCGCTGTCTGCTGGTTGCTGAGATGTCCAGTCCCACTCATAATCCTGTCCTGCAGGATTTTGGGATACTTACCGTTGACCAGCATCTCCTTGTCGTAGTTGGACTCCAGCACAAGATAGTTCGTCTTGCCGATATAGGCTTTGACTGTGTCGGTTGGTCTGCCCACGTCGGTCATTATTGTGAATGTCTTGTCTCCGTACTTTATGCAGTAACCGACATTGTCCATGGAGTCGTGCGGAATGGTGAATGCGGTGATGTTGAACCCGGAGACAGAGAACTCTGTCTCTTTTTCTATCACAATAACGTTCTTACCATCTATTTTTTTCTTTGCATGGTTTGTCCTGCCAATGCCTTTGTGTACAAGTTCTGTGGTATATACGGGAATGTTGAATTCATTACTGACATGCCCTACCGCCTTCACATGGTCGGCATGGTCGTGTGTGATGAGAATACCTTTTATACTGCTGAATGTCAATCCGTATTCTTTCATATAACGTTTAAGCTTACGGATACTGATTCCAGCATCAATAAGCACAGCACTCTCGTCATTGCCGAGGTAGTAACAATTACCACTGCTTCCACTTCCGAAAGATACGAATTCAAGCATTGTCAACCGAGTTTGTTAGAACGTATTTATTAGAGGTGGCAAAGTTAGTAAAAAAAACATAAGACAAGTATGCCTGTTTAGGTTTTATTTGTAATTTTGCAGCGAAATAGCGGTTTGTGCTATTTTTACTGTGGTAACAAACAAAACAAAAAGGACATGAAAACAAATAATTCTATTATTGCTTTGACTATGCTTGTCTCTGCATCGATCTTGACTGGATGTGGAACAGGTTCTCTGGCTGGACTGAGTTCTTCCACTGACGGCACTACTGGTGCTACATCATCAGCTTTGTCAAGTACATCGGACGCAACAGGCTCATTGCTCTCTGGCGTGATAGGCTCACTGCTCAATAGTGGCAAGTCTGCCTCTATTGTCGGCACATGGACATATTCTGAACCGTCAATCGAGTTCGAGAGTTCCAACCTCTTGGCAAAGGCGGGTGGTTCCATTGCGGCCAACCAGTTGGTGAGCAAGCTATCTCCATATTATGAGAAACTGGGAATCAAGGCGGGCCAGTTCTCCATCACGTTCAAGGACGATAATACCTGTGTGGTGAATATCAACGGCAACAGTCAGACAGCCAACTACACCTATGACTCCAGTGCACATACGTTGAAAATAACAGGACAGAATCTCGGACTGTCGTTCGGGACAGCTTATGCGACAGTCTCAAGCACACATCTCTCACTGACATTCGACTCGACCAAACTGATGACACTGGCACAGAGTATTGCATCTGCTTCGAGCGACACTACAGTGAAGACTATCTCTTCCCTGACCAGTTCATTCGACGGGATGAAGACCGGCTTCAAGTTTGTGAAGAAATAGACATTAGTGGAATAGAACAGAATAGAGAATCATAATAACAACCATGGAAAAAAGAAAAATACAATTCAGCCTTGTCTACCGTGACATGTTTCAGTCGAGCGGCAAGTACCAACCTCGTAAGGACCAGCTTGAGAGGATTGCTCCGGTAATTATCAAGATGGGGTGTTTCGCCCGTGTCGAGACCAATGGTGGTGCTTTCGAGCAGGTTAACCTGCTTTACGGTGAAAACCCAAACAAGGCAGTACGTGCGTTTACCAAACCGTTCAACGAGGCTGGCATAAAGACCCACATGTTGGACAGAGGACTGAACGCCCTCCGTATGTTCCCCGTACCTGCGGATGTCCGCAAGTTGATGTATAAGGTAAAGCATGCGCAGGGAGTCGACATAACCCGTATCTTCTGCGGACTCAACGATGTCCGTAACATAATACCTTCCATCAAGTACGCACTTGAGGCAGGGATGACTCCACAAGCCACCCTCTGCATCACCACCAGTCCGATACATACGGCAGAGTACTATGCAGGTATAGCCGAGCAACTCATTGCTGCTGGCGCACCCGAGATCTGTCTGAAGGACATGGCTGGTATCGGTCAGCCTGCGATGCTGGGTAAGTTGGTCAAGATGATAAAGGACAAACATCCAGAGATTATCATACAGTATCACGGACATTCAGGTCCAGGGCTCTCCATGGCAAGTATACTGGAGGTCTGCAAGAACGGAGCCGACATCATCGATACAGCCATCGAACCGCTTTCATGGGGTAAGGTGCACCCGGATATTATCTCAGTGCAGAGTATGCTGAAGAACTACGGCTTCGATGTGCCTGAGATTAATATGGACGCTTACATGGAGGCACGTAAGCTGACACAAGAGTTCATCGACGACTTCCTCGGCTATTTCATGAACCCATCCAACAAACTGATGTCTTCGTTGCTTCTCGGATGTGGACTCCCAGGTGGTATGATGGGTAGTATGATGGCTGACCTGAAGGGTGTGATGGATGCAATCAACAACAACCGCAAGCAGAAGGGTGAGGAACCTCTTAGTGAGGATGCTCTTTTGGTTCGTCTGTTCAATGAGGTTGCGTACGTATGGCCTAAGGTCGGTTATCCTCCATTGGTTACTCCGTTCTCACAGTATGTCAAGAACATCGCACTTATGAACCTGTTGACCGAGTCAATGGGTAAGCCTCGTTACACCATGATGGACGAGTCTATCTGGGGCATGATTCTCGGTAAGAGCGGTAAGTTGCCAGGTGAGGTTGCTCCTGAGATTGTGAAACTGGCAAAGGAGAAGGGTCTTGAGTTTACTACTGCAGACCCTCAGAGCAACTATCCCGACGATCTTCCTCGTTTCATCAAGGAGATGAAGGAGAATGGTTGGGACCGTGGCGAGGATGATGAGGAACTCTTTGAGTTTGCGATGCACGAGAGCCAGTACCGTGACTACAAGAGCGGTGTTGCCAAGGAACGTTTCCAGAAAGACCTGCAGGCTGCGAAGGACAAAGACTTGCAGAAGTCGTCTGGTCTGTCGCTGGAGGAGGTTGCAGCTTACAAGCATGCTGAGTCGGATGCTGTTGTCGCTCCTGAGAGTGGAACTCTTATGTGGGAGGTCAACGGTGACGGTGAGTGTGTCAAGAGCATTGACCCTGCTATCGGACGCGAATACAAGGAAGGCGAACATTTCTGCTACATAGAGACTCCGTTCGGTCAGACCGTTGACATCCCAGCTCTGCTTGGCGGCAAACTGGCTGAGGTCGTTGCCAAGCAAGGTTCTCACGTAAGGAAAGGCGACACGATTGCGTATATCCGTCGCAACAAATAACAATCTCAAAATTGTTACTTCAAATTGTTACCATGGCGTTCACTGCTCCTCGGGCAGTGAACGCTTTTTCGTAACTTTGACAAAGCACCATCCTTGGCTTGTGCGTGAAGGTATAAGATTGATATTGTGCCTAGTAATATAGTACTCCCCAATCTTAGACCAGCACCCCTATATTGCTTAGACAATAGAAGCAACCCTTCTCTCTCGCAAGGCGGATGTTACTATTTTTTTTTGACTTATGCCCTGGTCCGAAAAATCGGGGGTATTATATATGAAGTTATAGAACTAAAGACAGAACCATAATAAATAATTGAACTAAATATTGACATTCGAAACCGCCAAACTTTAAGCATCAGCCTAAGGTTTGGCGGTTTCACTTTGTTTCACCAGTTTCTGTCTTCGTGGTTGCGCCTGTAACGTTAGTAGGTGCAGTGTCCCACTGCACGTTTATATTCTGTGACGTGAGCCACGTCACCTACTATCGTGCAGCGGCCTCTGTACAATTAATACTATGTGATGTGTGTTTGTCTGTTGGCAGACGGGTCTGTCTCTGCTTTGTCATATTGACACTCACACAATCGGTGCTAAATGCAATCTGAAAGTTACAAATCACGTTCAACTTGATGCGTGGTACATGGAATTTTGAGAATTACGGAATATTTCTTTCGAAAATGTTTGCAGTATAGCAGAATGATTGTATCTTTGCGTTGTTTTTCATAGTATTAGATTTAAGGTTAAAATTTTCAGTGAGGGGTAAGTGATTATCCCTCTTTTTTGTACCTTTGCAATCTGAACTGTTGACGAAAGAACTAAAGCAACACTATACGTGAAATGAACCATGGCACGTCTTTTCCTCTTCAATCCATCGCATGAGATGGCGTTGGCTTCCGATGCAAGTCATTACACACCCCCGAAGCACATACAGCGTATGGAGGCGGACTTGTCGATGTTGCCTTCGCTGTGGGCTGACGAGTCGGACTTGATTCTGACACCTGACGGTGTGTGCGACTGTAACGGGAGGAGGGTACATCTTGATTTGTCTGTCGACAGGCAAGGTCAGTCTGTCGTCCCCATGCCGTGGGGATGGAACAAGTCGGTGCGCAACCAGTTTTTGCGTCTTGGCGTGGACGAAAGCCGTATGCCGGCCGTAGGAGAACTGGATATGTGGAGAACCTTCTCCAGCCGACGGTGGTCTGCCTCGTACAATGCCTGGCTTTATGAACAGACCGGCTGCACACCGTGGCTCGTTGACAATTGCATGGCGTTCTGTGAGGATGGGGACGCACTTCCCAGTTGGTTGTCTGTCCATCCAGGCACTCCTTTTATCCTCAAGTCGGAGTATTCGAGCAGCGGCAGGGGCAACCGTGTCGTCAGCGGCAGTTGCCCTCAGTCTTCACCGGGTGTGCCTCAGCCTCCAATCAGCGTGAGGAATATGGTGGTGGACCGCTTCTATAATAATAAGGTGTTGGATTTCGCCATGGAGTTTGAGGTTACAGCAGAGTCGGTGCGCTACCTTGGTCTGTCTGTGTTCAAGACCACGTCGGAGGGGAAGTACCTTTATAATTATTTGGCTTCACAGCAGGAACTGTCGATGGTGGTTCAGTCCTACATGACTCCGTGTGCTGCTGGTGTTCTTGATGAGTTGGCACACGTCCATACAGACTTGCTTTCAACTTCGCTTCTTGGCAACTACCGTGGTGTTGTTGGGATTGACATGATGGTTGTCGAGGACGGCAGGATTCATCCCTGTGTCGAGATTAACCTTCGGATGAATATGGGTGTGGTGGCGATGATGCTTTACGAGAAGGGACTCACAGGGGTGACGCAACCGTTCTTCTCTCATACACAGTTCTGTCCCCTTGTCGAAAACGGCACGTTCCGCATTGCTGTACGTCGCTGACCCAGTCTGTCGATAGGCAGACAGACGTTCTCGTGCTGTGTGTCTGATAGTGCCGCGCTTGCTGACGTTTTGTATAGGTGCGTGCTTCAGTACAGGTACTTACTGAAGTCCACAACTTTTATCTCGTTTGATGGGTCGCTCTTCTTCTTTGCCTTCTCCTTCTTTACCTTTTGTGCTTTTTCGGTCTTCACCGTTTCCTGTGCCACAGCCTTATCCTTGTCTGTCTGTCGCTTTGAGCGTTTGGTGCGCTTTGACGCCTTGGCAGTTTCCAGATAGTCACCGCTGAAATGCTTGCGTACAGCTACAAAGATGTCTTTCTCGCTTGGTCTTGAAGTGCTGTAGGTGTTCTGTTCCTGCAATGCGGCACTCTCGTTGCCGAACCTGTCGGTTGCGGTGACTGCGAAGAAGTGCTTGGTCAGTGCCCGTCCGGCAACCTCGTAACGTGGGGCTGTGAGATGGATGTCGAGTAGGTTCTCCGCCTTGGTGATGTCCACTGGATAGGTGTTGCTGCCGTACACGTTGAAGTAGACCGCTTGCCACCGTCCATCGGTGAGTGGCTTACCATAGTTCCATGTCAGAACCCCGTCTTTGTACCTGATGTCTGTAGGACTTGCCGGTGCAATGGTGTCGCTGCTCCAAGTCATCCTCGTACTGAGTGCTGGGTAGGGGAAGAACTCCTCGCAAGTGGTGTCGTACAGTCCTTTGATGTTACTTGTGAGATAGTCGCTTCTGTAGAATGCAATGCCGCCCATGCCCGATTTGCGTGCTGCGTGCATCTGTGCCCTTACATCGTTCAGTTGCCAGTGCCGTCCTTCCTGCGGGTCGAGGAAATAGATGCCGAGTCCTGCCGCCACAGGATGTCCGTAGCTGTTCTCCTGCCAGTCGTACACGAACGGGTAGTAGTGGTCGCCCTGGAAGTACATCATCGGGAACAACATGTCCTGTATGCCTTCGCGCAACCATGCCTGAGGGTCTTGGTAGACAGCGTCGAAGCAGTCCCATCCGCCCGAGCGGTATCTGTTGAGTGTCTTGTATTTGCCTATCGGACTACTACTCAGTTTCACCCACGGCTTGACAGCCTTCACCGCATCGTGCACCTTCCTCACAATACGTGTGATGTTGTCCCGTCTCCAGTCTGCCTTCGACAGTCCGCACGTACTGGAGTAGAGGTTGTCGTCGCTGAAGTGGTACTGGCTTTCGGGGTAGCGTATGTAGTCGAGATTGATGCCGTCCACGTCGTACCGTTCCACAATCTCCTTTGCCAGGGCAGCAATATAGTCGGCTGTTCCGGGTTGTCCTGGAATCATGAACATGTTGCCACTCACTGTTTTGCACAGGCTCTTATGGTGCTTGGTTATGGACTTGCTACCGTACGACTGTTGCCGCGACGCTGTTCCCAGCGGTATGCTCACGAGCCACGCGTGCAGTTCCATTCCACGCTGGTGGCACTGCTCCACGGCAAACGCCAGTGGGTCGTACGTCGGGGCCTTCCCAGCTTTGCCAGTGATGGCGTTGTCCCACGGCTCTATGTCGGAAGGGTAGATGACACTTCCCCTGATTCGTGTCTGCAGCAACACCGTGTTGATGTTCGCTCCCTTCAGTTTGTCCAGTATGGTTATCAGTTCCTGCTTCTGCTTCTCCGTGCTGCGTGCATCTGTGGCTTTTGTCCGTGGCCAGTCGATTCCTCCGATGGTGGCAATCCATACAGCGCGCACCTCGCGCTTAGGGAAGTTCACGTCCCAAATATCCTGTGCAAGGGCGGTTGTCGCTGTCAGAAACAGCAGTATAAGTGTAGTGTAGTATGTAATCTTGTGCATTCTTGTCGAGAAATTTCCGCAAAGGTACGAAAATAATCATGAACCATAGGTCGTAGTTTGGCTATTATTAGTATATTTGCAAATTGTTATGTGTCACTGTGGGGACACGGAAAGTGCCCTTGCGGAATGTGTGACATTTAAGATTGTTGTGTAAATGAACAAATTATATGGCTATGAAGAAATTTTTATTGGGAATGTTGCTGATGGCGGCATCTACATGTGCGTTCGCACAGTTTGAGAAGGACACCAAGTATGTCGGAGCATCGCTCTCTGGACTGAACCTGTCGTACAGCGACGAACGGGATTTCTCCCTCTGCCTTGGTGGACATGCAGGTTATTTTATTGAGGATAATATCATGCTTGTGGGCGATTTGGGTGTTGAGACAAGGGATTTGCACCTTAACACGTTCAAGCTCGGAGTCAAGGGACGTTACTATTTCGAACAGAACGGTGTGTACTGTGCCGCAGGACTCAGGTACGTGCATGTGCGCCACGCTTATGACGATGTGCAGCTTACACCGGAGGTTGGCTATTGCTACTTCCTCAACCAGTACCTGTCTGTCGAGCCTGCAGTGTACTGCGACATGAGTCTTTCCGACTTCGGTCACAGGAGTGAGATTGGCGTGAAGATTGGCATTGGCATCTATTTCAAGTAAAGCACCCCTATAAATAAAGAATCACATTTAATCACAAAATAATAATATGAGAAACAACTACTTCAATTTGAATGCCCTGACTTTGACCGTTGCCCTACTTCTCGTGGGTGTCGGCAGTGCCTTCGCACAGGAACAGGCGTACTGCTGGTGGTACACCCGTTCAATGACTTATCCCGAGGGTGCAGGAACGGTGTGTACCCGTGTAAGCGGTGACAAAACCGAACCAGTGTACGAGAAAGAGTCGGACTGCAAGTATTCGCAATATTACTACATGGGCTACGCCAGCAAGACTTTCTACTTCTATGCGCAGCCAGCGGACGGTTATGTGTTCCTCGGTTGGAAGAGGCTGGACAACAACTACTGGGTGGAGTTGGAGACCAATCCCGCTGCGTCTGTGAAAGACTTCCTCGCTGATGAGTTCGAGTCCAACGACGAGATTTACAGTGCTTACCTGGAGACAACACAGTATTCCGACAAAGAGACGGACGAGAACTACTCAAAGTACCCTGACCACACCTACGTTGCAGTGTTCGGCTATTTCGGTCTGAAATACGTTCCAGGACAGGAGGCTATGGGAACGATGTATGTGGAAGAACCAGAAGTGGAGATAGGTGGTTCGACACAGGTCGAGGCAACTCCAGCCGAGGGTGCTGAGTTCCTCTACTGGGTCGATGAAGAGGGCAACACAGTGTCTGACGAGAACCCATACACTGTGGAGGTCACACGCAGCGGCTTCCTCTGTCCTGTGTTCTCCGCACCCGACTATCTGACCGTCGACTTCGGCAAGGGAAGCTACAAGCTCATGAGCAATTCAAAGTACACTATGTACGTGCCGAGCGGCTGTTGCTTTTACATGCTCACACCGCTGGTGGAGAATACCTATGTCTACGGAGACGAGGTGTACAAGTACACCGTATGCTACAACCACTTTGCCGATTCCACAGCTCACGTTGTCGGAGCGTACGACCGCAGTTACGCACTGTTCCAGGGCAATGCTGGACTGTTCTACGGTAAGGGACTCGCTTCCTTCCGTATGGAGGTGACCGAAAACCCCTCTGTCATTACCGAGAACATGCTTAAGGCTACAGGCACTGACACTGTGGATATTGCCAAACTGTCTCACGAAGGTGTGAAGTACTATGTGTTCGACGGCAAGGACAAGTTTGTCCAGACAGGCGATGCAGTGCTGCCTCCTGATTCGGCTTACCTTGCCATAAAGTCGGAGTTTGAGGCGTACAAGTTCAGTGAATTCACTGTCATGTTGAGGGACGAATACGCAGCGTTCATGCAGAATAAAGGCAGCAAGACTGTGTATCTCACAGCGGAGCGCAAGATAGGACAGGGCAGTACAGTCACAGAAATCGCCTACGATGAGGCTGCGGTTCTCAAGACCCTGGGCATCGACAAGGTGGACAAGGACAACGTGTTCCCAATAAATGTGACTACGGGCGAGCTGGTGAAGGACTGGAAGCAGTACGACGGTTGGTTTGACGCCAACGGTGACGTGACCGAAGCAACAGGCAGTCCCTACGTGCGCCTGCAGTATCCTCACGACGGCAAGCTCCTGCTCAGCACTCTCGCAAGCAACGAGCCGATTGACGGCAGTGGATTCATGACTGAGTGGGCTATCTGCTCCGCTACAGACACCGTCGTACTGCATGTGGACGTTTCCTTCATGTTGCATGAGACAGTTCCGTTCGAGATATGTGACTCTATGGTCAAGACCGGTACTACCTACTATACTATGAGTGAGAACTACGGTGATGACTACGAGGGTGAGGAAGACCCATATGTGTACAGCAACTACATGGAGCACAGCATCGTGCTGACCGACGCACAGGTTGCGCTTGTGCAGTCCCAACTGGGAATTGACGATATTGCCGAGGCTGAGATAAAGGGCTACAACCCACGGGACGAGAAACTGCTGAGTCTCGATGACGTGTACAATTACGATGGGTGGCGCGATGCGGACGGCAATTTCACCATGCATACAGCCAATATCGCTGCACCAATATGTGTGAAAACAGTTGACGCAACCCATTATCTCACATACAACCTCGCGGTAGTGACCACAGGCGAGTACAAGGCTTACTGGGCACTGACGGCAAACAACAAGGCTGTCCTCATAGAGTTCACGCTGAAGTTCGTCAACAGCTTGCCTACAGCCATCTCCGATGTTGAGGACGATGCGGCTGCGTCAGAAGAAGTGTTCGACCTCGCAGGTCGTCGCATCTCACGCATCTCTGCTCCTGGCATCTATATCCGTGGCGGCAAGAAGTACCTTGTGAAGTAACCATACCTGAACGACAACGCAATAGTCGTTTGGCTAATATGAGAATCTCAGGATATTCTTTTTGGGTGTCCTGAGATTCTGTTTTTCTTAACTTAGTTGTTATATTATATTTCAGCCCAGGCTTTTAGGGGGTGAGAAAGTCTGTTAAATCAAGCCAACATCCGTTATATGTATTCCTTGGATTGCGAATTAATTGGTAATTTTGCACCGTGAAAGAGAATAGATGTGTTGATGTGAATTTATGTCCTGTCTTTCTTGGCTTTGCTTTAGGGCTGGAAAGTGGGGAAAACAGAATTATTTATAGGTGAGAAAATATTAATTTTTAGGTATGAAAAAACGTAATTTGTTGATTCTGCTTCTCGCAGTGCTTATGGCATCGTGCGGCAGCAAGCAGAGTGGAAAACCCAACTTCGGCGATGACGAGTATGCGGTTAGGACAGTCAGTGGACAGGATGCTGAGTTGCAAACCACATATCCTGCTATCGTGAGGGGTGTGCAGGACGTGGAAATCCGTCCTAAAGTGTCTGGCTTTATCACAAAACTGTGTGTACAGGAGGGACAGAATGTAAAGAAAGGGCAACTGCTCTTCGTCATTGACAATGTGACCTACGAGGCTGCCGTGCGTCAGGCAAAGGCTGCCGTGAACTCAGCCGAGGCACAGTACAACACTGCAAAACTTACTTACGAGAACAACGAGAAACTCTTCAGCAACAATGTTATCGGTTCTTATGAACTGGCTTCTGCAAAGAATGCGCTTGAGTCTGCCAATGCAGCTGTGGCGCAAGCAGAGGCAAACTATATTTCTGCCAAGCAGAACCTCGACTTCTGCTACGTGACAAGTCCTACAGACGGTGTGGTCGGTGACTTGCCGTATAAGGTGGGTGCTTTGGTGAGCGCTTCCAGTGTGTCGCCACTTACCACGGTGTCCAACATAAGTACCATGCAGGTCTACTTCTCCATGACTGAGAAGGAACTGCTTGAGATGACAAAGAATGTGGGTGGCTTGAATGCAGCTATCGAGGACTATCCGGCAGTGCAACTGCAGTTGGCTGACGGCTCTATCTATGACTACGAAGGTCATGTGGCAGCTGTGAGTGGCGTCATTGACCAGTCTACCGGTACTGTGTCCATCCGTGCCGACTTCTCCAATCCCGAGCATGTGCTCCGCAGTGGCGCTTCGGGCAGCATCGTGGTGCCTTACGTAGCCAGCTCTGCTGTCATCATCCCACAGAACGCTGTGGCACAGGTGCAGGACAAGTACTTCGTGTATGTGGTGGGCAAGGACAATACTGTGAAGTACACTCCAGTGACAGTCCATGCCGACAACGATGGAAAGAACTATATTATCACCAGTGGACTTAACGTAGGTGACCGCTTTGTGATTCAGGGCATCACGTCCCTCACTGACGGACAGAAAATCACTCCTGTCACCGAGGCCCAGTATGAGCAGAAGCTCAAGAAAACCCAGGAGATGGGTGCTGACCAGAGTGACTTGAACAAACTGAAGAAAGATTTCGGACAATAAGCCTTGCTTCTACGTAAGACCTTTTCCCTTTTGTTAAGTGAATAGAAAAAGAAGAAATCAATGAGATTAGATAATTTTATCAAGCGTCCGGTGCTTTCTACGGTGATTTCCATCGTGGTTGTCCTTCTCGGTCTCATCGGACTCGTCTCGCTGCCTATCGAGCAGTATCCGAATATCGCGCCGCCTACCATCATGGTGCGCGCCTCCTATACCGGAGCCAACTCCGAGACTGTGCTCAACTCCGTCATTGCCCCTCTTGAGGAGCAGATCAACGGTGTGGAGGGAATGACCTACATGACCTCTTCAGCAACCAACGACGGTTCCGCTTCCATCACCATCTTCTTCAAGCAAGGTATGGATGCCGACATGTGTCAGGTCAATGTGCAGAACCGTGTGTCACAGGCATCTGCCCTTCTGCCTGCCGAGGTGACCAAGGCTGGTGTGACCGTCATCAAGCGTCAGTCTTCTACCGTCTTGCTTTTCGGCCTGACGGCAACCGACGACCGTTATGATGATGAGTTCCTTGCCAACTATGCCGACATCAACGTCGTTCCTGCCATCAAGCGTGTGAACGGTGTGGGTGAGTGTCAGGCATTCTCTGCCAAGACTTATACCATGCGTCTGTGGATTAACCCGGTGAAGATGAAGAGTTACGGACTCATCCCTTCCGACCTCACAGGCGTGCTTTCGCAGCAGAACATTGAGGCTGCCCCTGGTTCTGTGGGTGAACAGAGCGACAACCAGTACGAATACACCTTCCGCTACAGAGGACGTCTGAAGACCGAAGAGGAGTTCGGCAACATGATTATCAGTAGCACTAAGGACGGTCAGACCATCCGTGTGAAAGACGTGGCGCGTGTGGAACTCGGTGCCCAGTCCTACAGTGTGGAATCCAAACTCAACGGCAACTCTTCCGTGACCATGATGGTGACACAGACAGCCGGTTCCAATGCCACACAGATTGCCAGCGACATCAAGAAACTCCTCAAGGAGCAGGAGGCCACTCTGCCGCCTGGCTTGGAGTTCAATATCATGCAGGATGTGACGGAGTTCCTCTTCGCATCTATAGAAGACCTTATCAAGACACTCATCGAGGCGTTTATCCTCGTGTTTATCGTGGTTTACATCTTCCTTCAGGACTGGCGTTCCACTCTCATTCCGCTCGTTGCGGTGCCAGTGTCGCTGATTGGTACGTTCTTCTTCCTCTACGTCTTCGGCTTCTCGCTCAACCTCTTGACTCTTGCAGCCCTGGTGCTTGCCATAGCCATAGTGGTCGACGATGCCATAGTGGTGGTCGAGGCGGTGCACGCCAAACTTGACCTCGGCTACAAGTCGGCACGCCTGGCTTCCATCGACGCCATGAACGAGATTTCAGGAGCCATCATCTCCATCACCCTCGTGATGGCGGCAGTGTTCATCCCAGTGTCGTTCATGGGCGGTACGTCAGGTACATTCTACCGTGAGTTCGGTATTACGATGGCAATCTCCATCGTCATTTCCGCCCTCAACGCATTGACCCTTTCTCCGGCTCTCTGTGCTTTGTTGCTCAAACCGAAGAATGAAGACGGCAGCAAGAGAAAGATGTCTTTCGTAGAACGGTTCCACACAGCATTCAATACTTCCTACGGTAAGTTGCAGGGCAGGTACACTAAAGGCGTACGCCGCATCGTGGAACGTCCTGTCATTGCCATCGCATCCGTCGTTGTCGGTATTGCCGTAATGGCAGTGCTGATGGGCACCACCAAGTCAGGACTTGTGCCCGACGAGGATACAGGTACTGTGTTCTGTACCGTGTCCATGCCGCCTGGCACTTCAATGAACAAGACCAATGCGGTGATGGACGAGGTGGACAAGATGCTTGCCACCAACCCAGCCATCGAGAGCCGTATGCGTATTACCGGTTACAACTTCATCGCAGGTCAGGGTTCCAACCAGGGTACTTTCATCATCAAGCTCAAGTCGTTCGAGGAACGTCAGAAGCTGGAAGGTCCTCTGAAGTATATCGGAGTTCACAATCTCGGTTCCACCATGGTGCTCGGTATGATTTACAAGCAGACAGCAGCCATCAAGGGCGCACAGATATTGGCTTTCCAGCCGCCTATGGTGCAGGGATTCTCGGCAACCAACGGTATTACCCTCTCCATGCAGGACCGTACGGGCGGTGACGTGAACAAGTTCAATGAGGTGACAAAGAAATTCCTCGTAGAACTCAACAAGCGTCCTGAGATTACCAATGCAATGACCTCTTACGACACTAAGTACCCTCAGTACAAGATTGACGTTGACGTGGCAAAGTGCAAGCAGAGCGGTCTCGACCCGTCGTCAGTGCTCACCACGATGCAGGGCTACTACGGAGGTATGTATGCAAGTAACTTCAACTCGTTCGGTAAGCTCTACCGTGTGTATATCCAGGCAGACCCGAAGGACCGCAAGGACCTGAAGAGTCTCGACAACATATATGTGCGCACGTCTTCGGGCACCATGTCGCCTATCAAGGAGTTCGTGTCACTGAGCCGTGTGTACGGTCCGCAAGAGATTGACCGATTCAACATGTTCACGTCCATCAACGTGAATGCTGCGGCTGCCGACGGCTACTCTTCCGGTGACGCCCTCAATGCCATCGCAGAGGTGTCGAAGACTGCCCTGCCAACTGGCTACACCTATGAATACTCGGGTCTGACACGTACGGAGCAGGAGTCAAGCAACTCCACCGCGATGATTTTCATCCTCTGTCTCACCTTCGTCTACCTGATTCTTTCAGCACAGTACGAGAGTTACATCCTGCCGCTTTCGGTAATCCTCTCCATTCCGTTCGGTTTGGCTGGTGCGTTCATCTTCACCAACATGTTTGGAAAGAACAACGACATCTACATGCAGATTGCGCTCATCATGCTTATGGGACTTCTTGCCAAGAATGCCATCCTTATCGTGCAGTTCGCCCTCGAGCGTCGTCGCACAGGTATGGCGGTGTCATGGTCGGCAGTACTCGGTGCGTCAGCTCGTCTGCGTCCTATCCTCATGACCTCCCTGGCAATGATTATCGGTCTGTTGCCTATGCTTATGCCTTGGGGTGTGGGATACAACGGCAACCAGACTCTTGGTGCGGCAGCTGTAGGCGGTATGCTTATCGGTATGCTTTGCCAAATCATGATAGTTCCGGCACTCTTCTATATCTTCCAGACACTTCAGGAGAAGTTTAGTCCGATGAAGTTTGATGACGACAACGCTAACGTGGCTTCTGAAATCAAGCAGTACACCAATCCTTACGTTGCTGAACATCTGCAGTCAAAGAGTGAGGAGAGCGAAAAGAATTAACACTTTCAAATTAGACTGTACAATGATGAACATAAAGAGTATAATCAGTTTCACTGCTGCCGGACTTCTGTTGGGCAGCTGTGGAATATACAACAAGTATGAACGCCCCGACGTGAATACCACTGGACTGGTGCGTGATGTGAACTCTGCAACCGACACGCTTGCCGTGTCCGACACTGCCAGTTTCGGCAACCTGCCTTGGCGCAGCGTGTTTACCGACCCACAGTTGCAGTCGCTCATTGAGCAGGGATTGGCGAACAACACCAATATGCTCAATGCGGCTCTCAACGTGAAGATGGTGGAAGCGCAGCTCACTGCTGCCAAGCTGGCGTTCGTTCCGGCTTTCACCTTCTCGCCCTCGGGAACAATCAGTTCATGGGACGGAGGCAAGGCCAACAAGACCTACTCACTGCCGGTGCAGGCAAGCTGGAGTATTGACCTCTTCGGCAACCTGCTCAATGCCAAGCGCAGCGCACAGATGGCACTCCTTGCCACCAAGGACTATCAGCTCGTGGTGCAGACAGGCCTCATCTCCAACATTGCCAACATGTACTACACGCTCATGATGCTCGACAAGGAACTTGAACTGGTCAACAATATGGTTAACCTCACCAAGGACACGTGGGACATGATGAAACTCCAGAAGGACCTCGGGCGTACCAAGGAGACAAGCGTGCAGAGTGCGGAGTCCAACTACTACTCAGTGCTTGCCCAAGCCACTGACCTCAAGCGGCAGATACGCGAGACTGAGAACTCCCTCTCGCTGCTTCTCGGACAGTCGGCACAGACCATCGCACGCGGCACTCTCGACAATCAGTCCTTGCCTACTGATTTCAGTACAGGTGTAGGCATACAGATGCTCAACAACCGTCCCGACGTACACTATGCAGAGATGTCGCTGGCGCAGTGCTTCTACAACACCAACCAGGCACGCTCCAAGTTCTACCCGAGCATCACCATCAGTGGTTCGGGTGCCTACACCAACAGCGGTGGCGGCATTATCACCAATCCAGGTAAGATGCTCTGGAGTGCTGTCGGCAGTCTCACACAGCCCATCTTCCAGCACGGGGCACTCGTTGCCGGACTCAAGGTGGCAAAGGCGCAGCAGCAGCAGGCTTACAACACCTGGCAGCATGCAGTGCTCGCTGCAGGCAGTGAGGTGAGCAACGCCCTCGTGCTCTACAACTCGTCTGACGAGAAGGCTCAGTACGAAGCTAAGCAGGTGGAGAGTCTCACCAAGAATGTGGAGTACACCAAGATGCTCTTCAACGAGGGTAGCAGCACTTATTTTGAGGTCATCACAGCCCAACAGAGTTTGCTCAATGCACAGCTCTCGCAAGTGCAGGACCAGTTCTACAAGATGCAGGCTGTAGTGAATCTCTACTACGCTCTCGGTGGAGGCAGATATTAATACAGTAATAAGGAGAAAACTATGAGTAATATAAGTGAAAGAGCGTATGTAGCTCCAGGTGCCAAGATAGGCAAGAATGTCACAGTCTATCCCTTCGCTTACATCGAGGACGATGTGGTCATCGGCGACGACTGCGTGATTTATCCTTACGCAAGCATTATGGGCGGAACTCGTATGGGACGTGACAATAAGGTGTTCCAGAATACTGTGCTCGGTGCCCGTCCGCAGGACTTCAGTTACAACGACGGTGACAAGACCAAGCTCGTCATCGGTGACGGCAACATCTTCCGCGAGAATGTGGTAATCAACCGTGCCACCTTCCTCGACGGTGAGACACGCATCGGAAACCGCAACTTCTTTATGGAGGGTGTGCACATCTCCCACGACACTAAGGTGGACGACCTCTGTACCTTTGGTTACGGTACTAAGGTTGCGGGCGACTGTGAAATTCATCCTGCCGTAATATTCTCTTCAGGTGTCATCCTCAATGCAGGTGTACGTGTGGGTGGTGCATCGATGGTTACAGGTGGTGTGCGCGTGAGTCGCGATGTGCCTCCGTTCATTGTTGCCACCGACAATCCAGTGCGCTACGGAGGAATCAACACTACCTTGCTGCAGAATTCAGGCATCCCGGAGAAAGTCATCAAGCACATTGCCAACGCCTATCGTCTCGTGTTCCACGGTCAGACCAGTGTCTTTGACGCCATACATCAGATAAAGGAACAAGTCCCAGGCGGTAAGGAGATTGACAATGTAGTGAAATTCCTTGAGAATACCAGACTGGGTATCATCAGCAAGGACTGATGCCTTCGTGAAAACAACGAATCCCAGGAAACCCGTCCGTGGTGTCCTGGGATTCTTTGCGTAATAGTAGGTGCAGTGTCCCACTGCACGTTTTATAATCTGTGACGTGGGACACGTTTTATAATCTGTGACGTGGGACACGTTTTATAATTTGTGACGTGGGACACGTCACCTACAAACGTCCGAATGAAATTCCGTCAAACGTCCGAAAAATATTACGTATATTTGTTGGAATAGAAGATTTTTTCGTACTTTTGCATTCAAAATCAAAGTGATATGGAAAAGTATAAACAACGAATCGCTGACGGCCTTCTGTTGCGGAAGGTGAAGGGCAAGGCAGCTATGCTCTGCTTGAAGTGAAACTCGGAGGCAATGACTGGATAGAAGAGGTCGTCTCAAACCTGAAGGCATTGGCGGACAAGATTGATACGAGCCGGATGCCGCCTCCGTCTTTTATGGCAGTTGTTGTCGGTGTCGGCCAGTATGCATACCAAAGGAATGACGGGGTGCTTGTCCTGCCTGTCAGTTGCCTGAAGAATTGACTACAGTAACCTTCCTGACGAATAACAAAACTCCCCGAGAGGCTTTCCGCCTCTCGGGGAGAGTTTTAGTCGCCCGACTCCATGCTGCCGGAGTCATCGCCTGAGCTTGAGCCGCTGCCTCCAGTTCCGCTCGAAGTGCCTCCGCTCGAAGTGTCAGTGCTGCCTCCAGTTCCGCCCGAAGTGCCGTCACCAGTGTCGGTACGGTCGGGTGCGTCCTCCACAGTACCATCGTCGTCCGAGGTGACATTCTTGACCACCTTACCGTTGCGGTCGTAGCAGGTGATTTGGAAGAAGAAAAACGCAGCTATGTTTTCACTCCCCAGCTTCTCCCGATGACGGAAGAGGTATCTGCCCAGCTTGTGCTTCTGGTCGAACATAAACCGTCCGTTCTTGTAGCCCGTTATGCGGCACAGGTTGTAGAACTTCATCAGCCGCTCCTCGGTACACTGCTCGTCGCTGAGGTAGAGCTGGAGGTCTGCCCTCGACTTCGTGTAGGATTTCGGCATGTGGTCCCGTTCGACAATGATGAATGGAGAGTCGAGCAACCCGAGGAGCTGGTCAGAGATGAATGCCATGTATTCGCCTTGGTCCGTGTCGTCAAAGTTTTTCCTTTTCCATTTGCTGTACCTCTTCTGCGCCTGCTGGTACGTGTAGCACAGAGTGCCGGTGAACTCCTGTTCCAGTTCGCAGACAAACGCCTCGAACTGCTGTCCGCTCCATGTCTTGTCCTCCAGTTCCGCCAGCCTGGCAAATCTCTCCGCCAGCCTTGCCAGTGCCTCCACTGCCGCATCCAGCAATCGGCTGGACGGAAGGACAGCCTCGGAGAGGAGCGTTTCGATGGCTTCGCCCCACTTCTGCGCTGCCTCACGGTGGGTGCCGGCTGCCTCTCCGTGGAAGAGGCTGTCGGTCATGCGCCTATGGCAGTCGTCGCCTCCAACCTCGGGCATGGACAAGTTCTTCGGATGGAATCTCAGCCGCAGTAGTCGTCCACACTCTTCCAGCTTCTGCATCACAGAGTCGCACATCTGCTTTGACGGCAACTGCATCAACGGGCGTTCCGCAGCCCTCGCCTCCAGTTCCCGAACCTTGTCCTCTGCTCTCAGCACTTCCATGAGCATTTTCATCAGATGGAGTCTCTGTCCGAACAGACCGCCCCCTTCGCTCATTTCGCAATTTCTCACTATGATGTCAAGACACACCTTTACGTCGTTCCCTCCTTTTATTCCGTTGTGTTGCTTTGCGTTTATTTGCATGTTTGTGTAAAAAGATTTAATGGTTTTGGGTTCATCTCTACAGAGAGAGCCAGCCGCTCAAATCCCCCTCTATAGACGAGACAAGCGCAAAGGTACACAAAAAAATTGTTTCACACAAGAAACTTCCTGTTTATTTTACATTAGTAAAGTGTTAAATGCAGTTAATGTACAGCCGGCTCACCAGACAAGGCAGCCGGCTGCCCCGACTACGTCCACCGCCGCCAAGGGGGGCGTTCATATGAACAGAATATTGCTATTGTTGACTCCCGAATGGAAGAAATCCTAAGTGCAGCCGTACTGGTGCAAGCATCATATCATGGAAATTGCAGTGCTGACGTTAAGGACGTGTGCGATAAGGTTGTTGAATTAAACCCGGTAGGTGTTAAAAATCCAATGGCGTTCTATCTGGCAAAATTCAAGGATTTTCTCTTTGATTCATTTGCTAGCTTGACGGCTTCTTCTGTATGGAATGGTAGAAAGAGGCTGACTGGAGGATATATTGATGTAAGTCAAAACGGCGATATGTTGTATTATCGTGCAATGTCTGATGATATTTTTGGCAATTATCTCTTTGAGAACACCTATTTTGACAGGCCCGACAGGGGAATGATGAAAGATTTGGCAGTAGCCAAAGCCAAAGCGCATCTAAGCGGAAAGGAATTGACCAGAGATGAAGAATTGGCTTATATATTCAAGAATGGCAAGTCTGGAACTAAAAAATCAAAGAAGGGTGACTTTGGTTATATTTATGAGAGAAATGGTCGCTATCTCATTGACCTGAATTTTCAAATCCGGTTTAGATAATCCAGTTCATACAAGTAAAATACGCACCAAGCATCGAGAAAGTAAACTCGACTTGACTATAGTAGGTGACGTGTCCCACGTCACAGATTATAAAACGTGCAGTGAGCCACGTCAGCTACATGTAATCCTCGATTTTCCAGTCCTCCACCGTTCGTGTGTCTTTGTTCATGTTTACCCCGACCTTGACGATATGTCTGCCGTCGGTCTTGTATGCGTCTGCATACCCCTTCTCGTCAATCTGTCTGAGCGCATCCTCCGCGCTGCCTCCTGCCTTCAGCTCAATCACGTAGATGGTGTCGGGCATGAAGACCTCCACATCCACACGTCCACCGGCAACCTTCACCTGGGTCTGCACGTACACATTGAGCATGGAGAAGATAAGGTAGAACGTGTATTCGTAGAACCCTTCGGCAGTGGCTGCCTCCGCCAGTTTCTTCTTGAAGCCCTCCACGTAGGGGATGCTTGCGAGGTACGACTGCATGTGGCTCATGGCAAGGTCGATATCGTGCTCACGTAATGCACGCCAGAATTTCAGTGCGAAGCCCATCTGCACATCACTGCTGCTCATTCCGGTGTATGCTGGTAGCAGCCCTTTTACATACCCCACTCGCACTTCCTCGTTCGGGAACGAGAGGGTGTAGGTTCTGGATTCCCATTCATAATCCTTTATCGTGAGGTAACCGCTTTGGTAGAGTAGCGGCAGGGCGTTCTGCATGTTCTCCGTAGGCTGGTCGAACGCTTCAGCCGGCACTTCCAGCCTGTCGAGCGACGTGATGTCGGTCCCGAAATGCTGTAGCTGACGTATGAGGTAGGTGGGAGTACCGCTCTCGAACCAGTAGTTGTCTATCTTGCGCGTGAGGAAACACTTCAGCAGACTGAACGGGTTGTACACCTCCGGGGAGTCTTCCGAGAAGTGGTAACCGTCGTACTGCCGTTTCAGCATGGCGTGCATCTCTTCCGCTGTCACTCTGTACGCTCCGGCAAGTTTCTCCACATCCTGCCACAGTGTGGTGCACAACTCCTCTTCTGTCAGTCCACAGATGGCTGAGAACTCAGGGATGAGTGTCACGTTCATGATATTGTTGATGGTGGAGAAGATGCTGAGCTGCGAGAACTTGGTTATTCCAGTGATGAAGCAGAACTTGATGTACTGTTCGTTTGCCTTCAGCGGCTGGTAGAATTCCTGCATTGTCTCGCGGCGGACTTCCAACCGTGTGTCATCGTGGAGCACATCGAGCAGCGGAGCATCGTACTCGTCGATGATGACTGCCACCTGTTTTCCCGACTGTTCGTACGCCCTCCGTATCAGTCCTCCAAGTCGCATACCAGGGGAAGTCTCGTTGGGGTCTGAACCATAAGTCCTCTCGTACAGCCCCACCTGTAGTCCAAGGGCGTTCCTCACTCCGTCCTCGTTTAGATGCTTGGCAGTGCTGAGGTCGAAGTGGAAGGTTGGGTACTGCGTCCACTCCTGTTCCATGTCCGCAATCTTCAGCCCTGCAAACAAGTCCCGTTCACCCTTGAAGTACGACTCCAGCGTGGATGTGAGCAGCGACTTACCGAACCGCCTGGGGCGGCTCATGAAAATGAAGGTCGCATAGTGTGCCAGTTCCCACACAAGGTCGGTCTTGTCGACATAGATATAACCATCTTTGATTATACGTGGGAATGTCTGAATCCCAATCGGATATTTTCTTCTTTGCAGCTCCATAACAGTGCGGTTTGCTCTTTCAGTTGCAAAAGTACTAAAAAACAAGAGTCCCGCAAAATAAAACGCTGTTAATTTCACGGTAATAGTAGGTGCAGTGTCCCACTGCACAGAGATAAATCTGTGACGTGGGACACGTCAGCTACTATTGTGACGTGGGACACGTCAGCTACTATTGTGACGTGGGACACGTCACCTACTATCGTAACTTCATGATGATGGCGGCTGCGATGATGAGGATGAGTGCTGCGAAGCTGATGTTGGCAATCAGTTCGGTGCGCTCAACTGACTCGGGGCGGAATTCCATGTGGATGGTGTGCTTGCCGGCTGGGACGTACATCGCACGGAGCACATAGTCCGCACGACCTATGTCGGCTGGCTTGCCGTCGATGGTGGCAGTCCATCCGGGGTAGTAGATTTCGGAGAAGACCACGAGACCTCCTTGCTTGGAGTCTGCCTCATAGGTGACTTCGTCGGAGGTGAGCTGCGTCTGCCGTATGGTGGCAGTGGTGTCGCCCTTGGCACTGTCGAGTGCCTTGCCGTCGAACAGTTGGCTGAACTGGCGGTCGATGACGGCTGTGTGGCGCGGACTGACCTTGCGCAGACCGCTTAGCTCTTCGTTGGCGTTGCTTACCCACTCTACTTCATCCACGAACCATGCGTTGCCGTAGGCTGCGTTGTTCTCTACAGGGAAGTGTATGTCGTTCTGTCCCGGAAGGATGAACCACCGGGTGTTCATCATGTTGATTACGGGGAAGAGGGTGTCGGCTCCTGCCTTGGCAAGGTCGTAGATGGGGTAACCCATGCCCTTCGCCTGGGCTGCGGTGTCGAGCGGAGCGGTGCGCAGTACATCGAACACCTTCGACATCTCGGGAGCGATGTGCGCCTCAATCAGTTCCTGGTAGCGGCGCAGTTTGGCTGCGTGGTAGCCGCCCACACTGCTGTAGAAGTATGATGTGGTGTTGTCGTTGAATGGGCTGACGGTGTAGTTGAGCACACGGTAGTTGCGTCCCGTGCCCGATACCGACTGTATGTAATTGTCTGCGTCGCTCTTCTGTACGGATGCAGCGGTGCGCGGAGTCTCGAACATGCTGTCGTTGAGGTAACGCTTGTTCACTGCCCACATGTCGATGAGACAGATGGCGATGATGAACACGTAGTTGGGCACGAACAGGGTCTTTGTTTTCCCACGTGCAATGCGGTAGAGGAAGAAACCTCCGAGAAGGATGATGACGGCTGACCGCCACGCATCGGACGTGAGCATGGCTGCGCGCATCTTACTGATGCTGCTGAGGATGTTCTGTCCTGTGGCTGCGTCGAAGTAGCCCTTCTTGATGTACTCCGCCACGGCTGTGTGGTCGTTTGAACTCAGGCACTCGCCGCTAAGGGGGGCGATGATGGCGAACAGTATGCAGATGGCTGCCGTCACAGCGGTGCTGATGACCAGTGCCTGCATCATCCACGGACGTGACTGCCCGTCAGTGCACTGCTCCACGAACCGTTTCAGTCCGAGCATGGCGAGAAGTGGTATGGTGAACTCTGCCACGACCAGTATGGAGCTGACGGTGCGGAACTTGGCGTACATCGGTACGTGGTCGATGAAAAAGTCGGTGAACGGCATGAAGTTGTGTCCCCACGAGAGAAGGATGGAGAGGACGGTGGCAGCTACCAGTGCCCATTTGAGTGGACTCCTGTTGGGTAGTATCAGCAGCGAGAGTACGAAAAGCATGCACACCAGTGCACCTACATACACAGGTCCGCTCGTTCCTGGCTGTTCTCCCCAGTACTGGGTGAACGCTCCGTAGATTCCACCAGTGGCAAGCAGCGGGTCGGCTTTCTTCATGGCAGTCTTGTTCTGCGACAGAGGTACACTGGCTCCACCCCTCATGTCGGGTATGAGCAGTGTCCATGTCTCACCGATGCCGTAGCTCCACCCAGTGATGTACGACCGTTCCAAACCGTTGTCTGTCTGGTCGCCTGCCTTGTCTGCCTTCACCAGCTCGCTCTTGCCTCGCATGGTGTCCTTGGCGTATTCATAGGTGTGGTAGAGGTTGGACGCATTCAGTCCGATGGCGATGACGGCTGCCACAGCGATGGACGCTGTGCCCTTGAGCCACGAAGCGAAGGTGGACTGCTTGTCTTCTTTCTTCTTCATGAGACTCTCCACGAGCAGGGCGATGACGATGAGCAGTTCTGGGATGAGGAAGTAATAGGTCATCTGCACGTGGTTGCTCATTATCTGTAGGGAGGCGAAGAGGGCAGTCACCCCACAGCCCAGCAGGTAGCGCCTGCGGTAGCACAGTATCATGCCAGCTATGGTAGGCGGTATGTAGGCGAGGGTAAGCACCTTCCATATGTGTCCTGCTGCGATGATGATGAAGAAGTAGCTGGAGAACGCCCACACGATGGCTCCCAGTGCAGCCATCCACTGGCGGAAGTCGAACGCACGGAGCAGGATGTAGAAGCCGAGCATGGAGATGAAGATGTAGAACACGTAGTCGGGCAACCACAGGTGGTACGCCTTTTCGATGAACGACATCTTCTTCACTGAGTCGTACGACGGTGCTATCTGGTAGGTCGGCATTCCCCCGAACACGCTGTTGGTCCATCGGGGAGTCTCCCCGTCGTGTGTCTGTCGGTACTCGTTGATCTCCACCCCGAGACCATCTGCCGCTCCGTTGTCGTGTTGGTTCAGTCGTCTGCCGTCGATGTCGGCAGGGTAGAAGTAAACCAGTGAAATCACTGTGAACAGTATGATGCAGGCGATGTCCGCCCACCACTTTTTCAGAATATTCATTGTGTCTTGCTGTAAATAAGTTGCTAATCAGTTTCTCTCGTGGGCTGTTCGGGTTGCGGTGTGTCGCTGTACCAGTCCTTATACATCGTATAATGATGGGCAATCCCCTGGTTGAGTTCCTTTGCCTGCTCTGCGTCCACCTTCTTGATGAACTTGGCAGGGACTCCGCCCCACAGTTCCCCGTCGCCAATCTGTGTGTTCTTCAGTACCAGTGCTCCGGCTGCGACGATAGCCCCCTCACCGATGATGGCATCGTCGAGCACGGTGGCTCCCATGCCTATGAGGGCACAGTTCTTCACCCTGCAGCCGTGGAGTGTCACGTTGTGTCCTATCGTCACATCGTCGCCAATCTCTATAGCTGCTTTCTTGTAGAGCGTGTGCAGACAACTGCCGTCCTGTATGTTCACCCTGTTGCCGATGCGGATGTAGTTGACGTCACCGCGCACCACAGCGTTGAACCACACAGTGCATTGGTCGCCCATAGTTACATCGCCCACGATGGTGGCGTTCTCCGAGAAGTAGCAGTCCTTGCCCCACCGGGGTGTCAGTCCGCAAACCGTTTTAATCAGTGCCATTGATTCTTTATAGTGTCTTTATAGTGTCTTTGTTGTGTCTTTATAGTGTCTTTACTGCTTGTTCTGTCCGTTACCGAATATCCTGCCGTAGCACTTCTCCGTAGCCCCGGCATTGCCATAGATGTAACGGCTGGCAGCGTCGCCTGCTGCCTTGATGGTCTCGGGGTGTTGCAGGAAACCGTCGGCTATGGTCTTGAACGAAGCTGCATCGGTGAACTCGAACGAGCCACCGCACTGGAGCAGTGCCTGTGCCTCCTGGAACTTCTTGTTGTTCGGTCCGATGAGTACGGGGATGCCGTAGACGGCAGCCTCGGGCACATTGTGTATTCCCACACCGAAGCCACCTCCCACGAGGGCGAAGTCGCCGTAGCGGTAGATGGACGACAATTTGCCGAAGCAGTCCACTATCAGTACCTCTGCTTCATGCAACACCTCGTCGGGTACGTTCTGTGTGCCGTCCTCCATGGTCACGGCAGAGTAGAAGAGTACCTTACGTCCATCGAGCAGGGAACGGAGTTCCTGCAGACGGTGACCTGTAATCTTGTGAGGTGCGATAATCAGTTTCCAGTCGCGGTGCTCACGGAAGTAAGGAATGTAAATCTCTTCATCGGGCAACCAACTGCTGCCAGCGATGAACGTGTGGCTGTCGCCCACGAACGTCTTCACCACAGGCAGGTCGGCAGACTTCTGCTTTATCTTGATGACCTGGTCGAACCGTGTGTCGCCCACTACCGTCACCTCCTTGATGCCGTGCTGTGTGAGCAGTTCCCTCGACTTCTCTGTCTGCACGAAGAAATGGTCGAACTGACGGAGCGGTTCAAGCGTGCCGTACCACTTGAAGAAATGTTGTTCTTCGCGGAAGATGCTGCTCACACTGTAGAGCCTGACCCCACGCTTGTGTGCCCTCTTCAGGTAGT
Organism: Alistipes ihumii; assembly: GCA_963626085.1. GTDB lineage: Bacteria > Bacteroidota > Bacteroidia > Bacteroidales > Bacteroidaceae > Colivivens. Next base: position 73,475 of record CAVFVJ010000002.1, on the reverse strand, counting down.
TGGTCCAGAACTCGTACTTGATGAAGATGCCGATTTCGGGGTGTGCCAGCCGGATGAAGCTGGCTGCGTTGCCCGGAGTGTCGAACGGGAGGTAACAGACGATGTCTGCCCCTTCGTAGTCCTTCCTTACCTCGTAGCCCGAGGGAGAGAAGAACGTGAGCAGTATCTTATACTCCGGCAGGTTCTGCCTCACCATCTCCATCAACAGGCGACCCTGCTCGAACTCGCCCAGTGAGGCACAGTGGAACCACACCACCTTGTCGGTCTTCTTTATCGACTTGAACAGTTTGATGAATGTCTGCGCCTGACCTTTCACTTGGTGGCGTATCTTCTTCACGAACAGTGCGGAGAAAATCGCCCCGATCGAGAAGACGTACATTCCGAGAGTATATATGAGAGTTCCCATGTCAAAGGATTTTCTGTGTCAGGACTGTCACCCGAGAACTTCTATTGCTCTGTTCAGTCGGGCGAGAGTCTCGTCCTTGCCGAGGAAGGCAGACAACTCATACATGTCGGGACCTTGTCCTGCACCTACCAACGCCACTCTCCATGCGTTCCACGGACGGATGCCGCTGGTCTCAGTCCACGCCTCGACGGTCTGCTTCTGTGCCTCCTTCGAGAAATCGTCCATGCTACCGAGTAGTGCCACCAACTGGCGCATCTCGTCGGCAGTCCCTTCCTTCCAGTTCTTCTTCACGAACTTGTCCTCACGGTCGTAGGTCTCGGGAGCTACGAAGAAGAACTTGCAGAGCGGCCACAGGTCACTTGCGAAACTGACATTGCGCTTCTTCTTGTTGCCCTCCTTGTCTGTATACTCGATGACCTTGGTTCGCATCATCTCCACCACCTGTGCTTCTTTCTCGGCAGTGGACTCGATGCCGTTGGCTCTGAGGATGCGGTCGAACGCAGGAGTCCAGTCCATCGGGTCGAGTTGCATGAGGTACTGGTGGTTGAACCACGCTGCCTTGACATAGTCGAAGCGTGCGCCCGACTTGCTGCACTTGGAGAGGTCGAACAACTTCACCATCTCCTCCAGCGACATTACCTCATTGTCCGTTCCCGGATTCCACCCGAGCAGGGCAAGGAAGTTGACCACCGCCTCGGGCAGGTAACCCTGTTCCCTGTAGCCTGAAGACACCTCGCCTGTCTTGGGGTCGTGCCATTCCAGTGGGAACACCGGGAAACCGAGTTTGTCTCCGTCCCTCTTCGACAGTTTGCCGTTGCCTACCGGCTTGAGCAACAGTGGCAGGTGGGCGAACCGCGGCATGGTGTCCTCCCAACCGAAGGCATGGTAGAGGAGCACGTGGAGCGGTGCACTGGGCAACCATTCCTCACCACGGATGACGTGGGACACTTCCATCAGATGGTCGTCGACGATATTGGCAAGGTGGTAGGTGGGCAGACCGTCCGCACTCTTGTAGAGCACCTTGTCGTCGAGCACCGACGAGTTGATACTCACGTCGCCACGGATGATGTCGTCCACATGCACGTCGATGCCCGGTTCAATCTTGAACCTGACAACATACTGCTCACCCTCGCTGATGAGTCGCTCCACCTCCTCCTTGGGAAGGGTGAGGGAGTTGCGCATCATACTGCGGGTAGACGCATCGTACTGGAAGTTCTCTATGGTCTTGCGCTTGCTGTCCAGTTCCTCCGGTGTGTCGAAGGCGATGTACGCCTTGTCGGCATCAAGCAACTGCTTTACATATTTCTTGTAGATTTCTTTCCTCTCCGACTGACGGTAGGGACCATGGTCTCCACCGAAGGAGACACCCTCGTCGAACTGAATGCCGAGCCATTTGAACGCCTCGATGATGTAGTCCTCGGCACCCGGCACAAACCGTGTGGAGTCGGTGTCCTCGATGCGGAAGATGAAGTCTCCACCATGTTGTTTAGCAAACAGATAGTTATACAGAGCGGTACGTACGCCACCTATATGAAGCGGTCCTGTGGGACTCGGTGCGAAACGTACTCTAACCTTTTGTTCTGACATAGAATTATATTAATTAGAAAAGTTTAGATTGCAAAGATAGAGAAAAAATGACAATATCGTTGTCTGTCAGTGCAACTATTATATTATCTTTGCAACGAATTTGTAAACTGGAGCATACTATGGTATATGATTTTGACAAGATAATAGACCGCACGGGGTCGGGCGACATCAAGCATGAAGGACTTAAGGAGACTTTCGGACGAGAAGACCTCACCCCCATGTGGATTGCCGACATGGAGTGGGAGACCCCACGGTTCATCACCGACGCACTACGGACACGACTGGACCACTCACTGTTCGGCTACACGGAGATTCCGCGCAACTATTGGAGCGTGATTGCAGGGTGGATACATGACCGCCACCAGTGGGACGTGCAGGAGGACTGGTTGTGCTACATTCCAGGAATAGTGAAGGGCATAGGGCTGGCGATGCGCGCCTTGTTGGAGAAAGACGATAAGGTCATTGTGCAGCCACCCATCTACCATCCGTTCTACCTCGTGCCGCAAGCCATCGGACATGAGGTGGTGTGGAATCCGTTGAAGGAAGTGCACAACGAAAGGGGAGAACTGACTGGCTACGACATGGACTTCGACAACCTGGAACAGGTGTGCGACAACCACTGCCGTATGCTTGTGCTTGCCAATCCGCACAACCCGGCAGGCATCGTGTGGCAGGTGGAGACACTGCAGCGACTCGCACACTTCGCAGTAACCCACAACCTGATTGTGATAAGTGACGAGATACACTGCGACATGGCTCTGTTCGGACACAAGCACCACCCCTTCGCTTCGGTGAGCGAAGAGGCAGCGAAGTGCTCCATCGTGTTCTCTGCCCCTTCGAAGACATTCAACATGTCGGGAATCGTCAGCTCGTGGGCTGTAGTCCCCGACGCAGACCTGAGGAAACGGTTCTTCGGTTGGCTGGAAGCATGCGAGTTGAACTCCCCCCATCTGTTTGCCCCTATAGCCACCACAGCGGCATTGCAACAGGGTGAGCCTTGGCGCAGAGAGATGATCAAATACCTGGAGGGGAACGTGGACTTTGTGATGGACTACTTCCGGCAATACATCCCAGAGATTGTGCCGGTGCGCCCACAAGCCAGTTTCCTCGTGTGGCTCGACTGCCGCAGGCTCGGTCTTACCCATGACTGGCTGACGAACCTGTTTGTAAACAAAGCCCAGCTCGCCCTGAACGACGGTGAGATGTTCGGCAAGAAAGAGGGACACGGGTTTATGCGCATGAACGTGGGCTGTCCACGAAGTATGATTGAGAAGGCGCTCGGACAGTTGAGGGAGGCTGTGCACTTGCCATAGTCTGTAGAAGACTACAGTACATAGTCAGAAACGAAAACCAATAACCAATAATAACAAATACATTAATTATGAAGAAAACCTTATTTGCGATTGTTGCCTTGTTTTGCTGCTCTGTGGCTTTCGCCCAAGAGCGGACGGGCATTCTGATGAATTTCGACTGGCGGTTCAAACTGCTGGACGGAGAGGAAGACACTAAGGCTGTGAAGCCGTTGATGGACGATACAGGCTGGAGGGTGGTGAACCTTCCCCACGACTATCAGATGGAACTGCCGTGGAACGAGAAAGCCGACAAGGCGAGGGGCTTCAAGGACTCGCCCTCTGCCCTCTACCAGAAACATTTTGAGGCGGACACCGCCTGGCAGGGAAAGAAGGTGCTGCTCGATTTTGAGGGCATCATGACAAGCGGTGAGATAAACGTCAACGGTAAGCCTGTCGGTAAGATTACCTACGGCTATCTGGGAGCGGAGTTCGATGTCAGCAAGTACTTGAAGTACGGTGAGGAGAACATCATCAACGTGAAGTGCGACGTCGCCTCAGGCGGCAAGTCGCGCTGGTACACAGGCGGTGGCATCTTCCGTGACGTACACCTTTATATAAAGAACCCCATCAGTGTGACTCGTCACGGACTCTACATCACGACTCCGACAGTGGCGGCTGACAAAGCTGAGGTGGCACTGCAGGTGGAGATTGAGGGTGCGAGGGCGCAGCGGTACGACATGACTCTCGAGAGTCGCATAACCGACCCCCACGGAAAGGTGGTGGCTGAAGGACGGTGCGACGTACCCAAATACATCAAACTGGCAATCAACGAGGTCAAAATGCCTCTTCTGCAGGTGGCTAATCCGGAACTGTGGTCGTGTGAGACTCCTAACCTCTACCGCGCAGAAGTGGTGCTGAAGAAAGACGGGGAGGTAATCGACCGTGTGAGCGACGAGTTCGGTATCCGTACCGTGGAGTTTACGAAGGAAGAGGGTTTCAAACTGAACGGAAAGAAGGTGTACCTGAAGGGTATTGCCAACCATCATGACATGGGTGTGCTGGGCGCAGCTGCCTTCGAGGACGGTATTGAACGTCAGTTCAAGATGCTGAAGGCGTTCGGCTACAACCATGTGCGCACGAGCCACAACCCCTATTCGCCAGCGTTCCTGAAACTGGCGGACAAGTACGGTATACTGATCGTGGACGAGTTGTTCGACAAGTGGCAGCAGGGAGGTAACATGTGGGTCGCCAGCGAGCCGTTCGACCAACTGTGGTACAAGGCGGAGGCTGAATGGATTCGTCGTGACCGCAACCATCCGAGTGTCATCATGTGGAGCTTCGGCAATGAACTGCAGATAGTAGAGGGATGGGGCGGTTTCCCTACAAACGACTGGGGCGTAACTACCTACCGACTAATGAAGGTGCTGGCGCAGAGGTATGACCCCACACGCAAGACCATGGTGGCGATGTTCCCGTCAAGGGCCAACGCAATACGCAACGACCCTGAGTGGGAGGGCAATTTCAATCCGCCTGAGCTGTCGTGTGTCACTGATGTGGCTGCGTACAACTATCAGTACCCTGCGTACAAGGGTTACCTGGAGCATAATCCCGACCTGATAATTTATCAGAGCGAGGCTACGGTGAACGACTTGCTCGGGCCGTGGGAAGGTATGGACAGGGATAAGATGGTGGGGCTTGCCTACTGGGGTGCCATAGAGTACTGGGGTGAGTCCAACGGCTGGCCCAAGAAGGGCTGGAACTTCTCGTTCTTCAGCCATAACCTCGACCCGTACCCACAGGCTTACCTCATCAAGAGTGCGTTCGTGGACGAACCGCTGTGCCGTATCGCTGTGCAGGACGGCAAGGGTGAGGAAATCTACTGGAACGACAATACCGTGGGGACATCGTTCCTCTCAAGCCACTGGAACCGTGCGGACAACTCCAAGCAGAAGGTCTTTGTCTTTACCAATGCTGAGGAGGCAGAGCTGTTTGTCAACGGTGTCTCGCTTGGTGTGAAGAAGAACGACGGACAGGGCAAGGACAAGAACCGCATCCTGTGGGATTCTGTGGACTACGGTACTGGTGGTAAAATCACTGCTGTGGCGATGACTGGCGGACGGGAAGTGGCTCGTCATGAACTGAAGACTACTGGTAAGGCTGTGAAATTGCGACTGGAGGAAGAGCCTTCGGACTGGCGTGCGGACGGAATGGGACTGAAGTACATACATGTGTATGCAGTCGACAAGAACGGGAACGCAGTACCTACCGCAGCAGACGAGGTAAGGATTGACGTGAGTGGAAACGCTGCGGTACAGGCGATTGACAACGGAGACCATTATACGGCTGAGTTGTTTGACGTGAACCCGAAGAAGATGTACAGGGGACAGGTGCTCCTTGTGCTTCGCTCGACACAGACCGCCGGTGACGTACGTGTAAGTGTGTCCTCACCGACACTGAAGGGCACATCGATGAAGCTGAAGACCCACTGACATGCGGTAGCCTCTTTGGCAAAGACCGTAAGTGGGATAAGATGAAAAAGAAATGCCATCCGACACCGCAAGGTGTGGATGGCATTTCGCCAAACCATATATTGAGTATGAAAGAGTTCTGTCTTATGATTTGCGTGACACGTAACTGCCGTCGCGAGTGTCAACCTCTATCATGTCGCCCTCGTTGATAAACAGAGGCACGCGGATTTCGACACCAGTCTCCAAGGTTGCAGGCTTGGTAGCGTTGGTGGCAGTGTCGCCCTTAAGTCCTGGTTCAGTGTATGTAACCTTAAGGATAATCTTCACAGGAGCCTCAGCAGTCAAGATAGCACCAGTCTGGTCGTCGATAGACGCCATCACCATAGTCTCACCTTCCTTGAGGAAGTCTCCGCCAGTAATCAAGTCCTTGTTTATGTTGACCTGCTCGAATGTCTCGGTATTCATGAACACCATGTCCTCGCCCTCCTTGTAGAGGTACTGGAACTGCTGGTGTGACACAGTCACGTCGTCCAACTTTGCAGAGACAATCCATGTGCGCTCAAGCACACGTCCGTCTTCCACGTTGCGGAGTTTTGTGATCATGACTGTATTTCCCTTGCCCGGTTTCTTGTGGAGGAAATCTATTACTACCCAAATCTTGCCGTCATCGAGGCGGAGGCAAACGCCTTTCTTAATGTCTCCTGCTAGAATAGCCATACTGCTTTAGTTGTATTTGAAATAATCTATGTTTATATTGTTATTCACGTTTTGAAATCGGGTGCAAAATTAGAGGTTTTTTGTAAGAGAACAAAAAAAGTAGATGAAAAAACGATGTTTCTTTTTGCTGAGTTACATAAAATCACTAAATTTGCACGCTGTTTGCGCAATAAACAGAGGCTTTGCCTATTGCAGCACAGTGATTTGGTGATTGTAAGTAGTAATAAATTAAAACAGATAGAAGATGAAAAGAACATTTCAACCGCACAACCGTAAAAGAATCAATAAGCACGGTTTCCGTCAGCGTATGACGACAAAGAATGGTCGTCGCGTATTGTCTGCACGCCGCAGGAAAGGACGCAAGTCTCTTACTGTCTCAACAGAGTTCCACGGAAAGAAATAACCGTTGAACGGACAGAACGACAAAGTATAAGGCTGAGAGGTATAATCTCAGCTTTCTTTGTCTTTGGAGGTGCGGACAATGCAATAAACGGACATGTCGGACGTTTATAATAATATGTATACAGTAAGAACGAACATGATGAGGCTGCTGCTTGTGGCTGTCGTCTGTGTGCTCGGGTCGGTGTTCCCTGCAGACAGACTGGCATGTGCGCAGACCCGTAAGGTGATGAACCGTCCTTATATCGACCAGCGTCCGTACCATTACGGCTTCCTCGCAGGAATAAACCTTCAGGATATCGAGTATGTGAACAATGGGTTTACCGATGAGGAGGGCAACCAGTGGTTCACTGACGTGGCGAACTATGAGCCGGGGTTCAGTGTGGGTATCCTCGGGGAAATGAAGATAAACGACCACCTGGCTCTGAGGGCAGTGCCGACAATGCATTTCGGAGAGAAAAACACTCGCTTCATAAACTACCGCACGGGTGAGACCAACGTGCAGAACATGAAGTCCACTTACATATCCCTGCCGATTGATTTGAAGGTGTCGGGGGAGAGGTTCAACAACTTCCGCCCTTATGTCATGTGCGGAGTCAATCCAGTGTACGACCTGACGGTGAAGAAACAGCGCAACTTACTTCTGAATCATTTCGACTGCTTCCTGGAAGTGGGACTGGGGTGCGACTTCTATCTTCCTTTCTTCAAGTTCATACCTGAACTCAAGTTCTGTTACGGTCTTGCCAACATCGTCAACAAGAACCGTACGGACATCACGGAGGCGACTCCTATGATTTATACCAACTCGGTGGATAAGGGGCGCAACAAGATGATTGTACTCACTTTCTATATCGAGTAGCACTTTTTCCGTACAATCCTTGATTCAGAACCATAATTTGCTTACATTTGCAGCGAGTATAATCGAGAAAACAGAAAAGGCATGCGATACTCAGTCATAATACCTGTGTTCAACCGTCCCGAGGAGGTGGATGAACTGCTGCAGAGTCTGACTCTACAGACTGTGACGGACTTTGAGGTGATTGTCGTTGAGGATGGGTCAAAGAATCCGTGCAAGACTGTCACCGAGAAGTACAGTGGGAAGTTGCACCTTACCTATTATTATAAGGAGAACAGTGGACCGGGCGATTCCAGAAACTACGGTGTTGCCAGAGCTAAGGGCGACTATGTAATCATTCTTGACAGCGACTGTGTCCTTCCGTCCCATTATCTGGAGGAGGTCGACAGGGAACTGCGTGAACAACCGTGCGATGCGTTCGGTGGTCCGGACCGCGCGGCTGACTCCTTCACCCCTGTGCAGAAAGCTATAAGCTACAGCATGACAAGCTTCTTCACCACAGGCGGAATACGTGGCGGCAAGAAGAAGATGGACAAGTTCTATCCCCGGTCGTTCAACATGGGTGTCCGTAGGGAGGTCTACAATAACTTGGGTGGCTTTTCCAAGATGCGGTTCGGTGAGGACATCGACTTCAGTATACGTGTGTTCGAGGCTGGATACAGTTGTCGACTGTTCCCCGGTGCGTGGGTGTGGCACAAGCGGCGCACGGACATGGAGAAGTTTTTCAAGCAGGTGTTCAACTCTGGTATTGCACGTATCAATCTGGAGAAGAGGCATCCGGGTACGCTGAAGCTGGTTCATCTGTTGCCTGCCGCCTTCACGGTGGGTGTGGTTGTGCTGGTTGTGCTGTCGCTCGTCCTCCGTCTGACCGGTTCGGACTTATGGATGTACACCATCCTGCCAGTAGTCCTGTACTGTCTGCTGCTATTCATAGACGCATCCAAGCAAAACAAGAGCATGTCCATAGGGATTCTGTCGGTGGAGGCTGCGTTCGTGCAGCTGATTGGTTACGGACTTGGGTTCATGAAGGCTTGGTGGCTGAGATGCATACTGCGCAGAGGTGAGTTCTGTGCTTTCGAGAAGAAATTCTACGACTGACCGCAGTGCGGTTACAGACTACAAAAGGAAACAACAGTTATTATTAAAGTGATGAACAATAGTTCAATAAGGAACTGGGCGGTGGAAGACCGTCCGCGTGAGAAGATGATGGAGAAGGGAGAACAGTCGTTGACCAATGCTGAACTCCTGGCGATACTGATAGGCTCTGGGACTCCGAAGAAGTCAGCGGTGGAGTTGATGAAGGATGTGATGGGTGCATGTGACAACCGGTTGTCGGTGCTGAGTAAGATGACGATAGAGGAACTGACTGCATTCAACGGGATAGGGATGGCTAAGGCGCTGACAATAAAGGCTGCAACTGAGATTGGACGGAGGCGCGCCTTGGAGAAGGCGAGTGACAATTGTCGGATAGAGACGGCTGAGGATGTATACAACATGATGCGCCCGATGATGCAGGACTTGCCGCATGAAGAGTTCTGGGTACTGTTGCTCAATAACAGCGCAAGGGTCATCAAGAAAGTGCGGCTGAGCAGCGGAGGACTGACACAGACTGCTGTGGATGTGCGGATGATACTGAAGGAAGCTCTGATAGTTGAGGCTACGAACATGGTGGTTTGCCATAACCATCCTTCCGGCACCCTCTGTCCGAGCAGGGATGACGAGAATATAACGAAGAGAATTATGTCCGCTTCGGAAACGATGAACATACGTCTTATAGACCATGTGATTGTGACTGACGGACAATATTATAGTTTTGCAGACAATGGAAAAATATGACATAGAAGTAGAGACGGTGAAGATGCTCAAGACCGTCTTCGACCCGGAGATACCGGTGAACGTTTATGATCTCGGACTGATATACAAGATCGACGTGTCGGACGATAATGTGGTCAATATCGATATGACCCTTACCGCTCCTTCCTGCCCTGCCGCAGACTTCATTGTGGAGGACATTGAACAGAAGGTGGGGTCCATCGATGGGGTCAAGAACGTGAATGTGAATATCGTGTATGAACCGGAATGGAACAAGGACATGATGAGTGACGCGGCCAAACTCGACTTGGGATTCATGTAGTTTTATGTAGTTTAGCAAATATAATCAACAGACTATGGTTTATTTCTTGTCAGACGCACATTTGGGTAGTCGTGCACTTGAACACAAGAGGACGCAGGAACGTAAACTCGTCAGGTTTCTTGACTCAATCAAGCACAAGGCGGAGGCAGTGTATCTGCTCGGTGACATGTTCGACTTTTGGTTCGAGTATAAGGAGGTGGTGCCCAAGGGCTACACACGCTTCCTTGGGAAGTTGAGCGAACTGACGGACATGGGGGTGGAGGTGCATTACTTCACTGGCAACCACGACATGTGGATGACAGACTATCTGAAGACTGAGTGTGGTGTGACCATACATAAAGAACCGTGTCTGTTGGAAATCTACGGAAAGGAGTTCTATCTTGCCCATGGACATACCTTTGACGTGGACAGGCATGACTACATGGCTCGTTTCATGTTTTGGTGTTTCCGCAATAAGACTTTGCAGCGTCTGGCGCGTGTCATCCATCCTTGCCTGTTCATGAACTTCGGACTCAATTGGGCTAAGAGTAGTAGGGAAAGACACCTGACGGCAGGTGAAGAACCGTATAAGGGCGAACGAGATGAAAACCTTGTGGTGTTCGCAAAAGAGTATCTCGCATCGCATCCAGGAGTCAACTATTTCATATTCGGACACAGGCATATCGAACTCGACCTGATGATTGGGCACGACTGTCGTGTGGTGATTTTGGGCGAGTGGTACAGCTTGTTTACTTATGCGTCCTTCGACGGCACAACATTTGTGACAGGCAATTATATCGAGGGCGAAACAGAACTTTGAATTTGTCAAATACGATGTTTTATGCATTTTATTCATCTGCAAACTGAATAAAATGCATGGAATCCATTGCCGTTTGCGTAGTATTTTCTAATTTTGCAGTCCCTTAATGAATAAATATACGTCAATGGAGACTAAGGAGTCAAGATTAGAAGTAATAAGGTTGATTTTGTCGAGCCAGGAGGTGTATTCCCAGGAAGACTTGCTCAAGAAATTGCAACAGGAAGGATTCAACCTCTCGCAGGCCACTCTGTCGAGGGACTTGAAGCGACTGAAAGTCGCAAAGGCGTCGTCGATGAACGGTAGGTCTATCTACATCCTACCCAACAATACGATGTACCGACGGGTTAGGGAGCACCGCCCGATTCAGGAAATGCTGTTGAGCAATGGTGTACAGTCTATTCACTTCAGTGGAAACCTGTGTGTTATCAAGACTCGTCCAGGCTATGCCAGTAGCGTCGCCTATGACATTGACAATGCGGATATCCCGGAGGTGATAGGTACTGTGGCTGGCGATGACACGATTATGATTGTTCTTGAGGAAAGTTACTCGCGTGAAACGATGAGGATGAAATTGGAGACAACTTTAAATAAATAAAAAGATATGGTAGAGCAAGCGTACAGGCTTGCCAAGACAGAAAAAGATGGAATATCCAGATGGAATAAAAGTCATTGTGGCTGATGCCTCACATGAAAAGTATGTGGATCTTATCAATGACACGATACGTGAGGCTGCAAGAAAAAGAGGTACAGGTATTGCGGAACGTACGCATGAGTATGTGGCGACCAAGATGAAGGAAGGAAAGGCGATTCTGGCACTTGACCCCAGCAAGCAGACGGAACTTGGCGACGGGTTCGCTGGTTTCAGTTATATAGAGACGTGGGGCAACAAGTCGTACGTGACCACCTCAGGTCTGATTGTCCATCCCGACTATCAAGGTCGTGACATATCCAAGCGCATCAAAGACCATACGTTCACACTGGCGCGTGTCAGGTGGCCTCATGCCAAGATCTTTTCACTGACAAGCGGTGACGCTGTGATGAAGATGAACACAGCGTTGGGGTATGTGCCAGTGTCGTTCAATAAACTGACCGACGATGATGCGTTCTGGCGTAGTTGTCAAGGATGTGTGAACTACCCGATACTGCAGATGAAGAACCGTAAGTTCTGTATCTGTACTGGAATGCTTTATGACCCGGAGAAACACAAGGGTGAGCCTACCCCCATAGAACTCTTCCAGGAGATCATGAAGGAGATGTCGAAAAGAGGACTGCTGTAAGTGTAGACTTGCTGCTGTCTCTGACGGATTGTATATAATAAAAAGATAATAAGATGGATAAGAAGAAAAAGGTTGTAGTCGCCTTCAGTGGTGGTTTGGATACATCTTATACTGTGATGTATCTTGCAAAGGAAAAGGGGTATGAAGTCCATGCGGCTTGTGCCAATACTGGTGGCTTCAGTGCTGAACAGTTGAAGACCAATGAGGAGAACGCCTATAAGTTGGGCGCAACGAAGTATGTCACCCTTGACGTGACACACGAGTATTATGATAAGAGTCTTAAGTATATGATATACGGAAACGTGTTGAGAAACAACTGTTACCCTATATCTGTCAGCTCTGAACGTATATTCCAGGCTCTTGCCATCGCACGTTATGCGAAGGAGATAGGTGCTGATGCCATCGCTCACGGAAGCACAGGTGCTGGCAATGACCAGATACGTTTCGACATGACTTTCCTCGTTATGGCTCCAGGCACGGAGATTATCACGCTCACACGTGACGGAAACCTGAGCCGACAGGAAGAAATCGACTACCTCAACAAGAATGGGTTCTCTGCAGATTTCGCCAAATTGAAGTACAGTTATAATGTGGGCCTGTGGGGTACCAGCATCTGTGGAGGCGAGATCCTCGACTCGACACAGGGCTTGCCAGAGTCAGCTTACTTGAAGCATCCTACCAAAGAAGGACCAGAAATACTCAAGATTGGTTTCGAGAAGGGTGAGATTGTGTCTGTCAACGGCACTCACTATGACGACAAGATTAAAGCAATCCAGGCAGTAGAGGAGATAGGAGCGGCTTATGGTATAGGACGTGACTGTCATGTGGGCGACACAATAATAGGCATCAAGGGACGTGTGGGCTTTGAAGCTGCCGCACCGATGCTTATCATAGGTGCGCACCGCTTCCTTGAGAAGTTTACCTTGTCGAAGTGGCAGCAGTACTGGAAGGACCAGATCGGTACATGGTATGGTATGTTCCTGCACGAGAGTCAGTATCTCGAACCGGTAATGCCAGACATGGAGGCGATGCTTGCCAGCTCACAGCGTAACGTGACAGGTGAGGTGACACTCGAACTGCGTCCTCTCATGTTCCAGACTGTGGGAGTGGACTCTCCGAATGACCTGGTGAAGAACAAACTCGGTGAATATGGTGAGACAGCCAAGGCTTGGAGCAGTGAAGATGCGAAGGGCTTCATCAAGGTTACTTCTACCGCTCTCCGCGCTTACTATCTTGCACATCCAGACGAAAGGAGATAAGAGATGGTGAGAGTTGGAATCCTTGGAGCTGCTGGATATACAGGCGGTGAACTCATCCGTCTGTTGCTCAACCATCCGTCAGCGGAGATAGTGTTTGCCAACAGTGAATCGAACGCAGGCAACAAGGTCTATGATGTACATGAGGGACTGATAGGAGAGACTGAGCTGGAGTTTACTGACGCCAAACCGTTTGGTGATGTTGACGTACTGTTCTTCTGCTTCGGTCACGGAAAGAGTGAGGCATTCCTGAAGGAGAATGCTGTCCCAGAAAACGTGAAGATCATAGATATGGCGCAGGATTTCCGAATCAAAGGTAGTCATGACTTTGTCTATGGCTTGCCAGAAATCCATCGTGAGGAGATACGAAAGTGCGCACATCTTGCCAATCCTGGTTGTTTTGCCACTGCCGTTCAACTGGGACTGCTTCCATTGGCAAAGGCTGGATTGTTGACTCACGATGTGAACGTGAGTGCCATAACGGGTTCGACTGGTGCAGGACAAAAGCCAGGGGCTACTACCCACTTCTCCTGGAGGACGGGTAACATGAGTGTGTATAAGGTGTTTACCCACCAGCATCTACATGAGATAACACAGTCGCTCAACGAGCTCCGTCCTGCGGATACCCCTAAGGTCATCGACACACTTGACGAGGGGTTTGATGCGGATGGCGTGACTGTGGACTTCGTGCCGTTCAGGGGCGATTTCTCGCGCGGCATCTTCTGTACGGAGGTAGTAAGACTCGACTCTGCGGATGTGGATGTCGTGGAACCGTACAAGGACTTCTATAAGGACGCAGCGTTCACTCATTATTCTGACAAGCCGCTCGACTTGAAGCAGGTGGTCAACACCAATAAAGCACTTGTGCATGTAGACCAGTTCGGCAAGAAACTGGTTGTCACTTCAGTTATCGATAACCTGCTCAAGGGGGCAGTGGGACAGGCTGTACAGAATATGAATCTGATGTTCGGGCTGGACGAGACAGACGGACTCAGACTGAAGGCGAGTGCGTTTTAATTAGTAAGGTAAAAGATTTTGATATAACATAAGGTTATGCAGCTATTTGATGTTTATCCACTTTTTGACATAGCGATAGAACAAGGTAAGGGGTGTAAGGTATGGGACGACAAGGGTCAAGAGTATCTTGACCTGTATGGAGGACATGCGGTAATCAGTATCGGACACTGTCATCCACATTATATAGAGAAGATGACTGAGCAATTGAACAAGCTCGGCTTCTACAGCAATTCAGTTATTAATCCGTTGCAACGTGAGTTGGCGAGTCGGTTGGGTAAAGCATGTGGCTATGACGACTACTGCTTGTTCCTTGTCAATTCGGGCGCAGAGGCGAATGAGAATGCTCTGAAACTGGCTTCGTTCTACAATGGACGGAAAAGGGTGCTGGCTGCCGGTAAGGCGTTTCACGGCCGTACGTCACTGGCAGTGGAGTCTACTGACAACCCTAAGATTGTGGCTCCGATAAACGACAATGGACACGTGTCGTTCCTGCCTCTGAACGATCTTGAAGCATGGAAGAAGGAGATTGAGAAGGATGATGTGTGTGCCTGTATCATAGAGTGCATCCAAGGCGTAGGCGGCATACGTGTGGCGGACAAGGAATTTATGCAGGGACTGAGTGCTGTATGCGAGGCGCACAACACCGTTCTGGTATGCGACGAGATTCAGTGTGGCTACGGCCGTTCGGGTAAGTTCTTCGCCCACCAGCATCTTGGGATCAAACCAGACCTCATAACTGTGGCAAAGGGCATCGGTAACGGCTTCCCTATGAGCGGACTTCTCATCTCGCCTAAGTTTCAGGCAGTGTACGGTCAGTTGGGTACGACCTTCGGAGGCAACCATCTGGCATGTGCTGCGGCATTGGCAGTACTCGATGTGCTGGAGGACGAGCATCTGGTGGAAAATGCCGCTACGATAGGTGAATACCTCATGCACAGACTGAAGGAAGAGAAACTCCCTCATGTGGTTGATGTGAGGGGCAAGGGTCTGATGATAGGGGTAGAACTGGATGTGCCTTATAAGGAGATTCGTAACCGTCTGGTGCATGAGCAGCATTGCTTCACAGGTTGTAGCGGAACGAATGTGATACGTCTGCTGCCTCCTTTGTGTTTGTCGAAAGCTGAGGCGGATGACTTCATCGAACGTTTCAAGAAAGTATTGTAACTGGAACACACGTTCTTCGCAACTTGAATTGACATAGGAATGGTTTCAATAGAGAACCTTTGTGTGGAGTTCGGGGCACGTCCCCTGTTTGAGAATGTTGGGTTCGTTGTCAATCCCAATGACCGTATAGCATTGGTCGGCAAGAACGGTGCGGGAAAGTCTACACTGTTGAAGATTATTGCTGGACTGCAGCAGCCTACCAGTGGGGTGGTGTCGAGACCGAAGGAACTGACCATAGGGTATCTGCCACAGGTCATGGTGCTCAGTGACTCATGTACTCTGGAGCAGGAGACAGCCAAGGCATTCGATGGGGAGTCTCATGTGGAGGAGTGGGCTATGAAAGCTGACATCGACAAGACTCTCACGGGTCTTGGGTTCAAGAGGGAGGACTTTGCACGTCCTACCAGTGAGTTTTCCGGTGGATGGCGTATGCGTATTGAACTGGCGAAGATCCTGTTGCGCAAGCCCGACCTACTGTTGCTCGACGAGCCTACCAACCATCTTGATATCGGTTCCATACAGTGGCTTGAGCGTTTCATCCAAAGCAGTGCCAAGGCAGTGGTGCTCGTGAGTCACGACAGGGCTTTCGTCAACAACACAACCACTCGTACCATCGAGATTACCTGCGGACATATCAATGACTATAAGGTGAAGTACGACGAGTACGTGAAACTACGTGACGAACGGAGGGAACAGCAACTACGGGCGTACGAGAACCAACAGAAGGAGATTGCGGACATAAAGGACTTTATAGAGAAGTTCAGGTACAAGCCTACCAAGTCGAACCAGGTTCAGAGCCGCATCAAACAACTGGAGAAGATTGTACCGATTGAGGTGGATCAGGTGGATACCGCTTTGCTTCGTCTTAAGTTCCCACCATGCCAACGCAGTGGCGATTATCCTGTGATATGTGATGAGGTGAGGAAGGCGTACGGAGAACATGTGGTGTTCGACCATGTGAACTTAACTATCAAGCGTGGTGAGAAGGTGGCTTTCATGGGCAACAACGGTGAGGGTAAGTCTACGCTCGTGAAGTGTATCATGGGACAGATTCCTTATGATGGACTTCTGAAGATAGGACATAATGTGCAGATAGGTTATTTTGCACAAAATCAGGCTCAGTTGCTGGATGGCGATATAACTGTTTTTGACACGATAGACAGGGTGGCTACCGGAGACATGCGCACCAAAGTGCGTGACTTGCTTGGAGCTTTCATGTTCGGTGGAGAGGCGAGCGACAAATATGTGAAGGTGTTGTCGGGCGGTGAACGGAGTCGTTTGGCGATGATTCAACTGTTGCTTCAGCCAGTGAACCTCCTTATTCTCGATGAGCCTACCAACCATCTCGATATGCAGTCGAAGGATGTGCTGAAGAATGCGATACGTGACTTTGACGGCACTGCTATCATTGTCAGCCACGACCGTGCGTTCCTCGACGGGCTGGTGGACCGTGTGTACATGTTCAAGGATCAGAAGGTGTTCGAACCCATAGAGAAAAGCAACATATCTGTACATACGGTAAAGGAGACTGACACAACACCTAAGCAAAAGACTTCAGACACGGCTTCAGCTGACGCTGCCAAACAGAAACGGATTCTGTCGTATGAGCAGCAGAGGGCAGAGGCCAAGGCTAAGGCTAGGGCTGAAAAAGCCTTGAAGGAGTGTGAGGACAAGGTCGAACGGCTGGAGAAGGAACTGGCAGAGGTGGAGATGACTCTGGCGGAGAAGAACGATATGCAATTGGTGGAGAGATACACTCAACTTCAGAAACAACTGTCGGATGCAGTTGATGAATGGGAACGGTTGGGCGAACATGTCTCTGGACTTCAGTAAAAGATATTCTGTCCCAGACCAAGCGTGCCATCTACCACTTCAACATTTATAGTGAAGCGGAAGATGGCACGCTTGGTTTTGTTTAAAGGGGAACTGTCGTTTAGTTGCAGCCTTTGACCAGAGATAGGGTGTCGGATGCAATCATCAGTTCCTCGTCGGTAGGAATGACGCAGACAGTGACCTTACTGTCGGGCGTGCTGATAATGTCTTCAGTGGCACGTACTGAGTGGTTCTTCTCCTTGTCGATCTTGACACCAAGGAACTCCAAACCGTTAGTTGCACCTTCGCGTACTTCCCATTGGTTCTCACCAGCACCACCAGTGAAGAGTATGATGTCTACTCCACCCATTGCTGCTGCATACTGACCGATATATTTCCTTATGCGGTATGTGTACATCTCTTTAGCCAAACGGGCACGGTCGTTGCCAGCCTCAATGGCAGCGAGAATGTCACGGAAGTCGCTTGAACCACCGCTTATTCCAGCAAGTCCCGATTGTTTGTTAAGCAAGTTGCTTATGCCAGTCGTGTCCAGTCCAAGTTTTTCCATTAGGAATGTCACTGCGCCTGCGTCGATATCACCGCTACGTGTACCCATAATCAGACCTTCCAGTGGGGTGAGTCCCATGGATGTATCCACACTCTTGCCGTCCTTTACTGCTGATATTGACGCTCCGTTGCCGATATGGCAGGTGATGATCTTTGTGCCTTCGGGTTTCACTCCAAGGAACTCACACACGCGCTGGCTCACATACCTATGACTGGTGCCGTGGAAACCGTAACGGCGCACTCCATATTCCTTGTATAGCTCATACGGTAGTGCGTACATGTAAGCATAGTCGGGCATTGTCTGATGGAATGCGGTGTCAAACACTCCGACCTGTGGTACGTTGGGCAGGAACTTCTTTACGGCGTTCACACCCTTGATGTTGGCTGGATTATGGAGTGGGGCAAGGTCGTTGCAACTCTCGAACACCTTCATCACCTCATCGTTAAGAATCACACTCTTGTTGAATTTCTCACCCCCGTGAACCATTCGGTGTCCTACAGCGTCAATCTCGTCCAATGACTTCAGTACCGTGGTCTCTCCAGTGGTGAGGCACTTGAATATGAACTCCACACCTGCAGTGTGCTCTGCAATAGGCTGATCTATTTGTACCTTCTTGCCGTTGTATTTGATCTTGATAAAGGAGTCGGGCAGACCTATTTTCTCTATGCCACCGGATGTGATTACGGATTTGTCCGTCATGTCATAGAGGGCATATTTAATTGAACTGCTGCCACAGTTTAACACAAGTATTTTCATTTCTGTTTGTATATATTGTTTGTCGTCAACTCTTATTGTTTCGCATCCATTGCCTGACATGCGGTAATCGCTATCATCTTGTATATATCGTCCACGCTACATCCGCGGCTAAGGTCATTTACCGGGTGCGCAATACCTTGCAGGATCGGACCTATGGCATCCGCTCCACCAAGACGCTGTACCAGTTTATAACCAATGTTACCCACTTCAAGGCAAGGGACAATCAGTACGTTGGCTTTTCCGGCAATGTCACTTCCTGGTGCTTTCTTCTCGGCTACACTCGGAACAAGTGCAGCGTCCGCCTGTAGTTCACCGTCAATCTTGAGGTCGGGTTCCATCTCTTTTGCCAGTCGGGTAGCTTCCACCACCTTGTCGATGACCTCGTGCTTTGCACTACCTTTGGTGGAGAAACTGAGCATTGCTACTCTTGGGTCTGTAAATCCAGCTACACTCTTGGCTGTCTGAGCTGTGCAGACTGCTATTTGTGCCAATTGATTGGCATCGGGCACAGGGGTTACGGCTACATCACCAATGACCAGCATGCCGTCTTCACCATATTGCTGAGCCTTGGTGATAAGGAGCATCGCTCCACTGACGCAATTTATGCCAGGTGCACATTTGATGATTTGCAATGCCGGACGCAGGGTGTCACCTGTGGTAGATAAAGCTCCTGAAATCTGTCCGTCTGCATCACCATTTTTGATAATCAGACATCCGAAATACAATGGGTCGAGCACCTGTTCACGTGCTTTTTCTATTGTCATGCCCTTCTTCTGGCGGAGTTGGAAAAGCAGCTGCGCATATTCCTCCGTCTTGTCGGATGTCTTCGGGTCGATGACGGAAGCTTTGTCGATATGCTTCAGTCCTAACTCTGTCGCTTTGGCTTTTATTTCCTCAGGGTTTCCTATAAGAATTATGTCGGCAAGATTGTCGGCAAGAGCGTGGTCAGCGGCAGTGATAGTCCTTTCCTCCAGACTTTCGGGAAGTACTATGCGCTGTTTGTTTGCTTTGGCGCGCGCAATAATTGAATCTATAATATTCATTGCAGTTTGTAGTTTGTTATAAAGTTATTTTTCATAGCCAGTTTTGAATACACGGATGACCGCAGAATTGAATCCTGCATGATCCATCTCGTTCAATCCTTTTATTGTATATCCGCCAGGGGTGGTCACACGGTCGATGGCCTGTTCTGGATGCTCTCCTGTCTTGTGCAAGAGTTCGGACGCTCCTTTCATCGTTTGTATGGCAATCTTCAAAGCATCCTTCGGATAGAATCCCATCTCCACACCAGCCTCAGTCTGCACACGCAGGAAACGCATCACATAGGCAATACCGCATGATGCCATGAGCATACCCGGTGCCACCATCTTCTCCTCGCAACAGAATGTGTCGCCAACCAGTTTAAAGAGGTTGTCGACAGTTTCAAGGTGTTTCTGTGATTCTTCATCCGCGGAACAGATGAAAGTCATGCTCTCGCAGAACTCAGCTGCGATGTTTGGGATGACGTAGAACAACGACGGAATCTGACACTGGTGTTTGTAGAGTAGGGTCTTGATGTCTTCCAGTGTCACGCCCGCAGCCAGCGACACCATAATTTGGGTAGAGGTGAGGTTGGGCTTGATGTCATTGATGACAGTCTCCACCTGCCATGGCTTGACAGCAATGACTATAATATCTGCGTCTTTGATTGCTTGAGTGTCGTCCACCATAGTCTCTACTACAGGACAGTCCTCTTTGATTTGGTTCAGTTTGTCCCAGTGTACTCCAGACACAGTGATTTTTAGGTCTGTCTCCTTTTTACTCCATCCGCGTGCCAAAGCACCGCCTATACTGCCGGCTCCAATAATCGTTATGTTCATATGCGTAGTTTGTTTGTTTCGTTGTGAGGAGAATCACCCTCTCTATTCAAGCTACAAAGTTACGCCAATTCGGACTAAAGACGAAATATTTCCAAAAAAAACTATTGTGTAGGACTGCAAATAGGGGATTATTTTCTACCTTTGCACTGGTGTTTATCAAACACGGTAGATATATTTATGTTAATCAAATAGTTCAAACTATGGCTTATGTAATTTCAGACGATTGCGTAATGTGTGGAACTTGCGCAGGTGAATGTCCTTCAGAGGCAATATCTGAGGGCGACGGCAAATATGTTATTGACCCGAACTCATGTGTCGATTGTGGCACATGTGCTGACGCTTGTCCTGCAGGCGCAATCAGTCCGGGCGAATAAGTTCTGTCTGGTGCAGACAGAACTTCATGTTCTTGCTGGGATGTCCTTAGGGGACATCCTTTTTTTATTTGATGCAAGCTTGACTCTTTCTTCGTTAAGCGTACGAGTGCATGCCTCCGAGGAAGTAGTTTACCCCGAAATATGTCATCAGTACTGAAAGGAATGCAATCACCATGTAGAGGTGATAACGCCTGTCACTATTGTCTCTCCATAACGTTGTGCGGTGCAATGGTACCGCATATATCATTAGGGTGATGAGGGCCCATACTTCTTTGGGATCCCAACTCCAGTATCTGCCCCAAGACACGTTCGCCCATACGGCACCGATGAAGATGCCTATTGTCAACAGAAACACAGCGGGGTAGAGCATCAGACGTGAGAGTAGTGTGAGCGTGTCCACTTGTCTTTTGTTCTGTCTGCGGTTTTGTATCAGTGCCATCACTCCACAGAGCATGATGAATGCCAGCAAGGCGTACGCCATCATGATGACGCTAACGTGTACGGATAGTAATGGGGACTGCAATACTGGCATCAGTGGGGTGATTTGAGGATTCATCTGACCGAGGAAGGAAACCAACAGACAGAAACCGGATAACAGGAATCCGAAGGGCAGGAACATCATGAACCTGCGACTAACCACCAATGCCACAATCATGGTACAAAGGGACATGAAGAGCATTGTCTCGTAGCCATTGCCCAATGGCACCCTACCGCTGATGTACCAGCGTAAACCATAGGAGAGAACCAGTAGCATACATGACAGTCGGAGCACCCATTTAAATCCTGTCATCAGTCTGTCACGGTAACGGAATGCAGGGAATAGTAGGAGTATGAAGGACAAGATTCCGAGTGTTAGATTGCCCATGGCAAGCACTTTGGGCAGTGGAACGTCATTGTAGAGTACCTCTGCTTCCAACCGTGTTTGTGACACTTCTTCTCCGTTGGCAGGCTGGACAAGTGAGCCGTTGGTTAACATCAGTATTATACCCACTTTCTCGTCCAGTTCCCTCACTGCCTTGTCTTCTTGTCCTAGTCGGGCCATCTGGTACAACTTATACTGTCCGTTCGAGTCAAACAGATCGGAGAAACGAGCGTACTTGCCTTCCACTCCGAGTTGTTGACGCAGCCGCCGGTCCTTTATCTTAATCATCTGTTCGTCCTTCCATACATCAGGGCGTTTCATCCATCCGTAAAGCACCTGTTCGGCAGACAATCCTTTGTATGAGCTGCTGCCATATATCTTGTTGGTGAAGTCATGGGCGAGTGTGCTCAGTGGTGCTACACGGTCGTTGTAGATGACAGGCATACGTGCCAATCGCTCTGCTTTCTCTTTATTGATGGTAGGAATACTGCGAGCTTGTGCCGATGGTGATTGGACCGTGAACAACAAGAGCGCAAGCATTACTCCCTTCCCAAGTAATGGAGACTGGAGCATCTTGCGGAATGTCTCGGCTTTGCTGAGAAGAACAGCCACAACGGACAAGGCAAGGAGCATATAACCACAATAGGTGACGGGTGTACCCCATGGGTCGTAGTTGACAGTGAGTATGCTGCCTTTCATGTCTGGATCAAACGATGTTTGGTAGAACCGGTATCCTTGGATTTGGAGAATCTTGTTCATGGAAATCACTTTCAGTGTATTCTTGCCGTCAGTGTCATGATAAGTGACGTGGCTCTCAAAATCCTGTGGGGCGTTTGTTCCGGGGTAATATATTACTGAGAATTGTTGAAGAGTCATGTCATTGACAGGCAATGCATGCTCAGTTCTGGAATCTTTCAACACGAAGCTACTCATGGGCTCGCCCTGTCTCAGGTGTAGCATGCCCTCATAGGAGGTGATGAAGGTTATGGCTGCACCCACAAGGATGACTATGAACGATACATGCAACATGAAGACAGGTACTCTTCTCCATAATCTGTGTCGTCCTATTGTCACGCATGATATTAAAGCCAATAATACCCACAGTGATACGAACCACCATGTGCCGTAGATGTGGCTGGATGAAAAAGCAGAGCCTTGGGCTTGCTCCACGAAGGTAGCAATGCCCAAGACTGCGATGATTATAACGTATACTGCTGTAAGTAGCCTGCTCAAAAAATTCATGTTCAATACTAAAACATTTTATATTGTGGATTGTGTGTCTTGCGCACTGCGATGCATTCCATCTCGATAAGCCAACCGGGCCTGCACACTGGTGCGTGGACAATGACATATGGATATCCTTTGAAACGTTCCTCAAAGAGGCTGCGCACTACCGCATAGTCGGCTGTGTCCCGAAGGTATACTACCATCATGCCGACATCCTCAAAGGTGCAGTCTGCCTCTTTCAACAGCATTTCCACATTTTCCCACATACGGAATGTCTGCTTGCGGATGTCTTTGGGATAAACCACCTCACCTTTGTTGTTGATGCTGGCAGTTCCAGAAATGAACACCTGCCTACGGTCTTGGTAGTCAACCAGTGTCCCACGTTCAAAACTTACACCGTAGTCGCTTGTGCGGTTGAGGTGGGTGGGTGCATAGAGGAACTCTACTTGCTCCTTGACGATGCCGTCCACTGCATAGCAGTCCATCTGCGACAGCACGTTTGGGTCTGCCTGTCTACCTCCGATACCTGTGGACGAAATGAAATGGGTCTTCGATGTCAATCCCTGAATGAAGAAGAACTGATTGCGTGCACGCACCATTCCTCCGTAGTTCAGATCCGTGTCGTTGATGAAGAACCATGTGCGTATACAGTTATCCTTGAGTGTGCATCCCTCCTCGATGAGTTGCATGTTGTATTCATTGAAGAGCAACCGTGTCTGGTATTCGGAGTTGGCTGCCAGGTTGTGCGCACTACCAGTCCACAGATGCCGGTAACCTCCGTGTGCCACCTCGTAGAGTCCGCTCTTGTTGACATGGGTTTGGACATTGGTCATCAGATATGCCCACAACGCAACCTTGGTGCCATCGAGTGGTGCCTGCTGTATGATGCTCTTGGCACAGTCGGTCATGTCTGCCGCCACCACATCGTCCTCTTGGTTGGCTGAGTCGCTGAGAAAATAACGCTTGAAGACACAGCGGGCATCTTTCAATTGGCCTTCAAGCAGGGTGTTGTAGGCATTGAGGACTGCTTCCAACTGTTCGGGATAGGTGAGCATACAGTCGTCGACATGGACCATCACGTGGTATTCCACAACCTCTGTTCCGTTGTCAAACATGAAGATATCGGCATGTGCCTTCTCGAATTGTAATGTTTTCAATGTATTCATAATAATGTGTTACTGTGTGCTTAATTAGCACCGTTGTTAATCCAACTGTCTATCATTGGTAAGAGTGTCTTGGCATTGGACTCCGACACAAGGTCGAAATGGTTCATTGTGATTCCTTCTACAGATTCGTTGTTGAGGACCATGTGGAAGACGCTGTTGGTGGCATCACCTGGAGCTACGAGTTTGTGACCAGAAACGCATTTGGAATCAACGCCTACCATATCTGCAAACGCCTTCCCCTCAGTCAGGTTCAGACCGGCTGCGATGAAGTTGCTCGCTCCATGGCAGTTGATGCAAGTGGTATTGATGAACGATTGCTGTATGGTGTTGAACATGCTGATGTCCAGTGTTCCAAGATCCATGTGTATAGTGTCGCGGATACCTTCGATGTCAGCTTCCTTGAGTGTCGCCACATAGCGGCGCAGACGGTCGAGCACGCAGAACTGTACGCTGCTCACCTTGTCGGGTATGTTGTTCATTTCCATCGCCACATTACCGTTTTCGTCTGCTTTGATTTCCTTGGCGATGGAGGCATACTCGTTTCCTTCTTCAAAGCCAGCGATGGCAATCACATAGTCTTCCGACCAGGAACTGAGCCCTGTGACTTGCGCATTCAGTTTGACTGAACGTCCTGAGGTGTCAACATCCACGTTATTGTAGATGTCGCCATCGTCACAAGCCGACATGATTGTCAGTACGGTCAGAAGCGAAACTAAAATATAGTGTTTCATTGACTTGTATTCTAATATGGTGCTGTTTTGTTAGAATGCGAACTGCATCATGATGCATGCGGTATGGGTGGAAATCCCGAGATCATCGAGGTCACGGTCCAACTGAGTGTCGTGGCCGGTACGTCCAATGTATTGGTACATGGCCGAGAGTTTCAGGTTGGTGTTCGGGACAAAGTAGTTGACAACGGCTGCAGGCATGTTCAGAATACCGTCTTTGGATGAACCGTTACGGTCCATGAAGTCGTAGCGCAGACCTACCTGCCACTGTGGTGCTACGAAGTAGCCAGCCTGTGCATATGCGCCCCAGTAGTTATATGTCTCGTCAATCTTCTGACGTTCAGTGAATCCTACATGCATATAATATGCTTCTGCAGCGAAATACCATTTGTTCTTCAGCCAAGCGAACTCCAGTCCGGCACGGAAGTCGTTGGTGCTTTCGCTTTCAGCTTCGTTGTTATAGTTGGCACTCACACCGATAAGCATCTTGTCGAGATTGAGCATCTTTGCGTTTCCCTGTGTCATCGGCATCGGACCGTTGGGCATATAGGTCAGTCTGCCAGCATAGAGCAGTGAAGGAAGATGGTTGTCGTCACTGAATCCTTTTGTTGCGCTGTTCACAGATGAACCGGTACCGTTGAACAGTCCCACTTCATATCCGAATTTGTTATTGATGACTCCGTGCATCTCGACACCCAAATCGAATCCAGTACCGATTGTTGGGGTGACGGCATTCAGCGAGTAGGGCATGATACTGGTTGCTGTCAGTGATGTGGGTACTTGTGGGAAGAGTGTCTCTCCCAGTGTGGTGAGATAGGCGTGGGTGTAAGGAGTTTTGAACTTACCTGCACGGAAACGCAACGCAGGACTTACTGCATAGTCAATCCATGCCTGTTGCAGTACATTGCCCCCAGATGCGGCGGCATTGATACTTACGTTATAATCTATTTTGCCGAACGCCTTTCCTGTAAAACCAATGATCGCATATGGGATGGCGAAGCCTGAGTTGGCGATGTTGTCCTGATTGTATGCTTTGTCCAGTCCCTCGTCATCATAATAGTGAAGATTGAGTGTGCTCTGTATGTACATATATGGCTTGAAGACAAAATTGCCGTCCTTTGACTGGAGTGTGAAGCCTCGGTCATCGGCAATGGGAAGCACTCCGTTCTCCATGTCAAGTCCAGACGTGTGATGTCTGTCTGGCTCTGAAGCATTTACTTCAGAAGTTTCTGTTTCAGCGAATGTCGCTGAGGATATCAATGATGCCATCGCAATGGCAAATATTCTATTGTGTCTCATCGTTTTTTTATTTATTGTTGAAGGTGATTAAAGCGACCAAAGGAATTGAATTACTTGGTTACGCTGTGTTTTACTCAAATTCTTGAATTTATTCTTGGAGGCTTCGCCCTCACCGCCATGCCACATGATGGCTTCTGTGAAATTGCGGGCGCGTCCGTCATGTAGGAAGTATGTGTGTCCGTTCACTTTCTTCTGAAGTCCGATACCCCAGAGTGGAGTGGTGCGCCACTCATTGCCGCGTGCCAGTCCGCTTACGAAGTTGTCGTTCAGTCCAACTCCCATAATCTCTGACCCCATGTCGTGGAGCAGGTAGTCGGAGTAAGGGTGTATCGTCTGGCCACCGAGCCAAGGCAGGTTCGTACCAGCCAGTAGGGTTGAGCCTCTTGGACGGGTGTGCAGGGTTGTCACGTGACACAGGTGGCATCCACACTGATAGAATAGTTTTTCGCCTTCTATCACGTCTGGGTCATTGACATTGCGACGTGCCGGTACGGCAAGGCACTGCATATAGAGGTCTACGTCTTCCATGTCTTCAGTGGTACAGTCGAGCTGCTGGTAGGAGAGTCCCATCATCGAGCCATCCTTCATCTGTGACTGTCCCTCACAGATTTCTTCCGGGTAGCGACTGTTCGTCATACCCATGTCACTGGAGAACCCCAGCTCCACTGTCAAGTCTGCATGTTGTGCCTTGTTGCCTGACAGTCCCAACTGATAGACTCCCTTCTCTGTCACGTAATTGCATCTGCCGCTGATTCCCCATTCGGGGTAGTTGCTCTTCTTTGCGAGTGCTTCTATCTCGTTGTGGTCAAGTGCCATCATCTGTCCCATTCCTACATGACGGAGTGGGGTGCGCACGGTGCAGAACAGGTCTTCTGGACTGATTTCCTCGGCATACCAGTCGGTAATGGTGAATTTAGGTACACAAAGTGTGTACTTCTCTCCGTCTGGGAATTGGAACTCTGTGGAGTCGATGCTCACTTTCAGTTTCCCTTCGGGCTTGACACCGTATATGGACTGGTCGTGGATGAC
This sequence comes from Alistipes ihumii, assembly GCA_963626085.1. Lineage (GTDB taxonomy): Bacteria > Bacteroidota > Bacteroidia > Bacteroidales > Bacteroidaceae > Colivivens. The sequence goes on along the minus strand of CAVFVJ010000002.1, from coordinate 46,423 downwards.
ACGTCCATAGTTGGGGAAGAAAGAACCGTTCTTACGTGTGATGTATATGAGGGATGAGGTGAAACCGTACTGGCCTGAACCGTCAAATTCCTCTTCGTCGTCGGACTTGTTCTTGTAGTTTGTCCAATAGGTCGGCTCCGTGCGTCCGGCATTGCGATGGCAACTGCCGCAGGAGTAACCGGCATAGACTGGTCCGAGTCCTCCTCCGTGTCCGTTGGAATCGGCTGATTTTACATTGTCGTACAGTCTGTCTCCGGAGTGGAATCGGGTGTTGTATGCACCCGACACCCAACTTGCATCCTGGTCGTAGGCGACAGATGAGTTGAAGAAACCGGTGGCTGTTCCTGCAGACAACGCATAGCCATCGGGCACTGTGACGTCCGTCACGTCGAGCTTGTCGTCATCGGTGCATGAAGCGAGGGCGACCACTACGGCGAGTAGCAATGGATAATGCAGGGATTTGTTCATATTATATTCTGTTTTCAGTTGATTCTCTTTTACCACAACAGCGAAGACGGACCTGTAGACCCTGTCTCCGCTTTTTGTGGCGTATTTCAGTTGTAGGTAACTCGCTTATTTCACTGTACGTGCCTGACCGTCCTTGTATATCAGATACTCCAATGTATGGAATCCACGGAGACTTTGAGATGCCTCGATCTTGTCGTCACTTTGGTCCTCATCCCAGTTGAGGTTGGTGAAGTCCTGTGATTTGAGGATTGACACAATCTGCTTCTGGTCAAGTGGCCAGCTGTCCATGTTCGGGTCAAGTCCGAACTCGTCTACAGGACCGAAGAGGAAGGCCTCACTGGTCTCCCATGGTGTGCGGGCTGCCAACCATGCTTTGGCGCACTCTGCGAAAGCGTCATCAGACGGACTTGCCTTGAAAGCGCGAACTGTCTCGTCGAGTGCTGCGTTCTTTTCTGCCAGTTCCTTGTATGTAGGCATCACTACTTCGTCTACGTACTGTGCGATAACAGGGTCGAGTGTCTCCTCGTCGTTGATGTAAGCCTGGAAATAAGGTTTGAGCGTCTGGTCAATGAAGTCGGTGAGTTCAGAGCATGCGTTCATGGCAGTTCTGGTCTCCTCGGTGTTGATGTTGTTGCGGAACGGTTGTGGAATATCCCAAATGGCGTCAGCTGCAGCTTGAATCAATGTCTTTGCCAGTGTGTCCAGTTCGGCATTCTTCGCTGCGAGTACTGCTGAGAGTGAGTTCTCGCTGATGGATCCGTCACGGGTGCCATAGTAAGCATTGCGTATAGAGTAGATGTTGTTTCTGTAGTCCTCACGTGAGTGCCAGCTGTACCATGACTCTACAGCGTACAACGCTTCTGTCTTGTTTCCTGCGGTGTACTTTGCGTAAGGGTCTCCGATTTTTGCGTCACCTACCTCGTTGGCAATTTCACTGCAACCGTCAAGAATCTGCTCTACGCAGTTTATGGCAGACGCATATTCTGTGGAATTGTGGTTTTTGAATGTTGCTGCATAACCGTTGTTCCATTTGTCATAGAGAGTCTGCGCGTCAGTCTTGAGCAGACCGGAAACGGTGGTCATGTAGTTTGCCCACTGTTCCGCATAGTCGGAACTGTAGTCCAAATCTGCTGCGTTGTCAACGTCAATGTCATCTTTGTCACTGCTGCAGGATACTGTTCCCGCAGTCATCGCACATGCTGCTACGAAGAGTGTAGCGTATTTGTAAATCTTGTTCATAGTATGTTTTATTGTTTTGTTGATTTTGTCTTATGTGTTATCCCTTATTCTTTATTTCTTTGCGAACCAAAGCATGTATGCCACTCCAAGGCGGAACTCATTCTCGCTGTTGAAGCTACCCTTGCCGAACATCTTGTGTGTACCTATCTGACGGGTCGTGTAGTCTGCCTTGACTACCAGGTTGGGCAGTGGACGCCAGTTAGCTCCGAAACTCCAAAGGCTCACCTGATTGCGTTTATCTGCCACCAACCCCTTTTCACACTTTTCCTGTGTGTTGTAGTAGTTGTAGTGCGCAAACGGATATATCACAGGGAAGTTCTCCACTCCTGAAAAGAATGACTTGAGGTTGAGCCCCACTTCCATGCTCCAGTCCAAAGCACGCTTAGCGACAGGTCCCATGCGGGTGTAAGGAGACTTACTTGAGTAGTTCTTGTTTGCTGCGGTGATGCCGACAGTCTCCGAGATGTTTCCTGAGAGGTAGTTGGCGCGTGCGGTCACATATTTGTTTTCATATTGTGCGTCAAATGAGTAGATCTGCACGTTGATGCCATCGAGGTTCTTGTATGTGATGAGCTTGTCCGAGTTCTTGCCTGCATTCGGGTTGTAGAGCAGTGACGCTCCTACGCGGAGTCCAGGAACTCCAGTCCAGTCCAGTCTCGCTGTGTATGCCGGTGCACTGAAGTTATCGGTCTCAAGAATGCCCTGACGTGCTCCTTGCACCCAGTTGTAACAATCGAAACCATTAGGATTGAGACCAGCGGTCACCATGGCTTGGTAATTGAATGAGGCTGTTCCCTTGCCAAATGAACCGAAGAATTCGAGTCCAGTCTCGTGCCATGTGGATGCCAGTAGTGTGGTTGCACCTTCAGGACGTGCCGCTGTGAAGAAATTGAGAGGCTCGTGGTGTGCGTTGGTCAGACCTACAGGAATAATCAAGTGACCCACACGTACGTTGAAAGCTGGAGTGATGAGTCTTGTGATGTGGAACTGCTCAAGGGCAACCTCTCCGCCTTTCTCCATCTCTGTCTCGTATTCACCGTTCTCGCTGCCCGACTGTGCTTCGAGTTCCACTGCGGAACCTGTGCCGCCTGACTCGAATTCAATCTCGGCTCCCAGTATCCATTTAGGTGTAATCTTGTATTCACCTTCCAGAATGAAACGGGGGATGGAAATCTCGTTGTGGTTTATCTTTGTGTTGCCGGTACTTCCACCGTAGTATCTGTTGACTCCGTAATCCTTGAATGTGGCAAGCATCTCACCGTAGCTGCCGATGCGCCATTTGCTGAATTCTTCGTTCTGTTTGTCCTTGGCTTTAGAAGATACTTCCTCTGATGCTGTGGATTTGTCGTCTTGAGCCACAGCGGATGTGGCAGTTGCCAACAAGCCTAAAGCCATAAGAATGAGTTTGTTGTTCATCATATTATCGTTTCTGTTTGTTTCCACTTCAAAATCACAACGGCCATTATATGCTGTCAATACTTGGTAGGCAGTAGTACTGCTGATGCTCCCAAGATTGTGCAGATGCACTTGCCGTGACTCACGTCAGAGCAAGTACAACTGCAACTGCGTATAAAAACTTATGTAATTTCATTCATCTATTTATGTGTTTATTCCTTATATATTATATGCCACCATTTGACTGTTCCCAGACCTCCTGTCTGAAATCGAGTGCAAAGTTACGGCTGTTTTTGTTATGTAGCAATACTCATAAGTGGGTAAACCTATGCAGACTGCCGTTTGAGGCGTGTCTGTCCCTTTATTGTCACGTAAAATTATTTCCCGGTTTGACTGATGTCATTCATGAATATTTTGTATCTTTGCAAAACAATAATTGGATGTAATGGCGATACGGGAAAAAGTGAAGAGGACACCTAATGAATTGGGTACGGAGAAGATCGGCAAGTTGTTGATGATTTATGCGGTACCGGCAGTGATAGCGATGCTGTCGGCATCGGCTTATAATATAGTGGACAGGGCTTTTCTTGGACATGCGGATCGATTGGCGATAGCAGGACTGGCTGTGACGTTCCCCGTAATGAACCTGAGTGCGGCCTTTGGAGCGATGATTGGAGCCGGAGGGTCTACCTTGTTGTCAATCAAACTGGGGCAGAAGGACTACGACACAGCAGAGCGTGTTTTGGGCAATATCATCTCACTTAATATTGTGATTGGTGCGATTTTTGCAGTGGCCGCAATCATTTTCATAGACCCCATGCTTATGTTCTTCGGGGCGAGTGAACAGACAATCCCCTATGCTCGTGAATATATGCTGATAATCCTGTGCGGAAACGTCATAACTCATCTCAGCCACGGTGAAGCCAACGCCTTGAGGGTTATAGGACACCCGAACAAGGCGATGACATCTGTGATATTGGGTGTGGCTGTTAACATCGTGTTCGACTACCTTTTCATTTATGTGTTCGGTTGGGGAATTGCTGGTGCTGCCTATGCAACCTTGATTTCCCAAACCCTATCGGTTATATACCTGACATACAGTCTCTGCAACAAGGAAGACTTGATACATCTGAAGAAGGGTATATATAAGATGAGGAACAGAATTGTGAAGAATATATTTGCCATTGGTGTATCCCCGTTTTGCATACAGTTGTGCGCTTGTCTTGTTGTCATACTTATCAATAGGGGACTGAAGGAACACGGTGGTGACTTGGCAGTCGGGGCATATGGCATAGTGAATGGTATCACATTTATGTTCATAATGGTTGTACTGGGAATATGTCAGGGAATGCAGCCTATTGCAGGCTACAACTATGGAGCGCGCCAATACAATCGTGTCACTTTGGTCTTGAAATATGCTGTGGCGTTTGCCACAGTGGTGATGACGCTGGGATTCGTCGTGTGTGAGTTCTTTCCACATGTACCGATTGTGATATTCACCAATGACAAGGAAACGACCCGACTTGCGATAGAGGGAATGAAGATTATCGTGCTGCTGAATCCTCTGGTGGGCTTTCAGATTGTGGTCGGGAACTTCTTCCAAAGTATTGGTATGGCAAAGAAAAGCATATTCCTGTCGCTTACCCGTCAGATGCTCTTCCTTGTGCCATTACTGCTCATCCTTCCTGATTGCTTCGGAACTAAGGGCGTTTGGGCAAGCATAACAGTCGCTGACGGCTTGTCAATCATAGTGGCTGCGGTGATGCTGTGGGTCTTCTTCAAGAAGGGGGCTTTCAAGAACGCTGATGTGAAATTTTAGAGAGAGAACAAAATATATTCATTATGGACAACTACGTTATTACAATCGGAAGAGAGATCGGAAGCGGTGGCAAAGCCATCGGTGAGATCATTGCCAAAGAACTGAACATACCTATTTACGACAGTAGACTGATTCAGATGGCGGCGGAGGAGAGTGGGTTTAACCCTGACTTGTTCAAAAACGCTGACGAGAAGACCGAGAAAAGTGCCGCTTCGTCAATCGTGCGCAACATAACATCCCCGTTTGCCGCTTTGGGTAATTTCTACAAAAACAGTGTGAGCAATGAGTCACTTTTCGAAGTGCAAAGTGAGATCATCCAGGAGAAAGCAAGCACGGAAAACTGCATAATAGTGGGACGCTGTGCCGATTATATCCTGAGAAAGCATCCGCGACTGCTGAAGGTGTTCATCCGTGCAGACTACGATGACCGTGTGAAGTTCGTGTGCGAGCGTTTCGACCTTACTCCGGCAAAGGCACGTAAACTCATTGACAAGATGGACAACCAGCGTAGCGAGTACCATGACTTTTACAGTGAGACCAACTGGGGTGACAGTCGTGCCTATGACATTTGTGTCAACAGCTCACTGATAGGGTTGGAGGGTACGGCTGAATTCCTTTTAGGATTCGCACGCAAGTATCTCCATATTGATAAATAATTTATTGCGTGCAACCGCACGCTGTGCTTCAATAAGTATATAACTGTAGGTAAAAAAGATTAAGACATGGATTGGTTAACCGAATTATTGACCAATGGTAGCTCTGTGGCGCATATTCTGTTGCTGTACGCTTCGGTTATCTCTGTCGGGATTCTTCTCGGCAAGATAAAGATGGCAGGGGTGTCATTGGGCGTTACTTTTGTGCTTTTTGTCGGGATTGTGGCAGGACACATCCTTCATCAAGAAAACATTACGGAACCTCTGGTGGTTCTCAACTTCATTCAGGACTTCGGACTGATATTGTTTGTGTATGCGATTGGACTTCAGGTAGGGCCGTCTTTCTTCACATCGTTCAAGGAGGGCGGAGTGTCTATGAATATAGTCGCAGCTGGTATAATACTGCTTAATGTGGCAGTCATGCTGTGTCTGTACTATCTCTTCTGTGACACAAGCAATCCGCACTCATTGCCTATGATGGTGGGAGTCTTGTGTGGAGCTGTCACCAACACTCCGGGACTTGGTGCTGCCAATGCTGCTCTTGAACAACTCGGGGCAGACAAACTGGGCGGTTCCATTCCGACCATCGCCAACGGATATGCCTGTGCCTATCCGCTGGGTGTGGTGGGCATCATCCTCTCGATGATTCTCCTACGACTGATTTTCAAGGTGAACATGAAGAAGGAGACGGAGTCGTATAATGAGCAGAACTCGCACCAGGCTGCAGTGAAACCTCATATTATGACCATAGAGATACAGAACCCATCGCTCAACGGGAAGACTATACTTCAGATACACGACTTTTTGGCACGTGACTTCGTGTGCACGCGTTGTCTGCACGATGGACATGTATCCATCCCTAATAGGGATACGCTGCTCTACGTCGGTGACAGGGTATGTGTGGTGAGCTCGGAGGAAAACGTTGAGGCGATACTCGTGTTCATGGGTAAAGAAGTTGACGTGAACTGGGAAAAGCAAGACACTCCGATGGAGTCACGGCAGTTGCTCGTCACAAGGGACAAGGTTAACGGAAAGACTCTCGGCAGCTTGCACCCAAGCAGTTTGTATGGAGTGAACGTGACTCGTCTTTTCCGTTCTGGTATTGAGCTTTTCGCCACCCCTAACGTTACTCTTCAAGTAGGTGACCGCCTGGTTGTTGTCGGTCCTAGCGATGCGGTTGACCTTTTCGCAAGTAAGATCGGTAACAGTAAGTCGCGTCTTGACAAACCGAATCTGTTGACGGTATTCGTCGGAATCCTACTTGGTGTCATCGTTGGTAGTTTGCCTATCGCAGTGCCGGGCATGTCCGTGCCAGTGCGTCTTGGCTTGGCAGGTGGTCCGCTCGTGGTCGCAATCCTTATTGGTCGTTTCGGTTTCAAACTGAAACTCGTGGCATACACCTCCAATAGTGCGTCTCAGATGATCAGGGATGTAGGTCTCGTGTTGTTCCTTGCCAGTGTGGGCATCAAAGCGGGAGGCAACTTTATAGAGACAGTGATGAATGGAGGCCTGATGTATGTGTTATATGGCTTTATAATCACAATTGTACCGTTGCTCATCATGGGTATCGTGGCACGAGTTCATTATAAGTTGAACTACAACATCTTGATGGGTCTCATGGCTGGTTCGACAACCGACCCTCCTGCATTGGCATATTCGACACAAGCTGCAAACAATGACATTCCTTCAATCGGTTATTCTACGGTCTATCCTCTCTCTATGTTCTTAAGGATCGTTACGGCACAGATAATAATCTTGTTGCTATGTTCATAATTGAATCTCTCGTACTGGGACTGTTGGTAGCCCTGAACCCTTGTCAATTGGCAATCAATATCTCTGCGTTGACTTACTTGAACAATACAAGTGAGAGTCCAAAGGACTTTTTGAGGCGTGGGTTGTTGTATATAGGGGGCAGAACTGTGTCCTACTCACTGTTGGGAATAGCTCTGACGGCTTTAGTACGGCTCGGACTTGATATTGAAGGAATTCAGATATTCTTGGGTAAGGCGGAAAGTTTTCTGCCTTACCTCTTTATATTAATAGGACTGTTCTTGCTCTATAGGGTGTTCCATACACATGTCCACCATGGGGTGGAGTGCCATAACTGTGGTGCCACAATCCGGCGTGGCAGTCCCTATGGACCAGTTGTTTTGGGACTGATGCTGGCGTTTGCCTTCTGTCCGGAAAGTGCTATCCTGTTTTTCGGTATGCTTGTTCCAATGAGTGTGGCACATCCGCTTGGATGGGTTGCTCTCATTGTTTTCGCTATTTCTGTCGGCTTACCAGTGGTGGCCATAGCTTATGCCATGTCTCAGGCACGTGAGAAGGTGGTTCGCCTCAGCCGTAAATTTACTCATTTCCAGCAATGGATGAATGCCTTGTTTGGAGTAGCATTTATCGTTGCCGCAATTGTCTTGCTTGTATTATGAAACGTATTGGACTTTTGTCGGACACTCACGGCTATTGGGATGATCGTTATGCTAAGTATTTCTCAGAATGTGACGAGATTTGGCATGCGGGAGATATTGGGACGGTAGAACTGGCGGAGAAGTTCCAGCAACTGAAACCGTTCAGGGCAGTTTACGGAAATATAGACGGGGGAGATCTCAGATTGATGTTCCCCGAGAAATACAGGTTTAGGTGCGAAGAAGTTGATGTGCTGATTAAACATATAGGAGGCTATCCGGGTAATTACGACCCGTCCATCAGAGGTTGTGTCTTTGCACGTCCTCCAAAACTCTTTATATCAGGCCATAGTCATATATTAAAGGTGGTGTATGACAAGACATTAGATCTGTTGCACGTTAATCCGGGTGCTGCTGGAATATATGGATTCCATAAGGTGAGAACACTTGTGAGATTCACTATTGATGGTAAGGATATAAGGGATCTTGAGGTGATTGAAATGGGGGAGAAAGGAAAGTTTGTTAATTCATCTCTTTGAAGATATACAATGTTATAGTTTTTGCTAACTTTGCAGAAAGTTACGGAAATGGCTACAGAAAAGGACTACTATAATGGCGATGACAGGTCGGTGGGTGAGATGCTTGCCGAGATACTGAGATTGTCGTTGAAACTCCTCTTCAAGTGCATGATAAAACTCGTGCGACTTCTTGTGAGGGGTTGTGTGGTCGTCTTCTTTCTGTTTAGGCGACTGCTGCAGTCTTGCGTTGATTTCTGGAACGATAACAGCACACAACAGAAACTGCACATGGCAAAAGTGTGGTTTCATGCATTCTTGAGAACTTTGGTACGACTGACCGTTAAAGGTCTGAAGGCACTTGCACGTGGGCTGGTGTGGGCTATCAGGGCATTCGTCCGTTGTATCATAAATCTCCGACCGACACTCGTACTGGTGGGAAAGGTGCTTGGCAGATTTGGCAGAACCTTGCTCCTGTGGCTCCTATTGTTTGGTAGGGGCTGTAGGCTTTTCGCTATGAAGAGGAAACGGGCATACCTCTCTTTTCGCAGAAACAAAGGCTTTAAAGGGCTTATGATGGATGTGAAGAACTATCTCCAGCTTTTGTTGAATAACTACATGGACGAAGAGCAGACTGAGACAGGGAAAAATGTTCTCAGCTATGAGGAGTATATCAGGGGTGAACGGGGTGGAAATAACGATACAGGCACACTCGGTAAGAAGATTTACAACGGGATGAAGAACATAATCGATGGGGATTAGTAAAGTTCTTCATTCTGGGTTTTGTAACGCTTGGTTGTCAGTGCGGCAGTCAGTTCATATGTCAATCGACTTGCAATCGATTATTTTTTTGAAAAAAACAGGTTGTTCGTTTTATCATAAAGAAAAAAGTATTACCTTTGCCACGTACATCAATGCGGTGTTTGAAACGGATAATAAACAAACGAAATATCTATGGAAATAAAGAAATCGAAGAAGGCAGATTTGGAGGGACAGAAGGGAACCAGCATGCTGATTGGTTACATCTTTGCCCTCGGCTCTTTGTTTGCCGCTTTTGAGTGGACTACCCGTGACTACAAGGAGACGGAACCTGTGGTCTATGCGGCTTACGCTCAGATGGAAGAGGAAGTTCCGCCTGTGACACAACCTATATTCCAGTCTGCAGCTCCACCTCCACCACAGGAGGCACCGCAGGTCGCTGAAATTCTTGACATCGTGGACAACGATGAGGAGATTGAAGAAGAGGAAATTCAGAGTACCGAGGATACAAATCAGGCCATTACTGGTCCGACAGGTCCTGTTCATACCAGCGGTTTCACTACTGGTCCTATTGCTACAGGTGAATTCAGTGATGAGGAGGAGATATTCCAGGTGGTTGAGCAGATGCCTGAATTCCCAGGTGGTATGGAAGAGTTGCTGAAGTATTTGGGTAAGAATCTTCACTATCCATCAATTGCTCAGGAAAACAATATCCAGGGACGTTGCATCATAGAGTTCGTCGTAAACAAGGACGGTACAGTGGTTGACCCAAAAGTCATAAAATCACTTGATGCAGCTTGTGACAAGGAAGCTATGCGTGTGGTGAAGAGTATGCCAAAGTGGAAACCTGGACTGCAGAGAGGTAAACCTGTACGTGTGAGATATACTTTGCCTGTAATGTTCCGTCTGACTTAAAACGTCAAGAGATAGTTTTTAATGTAAATAAATAGAATAAGGTGTGTCAAGGAAAGCAACATGGCACACCTTATATTATATATAGGTGACATCTAATGCAATTACCGATATGATTGACCAAGATACACTGTACGCAAAAGTTAATGCATTTATAGAGGACATACAATATAAAGCCGAACCGGCTGGGCTTTATGCCCCAATCAGATATATTCTTTCTTTGGGCGGCAAGAGACTCCGACCTGTACTTATGTTGATGGCATATAACCTGTATAAAGAGCAGGTGGATGACATCCTGCCTAATGCGGTGGCGCTGGAGACATACCACAACTTTACACTCCTCCATGATGACCTGATGGACAAGGCAGACATGCGCAGGGGAAATATGACTGTCCACAAGAAATGGGACGAGAACACCGCAATTCTTTCTGGGGATGCTATGCTCATTATGGCTTACCACTTGTTCGTGGAGAACTCATCCTCAATGCCTCACCTCATGGATGCCTTGAAGACCTTCAATGATGCTACTCTAGGGGTGTGCGACGGACAACAGTATGATGTTGACTTCGAAAACCGAACAGATGTCCGTGAGAGTGAATATATGGAGATGATACGACTGAAGACCTCCTTGCTACTTGCTTGTGCACTGAAAATCGGAGCGCAACTGGCAGGGGCAGATGAGGAGGATGCGAATAACCTCTACCTCTTTGGTGAGAAGATGGGATTGGCTTTCCAGTTGCAGGATGACCTGCTGGACGTGTATGGCGACCCAAAGGTATTTGGCAAGAAAATAGGAGGAGACATACTGTGTAACAAGAAGACCTTTATGCTTATTAACGCTTACAATATGGCAGATGATGACTGTAAGAAGGAACTCAAGGCTTGGATGGACAAGACTGAGTTCAACCCTGCTGATAAGATAAAGGCTGTGACGGAGATATACGATAAAGTAGGAATACGTGACGTTTGTCAAGAGAAGATTGAACGGCTTTTTGACGAGTCACTGGAATACCTCGAACGGGTTAAGGTGGATGACGATAAGAAGGTCTGCTTACGGGATTTTGCTGACAGGCTGTTGAAACGTGACAAATAGATATGATTGTAGATACGCACTCGCATCTCGACGGCAACGAATTCGTTGATGATATTGAAGAGGTCCTGGCTCGTGCGCAGAAGGCTGGCGTTGGACGAATCCTTATTCCCAATATAAACCTGCAAGGGTTGAAACACTTGACAGAGCTATGTGCAGCTCATCCAGGATTTCTCTACCCTATGATAGGACTGCATCCAGAGGATGTGAAGGATGGCTACATGGAACAACTCGATGAGATGCACCGGATTTTGTTGTCGCAAGCAGATACTTATGTCGCTATAGGAGAGGTGGGCCTTGATTTCTATTGGGACAAGACTTATGCCAGTCAGCAGCTCGATGCTTTTGAACGGCAAGTGTGTTGGGCGGCAGAGTATGACAAGCCACTCATGATACACGCACGGAACGCACATGCGGAACTGGTGGATGTCATGGAACAGCATAGGGGAGACCATTTGCGAGGTGTGTTTCACTGTTTCAGCGGAACAGAAGAGGAGGCACGGCAATTGCTCTCCTTCGAAGGGTTTCAACTAGGCATAGGTGGAGTGGTGACATTCAAGAAATCAACGCTCCCAAAAGTGTTGAAGAATGTCGTCCCATTGTCCAGAATCGTAGTGGAGACAGATGCTCCCTATCTGGCTCCAGTGCCTTACCGCGGGAAACGAAACGAGAGTGCGTTTATAGTAGCGACAATAGAGTGCTTATCTGAAATCTATGGGTGTGAAAGTGGGGTTGTTGCCACTCAAACAGAGAAAAATTCCGAGTTTTTAATCCAGTGATAAAAAAAATCCGTATTTTTGTTGCTGGTTTAGTGGCTGTGTCGCAAATTCTTCGTAATTTGCAAGCGATTTGGGAACTGGTGGCAAATCATGTGTGGGCAACAGTCCGTAACAGTACTGCCGCAAACCCAGTCGGAACGGTTGAAGAATGAAAAATTAATAGAAACAAATAACAGTATTAATCTTTAAATTAAAAGAAGAAATGAAAAAAGTATTTGCAGTAATTGCACTTATGGGAGTCTTTACATTAGGAATGACTCAATCAATGTCAGCTCAAGACGAAGAGGCTGTTGACACAGCTGCGGTTGAACAGGTGGACACAACGGCTACAGAGGAGGCTGATTCAGCAGCAACACCTGTTGAGGCGGATGCGGTAGCTCCTGAAGCTCAGGTAGAGGAAATCGGCATGTACAAGAACATGAAGACAAAGTTCATCGAGGGTGACGCAGGCTTCATGGCATTCGTGGCTATAGCAATGATTGTAGGTCTTGCATTCTGTATTGAGCGTATCATTTACCTTGCACTCGCAGACGTTAAGACTGGTAAGATGCTTGAGGATGTAGATAAGGCTCTTGCAAATAACGACCTTGAAAAAGCAAAGGACATCTGCCGTAACACTCGTGGACCAATCGCTTCCATCAGCTATCAGGGTCTTTCTCGTCTAGACCAAGGTGCTGACGCAGTAGAGAAGACTGTGGTGGCTTACGGAGCTGTGCAGGCTTCTAACCTTGAAAAGGGTTGCTCATGGATCACATTGTTCATCGCGATGGCTCCATCACTCGGATTCTTGGGAACTGTGGTCGGAATGGTTCAGGCGTTCGACGCTATCCAGGAGGCAGGTGACATCTCTCCGACAGTCGTTGCAGGAGGTATGAAGGTCGCTTTGTTGACAACAATTTTCGGTATCATCGTTGCACTTGTACTTCAGGTGTTCTACAACTATATCCTTGCAAAGATTGAGTCTATCACAGCACAGATGGAAGACACAACAATCTCACTCCTTGACCTCGTTGCAAAATACAACCTTAAGAAATAATTAAGGTAAGTTACTCGGTAACTTGGAGATTAAAGTATCAACAACTAAACAAGGAGACAAACTATGAATTTGGATAAATTATCAAAGTACTTGCTTTGGGTCCTCATGGGAATCAATGCGGTTGTAGTCGGCCTGTTCTTTATCGTGGGATTCGACACTCCGTATGAGGAAGACCCAAACCAGAATGCGCCTGTGTTCACTGACGCACTGCTCATCTGGACTATCATCCTCACAGTGGCTGGTGGTATCAGTATGCTCGCAAGTTTCATCTATTATGTGATTGAAAACGGCTTCAACAAGTCTTACATCTATACATGGGGCTTGCCGGTTGTCACAATCGCCTTGGGTGTCATCTTGGGTATCGCCAACAAGGACGAGCACATGCTGATTAACGGTCAGGATTGGAACAACCCGACTGACATCATTATCACTGACGCCTCAATGGTATCAATTGCTATCCTCACCTTATGTGCGTTGGTGGCAATCATCTTCAGTGTGGTTATGAATGCAAAGAAGTAATTAAACAATTGAGTGACTATGGGTAAGAAAAAAAGATCCATGCCGGGCTTGAACACCAGTTCTACTGCCGACATTTCATTCATGTTGCTCATCTTCTTCCTCGTGACCACCTCAATGGATACTGATCAGGGTCTGCCACGTACACTCCCGAAACCGCCAGAGGAGGATCAGTTGAACAATGAGATCAAGGTCAAGGAACGTAATATCCTCAACATTCGTATCAATAAGGACAACTACCTTATGATTGGTGACGATTACGTCGGACTTGAAGATGTGAAAGTGAGAGCAAAAGAGTTTATTGCAAACCCTGAAAATAGACCAAATCTCCCAGAGTTGAAGCCAAAGAAGGTCAAGTTGCTAGGAAACAGAATGGTGACAGAGAACCATGTGATTTCCGTACAGACCGACCGCGGTACAAGCTATGGAGTCTATTTCCAAGTTCAGGACCAACTCGTTGCAGCTTATAATGAACTGCGAGACGAGCTTGCCAAGAACGAGTTCGGTTACAAGTACGAATTCTTGAACTCGGAACAGAAAGAGGCTATACGTGAAGTCTATCCAATGAAGATTTCCGAGGCTGAACCAAAACAATATGGAAAGGTGAATTGATATGAGTAGATTTAATAAAGGAAGTAAGGAAATGCCAGAGTTGAATACTTCATCTCTGCCAGACTTGATTTTCTCTGTTTTGTTCTTCTTCATGATGGTGACATCAATGCGTGAGGTGACCTTTAAGGTGCGCTTTGACCGCCCTGTAGGTACTCAGCTTGAGAAGCTGGCGCGCAAGTCATGTACGTCGTTCATCTATATCGGACAGCCGACGGAACAGTACAAAACTCAGATGGGTAGCGGTACTCGCATTCAGATTAATGACGACTTTGCGGAAGTAAGTCAGATTTACGACTTCGTGATGTCTGACCGTAACAGCCTTGCCGAAAGTGACAAGCCGTTCTACACAGTCTCACTGAAGGTGGACCACAAGACTCCAATGGGTATCATCACTGACGTGAAGCAGACCCTCCGTAAGGCGTATGCGCTGAAGATTGTTTACTCAGCGTCAAAGCCACAGCCTAAAGCAGGGGATTAAGCATATTTGTACCTAACAAATGGAGCGAATCACATTGTGGTTCGCTCCATTTTTGTATCTTTGCACAAAACTTCAAATAACGATGAGACAATATCTGAATCTGCTTGAACGTATCCTTCGGGAAGGGACACATAAGGACGACCGTACTGGGACTGGCACAATAGGAGTGTTTGGCAATCAGATGCGGTTCAATTTGGAGGATGGATTCCCTCTTCTGACAACCAAGAAACTGCATCTTAAGAGTATAATATATGAATTGCTGTGGTTCCTTCGTGGCGACACCAATGCCAAATGGCTACAGGAACGGGGCGTCCGTATATGGAACGAGTGGGCGGATGCGGACGGAAACCTCGGACATATCTATGGCTATCAGTGGCGTAGCTGGCCTGATTATGACGGAGGATATATTGACCAGATAACTAATGTGATTGAAGAGATAAAGAACAATCCCAGTAGCCGTCGTCTCATAGTGAGCGCGTGGAATGTAGCGGATATAAAGAACATGAACCTGCCTCCCTGCCATATCCTCTTCCAATTTTATGTGGCTGACGGCAGGCTCAGTCTTCAACTCTACCAACGCAGTGCTGACACCTTCCTCGGAGTGCCGTTCAACATCGCATCCTACAGTTTACTGCTCATGATGGTGGCACAGGTGACCAATCTCAAGGCAGGCGACTTCGTGTACACGACAGGTGACACCCATCTCTACCTTGATCATATCGAACAGGCGAAGTTGCAACTGACACGTGAGCCACGTCCGTTGCCCACCATGCGGATTAATCCCGAGGTCAAAGATATCTTCGACTTCAAGTACGAGGATTTCACACTTGAGAACTATAACCCTTATGACCACATAAAAGCTAAGGTATCTGTATGACTCTCTCGATAATAGTGGCAATCGCCAAGAATAATGCCATCGGAAAGGATAACGGGTTGCTTTATCGTATGCCCAACGACATGAAACGGTTTAAGTCGACTACTACCGGTCATCCTATTATCATGGGCAGACATACATTTGAATCCTTTCCTCGTCGTCCCTTGCCGAACAGGAGGAATATAGTGATGACCCGGTCTGGTCGTATGTCTGACAATCCCGAGGGTGCGGAATGGGTCGGTTCTCTTCAAGACGCACTTGACTTATGTAGGGCTGAGGAAGAAGTGTTCGTCATCGGTGGCGAACAGGTGTACAGTCAGGCTCTTCCCCTTGCCGACAAACTTTATCTGACGGTCATTGACGACAGCCCGTCCGAAGCGGATGCCTTTTTCCCTGCAATAGACAGTGCCGAATGGGAGGAGGTAAACCGTGAGGAACACAAGGCGGATGAACGCCATGCACATGATTATGTGTTTGTAGACCTTGTAAGAAAAGGATAATCTGAATTAGTTTCATCGGTCCGTACATCGCACTGGCGCAGAGAACTGTGCCGTGAAACCATGTGATGCCATATAGACGTAGAATTCGTGCCGACTTGTTTCTTTATCTAAAGTATTTGATACTTGCGACAAAGAAACACTGATTGTTTACAGCTAATTTTGCAGCCGAATTAATCAGACAATCGGAATATACAATATAACAATCGAATTCTTTGATGATGAAACACGGACAATTGATTACCCTTTGTCTGGGAATGGCTTTTTCCAATTCCGCCATTGCCCAGAACCCCGTAGTACAGACTCAACTTACTGGTGACCCTGCCCCGATGGTGGCTGGTGACCGTATGTACATTTATGCAGGACATGATGAGGACGGAGCTGACTTCTTCTGGATGAACGAATGGCGCGTGTACTCGTCGTCGGACATGGTCAACTGGACAGACCACGGTTCTCCTCTTAACCTCTCATCGTTCTCATGGGCTGACGGCAGGGCATGGGCATCGCAGACCATTGAGCGTGGAGGCAAGTACTATTGGTATGTATGCGCCCACTCTAAGTTGAGTGGCGGCATGGCTATAGGTGTGGCTGTGGGCGACAGTCCTACTGGTCCGTTCAAGGATGTGCTGGGCAAGCCTCTCTTCGACAATGGGAAGTGGGATAACATCGACCCGACTGTCTTCATTGACACCGATGGGCAGGCATATCTCTATTGGGGAAACCCTCACCTCTACTATGCCCGCTTGAATGACGACATGCTAAGTTTCAAGGGTGGCGTGAAAGAGAAGGAACGGGTGGACGACAAGGGTGAGGTCGGTATGATTACCCAAACTGTCGAGGGCTTCGGTGCGCCCGACATTGAGAAGCGTGACTCTACGGTGAAATACAAGGACAACTATACGGAAGGTCCGTGGCTGATGAAACGTGGCAAAAACTATTATATGCTTTATGCGGCAGGTGGAGTGCCCGAGCATATCTCCTATTCAATGAGCAAGAAACCGTTGGGACCTTGGAAATATGTGGGTGAGATCATGCCGTTGGAGAATACTGGATCGTTCACCAACCACTGTGGTGTGGTTGACTTCAAAGGACGTTCATACTTTGTCTATCATACCGGCAAACTCGGTGGCGGTTTCGGCCGCAGTGTGGCTGTCGAGGAGTTCAAGTACAATGACGATGGCACCTTCCCGATTATCCACCATACTCGGGAAGGGGTGAGCCCAATAGGAACTCTAAACCCGTACAAACGTGTTGAAGCGGAGACCATCGCAGACTCTAAGGGCGTGAAGTCGGAGTGGAACGAGGATACTGGTGTCTACATCTCCGAGATTCATGCGGAAGACTTCATCATGGTTCGGGAAGTGGACTTTGGTACGGTTTCTCCCCGTCAGTTCACGGCTACTGTAGCCAGTGCCTTGCAGGGTGGAACGCTCGAAGTGCGTGCCGACAAGAGTGATGGGGAATTGGTCGCTTCACTCATAGTCCAATACACTGGTGGTTGGGAGAAGTGGCGTACGCTCTCCACCTCAGTAATGAAGTCTGTGACTGGCAAGCACGACCTTTACCTTGTGTTCAAGGGCAACAAAGGCGGCAAATTGTTTACATTAGACTGGTGGCAGTTCGAGAGATAAACGACCGTGAACCATAAAAAGAAAGAAACCGCAGTGGTCTGCGGTGAAATGAAGTATTACCTCAAAATCCAAATTGATATGAAACGTATGTCCGTACTTTTTGTGCTGTTGGCTCTACAGTGTTCACTCTTGGTGAGTGGCATGATGGCTCAGCAGCGGCGTCCCGTCGACAGTCAGCACCCTCTGTGGATGATTCACATTGACGTGTGGAACGCAGCCGACCCTCAGAAAATCATAGACTTGATACCCGAGGATATCAAGCCTTACGTATGTATGAACCTCTCCCTTTCCTGTCAGTACGATAAGGACAGGGCTGTCTACCTGATGCCTCAGAATGCAATGCGTACTTACCGCTCCTGGGGAACAGTGTGCCAGAAGAACGGACTGTGGTTCACCTGCCAACCGGCATCTGGAGGACATACCCATTTGCAGTGCGACGACCTTGAGTCTTTCGAGTATATGTTCAAACGCTTTCCCAATTTCCTTGGATGGAACTTTGCTGAACAGTTCTGGGGATTTGACGAGGACGCACTCTATTCTGCCAAGCAGACCGACCAGATAGCGTTGTTTGCCAAACTGGTGGAGATGTCCCACCAGTACGGTGGTTTCCTTACAGTCTCTTTCTGTGGCAATATCTGGAGTCACGGTCTTTCGCCCTTGGGGATGCTTAAGCGCGACAAAAACCTGATGGCAGCCTGTGAACAGTATCCCGAGGCAATCCTGTGGCTCTACAAGTACACGCAGCCATGGTGCTTCTACAATTCAGAGAGCGTCTGCTTCGGTCCTTTCATCGCAGGTCTTGCCAAGAACTATGGTGTGCGTTATGACAGCTGTGGATGGAACGGAGCGATGGACTGTGTGGTGGGTAAGAATAAGGCCAAATATCCCATTGCTGCTGGTATCGGTACGGTGATGGAACAGACTGCTGTCAACGGTGGTGCCGTGTGGGACGGCCCTGAGCTTATCTTGACGGAGGACTTCAAGGAGACAGAACGTACCACGGTAGGCGGTTTCCAACAGCGTAACTGGACTACCTTCCCTGGTTTCAATGGCGCGTGGGTTGACATGTTCCGCAAGGTAATAGATGGAACCATATATATTCCTTCGAGAGAGGAGGTGGTCGGCAAGACCAAAATCGTTGTTCTCAACGACAAGACGTCGGGCAGTGATGAGGACAAATATGCCTCGTGGAACTCACTCTATGACGGTCTGTACAAGCAGGACGACCCGACCAATGTGGGCAACGGCTATTTCATGGACAACCACTGCTATTTCAAGTCAACGGGTCGTTACGGTGCTATCCCTATTGTCCCGAAGTTGTACGATGAGCTGGCGAAGAGCATCCCACTGAAGATAAAGAAGTCTCAGGCCACTTCCCGCTGGAAGACACTGGCAGTCAAGTCGAAGGAGTTCGACTCGCGTTATGAGGAGGTCTCAACCGGCGACTTGTATGTGAACCGCTTCCGCAACCAACTGGTCACTTACATGCCTTTCTCTTATGTTGGCGGCAACAAGACTGCAACTGCAGCGATACCGTTGAAGTACAATACCTGTGACCAGCTTACACTCACATACAGTATGCTTAACAGCGGTACTGTACGTGAGTATGATGACCATATCGACTTTTACATGAATAACTTCCGTACGGATACCACGACATTGGCAACGCAGACCATAGTCATCACAGGTGTAACCTCCGAGCCGAGTTACACGTTCGAAAAGCGTGAACTTGCGGATGGCACTGTCACTGCTTCCTATTCGGCGGACAGCCATACCTATACTCTGGAGGTCAACCACCGGGGCGGTGTCGACCTGAGGGTCAACTGCAAGGGCGGCAACGAGCGGACTGCCACTGATGCCATCCCGGCGGAGGCACTTCCTCTTCCACTACAGCCTGAGGCTTACCATGGTGAGGTAGTGATAGAGGCTGAGGACATGGACTTTAAGAACGTGAAGAGCTGTGTCACTGGTCCTTATTATACTTATCCTGCGGTGAAGGGACACTCTGCTAACGGTTTTATGGATATGGGAACGAGTACCTCTGGTGCGTTGCGTCATATACTTAAGATGAGTGAGGGTGGGGACTACCGTATAAGTGTCAGATACATGAACCCAGACAAGGAGGGTAAGGTGCTGGTCAATGTAAACGGCAAGAGTACCCGTCTGTCTGTGGTCAAGACTGCTGACAACGAGTGGTGTAAGGCAACATTTAATGCGACGCTGAAAGCCGGCAACAACAGTTTTATCCTGACCAACACCAGTGGAATCGCCATGTACATCGACCAGGTAGTCTTTACTCCGGGCGACTGCGAGGCAGAGAAATTCCTTGTCACGGTGCGTGGCGCGTCACATGGCAGTGTCACCTCTGACGTGAGTGAGGCGACAGAGGGACAGACCGTGACCCTTACCGTCAAGGCGGAAGAGGGTTATGGACTGGAGAGCTTGAAGGTTGTCAATGGCGTGAATTTCACGATGGCGAATACTGTCAGTCTGGAGACTCTGTCTGACGGTAACACCCGACTCACCTTCACCATGCCCGATGACATGGTCACCCTCCAGCCTGTGTTTGCCAAAGGACAGAACGTTGTGGGTATCCGTCTTGTCGATGCTGACGGCAGCGACACCGGTTATGTCTATGACCTCAACGGCAGTCGTGTGACTAATCCGTCACATGGTGTCTTTATCAAGAACGGAAAGAAATACCTTGTAAAATAGTGCTTATGCAGGACATTATGAAGAAATATATGTTGATGGTATGTACACTTGTGTCTTCCCATCTCTCCATCGTGGCGGCAGACCAGTTTGTCTCGTTCTCTGCTCCAGCCAGGGACGCTCTTTGTCTGACCGGTTCCTGTGACACTGTCCGTTATGACGACAATGAGTGGACAGGAGTAAAGATTGCAGTGGGTAACCTGCGCAGTGACCTTCGAGCAGTGACGGGCAGCGACAAGGCTCCGGTAACGGTGGCTACTGTGGGCAAGAGTGGGTTGGCGAAACGGTATCCAAGTCAGTGTAGGCAACTGAAGGGCAAGTGGGAGCAATACCTCATATTCACGGACGGAGGACAACTGGTCATACTTGGTTCCGACAAGCGCGGCACCATCTATGGCATCTATGAGTTGTCGCGTCAGATTGGAGTCTCACCGTGGTACTGGATGGCAGATGTACCCGTGCCCCGTCATGGCAGCCTTTACGTGCAACGTGGCACTTATACGGACGGAGAACCCAAGGTGAAGTACCGTGGCATTTTCATCAACGATGAGTGGCCCTCGTTCGGAGGATGGTGCAACAACCGTTTCGGAGGGGTCAACTCCAAGGCTTATGCTCGAATCTTCGAACTGCTACTGCGTCTGAAAGCCAATTACTTCTGGCCAGCCATGTGGGCGACGAACTTCAATGAGGATGACCCTGAGTCGCCACGCCTTGCGGACGAGATGGGTATCGTGATGGGAACGTCCCATCATGAACCGATGATGCGTTCCCACCGTGAGTACCTGAAGCGGAAGGATGAGGTGGGACCGTGGAACTACGCCACCAATCCAGAACGTATCGAAAAGTTCTTCAGGGAGGGACTGGAACGCAACTGCAAGTACGACAATATCATCACCATTGGTATGCGTGGTGACGGTGACACGGAGATGGGCAACGGTGACGATGCGGAGAACATAAAGACTTTGGGAAAGGTGATTGCTGCCCAACGCCGTATTATTGAGGAGACTTACGGACGGTCTGCCGGCAGTGTGCCGCAGTTGTGGGCTATCTTTACCGAAGTGCAGCGATACTATGATGCGGGCTTCACGGTTCCCGATGACGTGACGCTCCTTTTCTGCGACAACAACTGGGGATACATCCGCCGTAAGGGTACCGCTGAGGAACGTAGACGCAAGGGCGGTCTTGGACTTTATTACCATATAGACATGAATGGCGGGCCGTGGAACGACCGTTGGGTCAACACCACTACAGTACCCAAACTGCGGGAACAGTTGCATGAGGCTTACGCCAGCGGGATAGACCGTATATGGATTATCAATGTGGGTGACTTGAAACCGAAGGAAGTGCCGGTCAGTTTCATTATGGACTATGCGTGGAATCCGGAGAAGGTGCAGCCGGGCGATGAACAGGTGTGGCTCGAACGGTTTGCCGCAAGTGCCTTCGGGGAGGATAACGCCAGGGAGACGGCTGACTTGATTGCCAAGTACAGTAAGTACAACTTGATAAGGAAGCCGGAGGTGCAGGTGCCGGGGATATTCAATGAACGTGAGATGCTCGTCCTCTCGCAGCGTTGGCAGTCACTCGTGTTGAGGGCAGAGGGTCTCCGTGCCCGTTTGCCGGAGGCTATGCAGGATGCGTTCTACCAGTTGGTGTACTACCCGGTGGTGGCGAGTGCCGGTGTCTTCGAGATATATAACCATACGACAATGGGCGACAGCCTCGGGGTGGAACTGCTGATGCAGAAAGACAGGGAGTTGTCGGACTATTATAATAATGTGCTTGCTGGCGGCAAGTGGAAAGGCATGATGTCGGACAACCATATAGGCTATACCCAGTGGTCTATCCCCGATAAGAACGTCAATCCGCTGACTCTCGGCTTCAGGGTTGACCATCCTCTTTCCAGTGTGGCTTCGTCAACGGAGGTGGCCATTCCTGCCTGGAGGTACGACCGTTCTACTGAGGGTAAATCTGCCGGGTGGATATTTCTCCCCGACTTGGGACGCGGCAAGGGGTGCATGGGCAGCAGCAACGTGATGGCAGTGAGTTCGACTGATGGTAGCGGTGCTTCGCTGGAATACGACTTCGACTTGCCACAGGCGGTGGAGTCACTCACTGTCGCTCTCGGTATCCTACCGACACAGGACGTCTATCCTGAACGGGGACTGCGTGTTGGAGTTCAGGTCGATAGCCAACCTATGCAGATAGTCGATGCACGTCAGGGCTTCCTCGACACATTTCAGGAATATACACCGAAGAACCTTGCGGTTTCCAGACGGTTGAAGGCATTGCCGGAAGAACCGCGGCTGGCTTTGAATGGCTGGTGGAACGGCAGGAAACTGTTGAGGCGCAACGAGACGTTCGACAACCTGCGTTGGTTGTCTGTCACTCCTGCCAGTTCTCTCTCTGCTGGACGGCACATCCTCCGTGTAGTGATGGTTGACCCGGAAATTGTACTTGAACAGGTGGTCGTCAATCCCGACAACAGTCGCTACAGCTATATGGGCAGTGCATGGGAGTAGTGGCGTGTCGTAATCAAAAACAACTGAACAACAAAATCAATGTCAATAATGCTGATGAAAAAGAAACTGGTTGGTTCTCTTGCCGCTGTGTTGCTGGCTTGCGGACTTTTTTGCCCGGTACAGACAGTGAGGGCAGAGGGAGACAATTTTGAGAATCCGATGTTGTGGGCTGATGTGCCCGATGTGGATGTGATACGTGTGGGCGACTCGTTCTATATGGTGAGCACCACCATGCACCTGATGCCTGGTGCTCCTATCATGAAGTCGAAGGACTTGGTGAACTGGGAGACGGTGAACTATATCTTCCCACGTCTCACCGATTCGCCTAAGTACGATATGAAGGAAGGTACTGTGTACGGACGTGGACAGTGGGCTACCTCTCTGCAATATCATAAGGGTAAGTTCTACGCACTCTTTGCGCCCAATGACAGTCCGGGTGGCGATACGTATATATGTACTGCCGACAATATCGAGGGACAGTGGACTGTCCACAGCCGTATGCGTCACTTTCACGATGCTGCACTTTTCTTTGACGATGATGACAAGGTGTATGTGGTGTATGGCACAGGCGAGATGGTGCAGCTCAACGATGACCTGACGGATGTGGTGCCGGGAAGTGACTGCCGGCTTTTTGAGAGGGATGATGAGGAAAAAGGTCTGCTGGAAGGGTCGCGTATGATTAAGCGTGACGGCAAGTATTACCTCCTCATGATTTCGTGGACAAGTGGGCATCCTCGCCGTGAGGTGTGTTATCGTGCCGACGACATCCATGGACCGTATGATAAGAAGGTCATCCTGGAGACTGAGTTCCAAGGATTCAACGGTGTGGGACAGGGTACTATCGTGGATGCGCCCGACGGTAATTGGTACGGCATTATCTTTCAGGACCGTGGTGGGGTTGGTAGGGTACTCACCCTCGAACCTTGCACATGGAAGGACGGATGGCCTATGCTTGGTGATGGGAACGGAGACATACCGGCTGTCATGCAGAAGCCTGTTCTTGGTTATGAGGGCAAGGGACTCGTGTACAGTGATGACTTCAACAGCAACAAACTGGAACTCCAGTGGCAGTGGAACCACAACCCGATAGACGAGGCATGGTCGTTGACTGACCGCAAGGGATTCCTCCGCCTCAAGACTTCACGCATTGCTCCTAATATCTTCCTTGCACCCAACACGCTTACAACTCGCACTGAGGGGCCAGAGTGTGAAGGCATAATCAAAATGAATGTGGGTAAGATGAAGGACGGTGATGTGGCTGGTTTCGCTGCCTTCCAAGGTGATGCCGCCCTGCTTTCTGTTGTCAAGGAAGGCAAGAAAACCTATATCGTGGGAACGAAGGAAAGCGTGTCGCTTTCCGACAAGGACAAGGCAGTGACAGGTGTGGCACGTGAGGAGGTGTATCGCCAACCGCTGAAGTCGAAGACCGTATGGCTAAAGATCTCATGTGATTTCCGTCTCCACAAGGATCTCGCCACCTTATTATACAGCACGGACGGCAAGAACTGGACAGAAGCAGTCAAGGATTTCAAGATGATATACGACTACAGGCGACTGTTCATGGGCACGAGGTTTGCCATCTACAACTATGCCACCAAGTCACAGGGCGGCTACGTGGATGTTGACTGCTTTGAGTACAGCAAGTAGCTTGGAGTCTTATGGCCAGTAGTGAGCGTATTGGGTTCATGGCCAACTTTCCCTGGTTGATGTTTAGAGAGTGTGGTGTTTCACCGCACTCTTCTTTTTCTAAGTCTTGCTTTCAAGCAGATACAATTATGTTTTTGTATAGTCTGCATGAATTTGTGCTTTTGCTTGTTTCTGTACTTCAAATTCGCCATAATAGCGAATCCAGAGTAAAATATCCAGCAAATACCGATACTTTTTCTTTAAAAGGTTTCACTCGAGTGAATCGATTAAAACACTCGAGTGAATCGATCGTTTCACTCGAGTGAATTAACCCTTTCTCTCGAGCCCAGTTTTTAGGTGTCTCGGCAGGTCCTCTGGATGATATCTTCCCCTTAGGAAAAATTTTCCTCTAAAATTCGTGTATTTTACAAGTAAAAAACTTGTTTAGGGACGAAAATATTAGGAGTAGAGCTGCAATTTATTGATTTTCACGCCCTAAACATTACGGAGAGCTGGCATCCACTTTATATGCTAAGGGTGTACGAGTTGCCTTAATAGTAGGTGCTGTGTTTCACAGCACAAGGTGGCAATGATGATGGCAAAGATTGTGCACTGCTGGTTGAGTTGACATGAGACACTTCAGTTTCTGCTGTTGTGACGTGGGACACGTCGGTTTCTGTTATTGTGACGTGGGACACGTCACCTACTAAAGGATTGATAGGCTCTGGCAAGCTACTTGCTTGTCAGTTTTTCAATCTCTTCTCTTGACAAGCTTGATGCTTAGGAAACAGTATCCAAAGTAACGCCCATGGCCAAAAGCTTTAAAGCCGTCTTTTCCTTTGTTTCTTTCTTACTCTCCCTCCGTGTGTCCTTTCTGCATACTTTCTTCTATCCCCTCCGCACGTCCTTCTGGGCGTCTTTGCTCGAAGCCTTGCTCTAGAGCTGTGTCGAGTGAGTTCTTGATGTCGCGGTAGACTTTCAGACTGTCTTCGTACTCGCGCTGTTTCATTCGGTGTGAATTTGTCAATCTCTACATATTCCTGAGCATACCCGTTCAGTATTCCGATAGTGGGATGACATTGCTGAATTTTTAGAAACGGCTACTGTATTGATGGTTGAACACATCATGATTTCTCTCCAACTCTTTTGGCTGTTTCGTAAGTTTGTCATATATTTGCACTGAGAAAACGGTTTTGAAGTATGGCAAGGAGATTATACCCTATAGGAATACAGACATTCGAGCGTATCCGCAAGGAGAACTTGTTTTATGTTGACAAGACAGAGTATGTGTATCATATGACACATACCAATGGCACGTATTTCTTTCTGAGTCGTCCACGGCGTTTTGGTAAGTCGCTGTTGGTTTCTACCTTCAAAAGTTATTTCGAGGGTCGTAGAGATCTGTTCGAGGGACTTGCCATTGAGAAACTGGAGACGGTGTGGAATGAGTATCCTGTGCTGCACTTCAGTATGGCCAGCGGCAAGCACATGGACAAAGACCAACTGGAAATATATCTGAATTATATTTTAGAGGATCAAGAGAGGAAATTTGGTATTACGGAACATCGCAATGGCGTGAATAACAGGCTTTCGGACTTGATAGGGACTGTGTACCGTAGGACTGGCAATCAGGTGGTTGTGCTCATCGATGAGTATGACGCTCCACTACTTGATGTTGTACATGAGGACACGTTGTTGCCTCAGCTCCGTGACACGATGCGCAACTTCTACAGTCCTTTGAAGGATTGTGAACCGATGCTTCGCTTCGTGTTCATGACTGGTATCACGAAGTTCTCGCAACTGAGTATATTCAGTGAACTGAACAATATCAGTAACATTTCTATGGACGAGCCGTACGCTGGCATATGTGGAATAACGAAGGAGGAGATGCTCACTCAGATGAGTGACGATATAGACGAGCTTGCCGACAAACAGAAACTCAGTCGCGAAGAGACTGTCACGAGGCTGACAGATATGTATGACGGCTACCATTTCACATGGCCATCGCCAGACGTGTTTAACCCTTTCAGTCTGCTCAACTGCCTGTCAAGGCATAAGTTAAGTGCCTACTGGTTTGGTACAGGCACACCCACATATCTCATTAATATGATGCGTAAATTCCATGTGCAGCCAGATGCGTTGAAACCAATGCTTGCTAAGAGTTCAGCTTTTGACGCACCCACAGAGTCCATGATTTCGCTTACTCCGTTGTTGTACCAAAGCGGCTATCTCACCATCAAGGACTATGATGAGTATACTGACCTTTATACGCTTGATTTCCCGAATCGTGAGATTAAAGTAGGTGTGTTCGAAAGTCTGCTACCTAATTATATGGGTGGCGATGCCGAACGGTGTGACGTGGCGATTGCCCAGATGTCTGCGTTGATAAAGCGTGATAACCTCGAAGGTGGCTTGCAACTACTTGCAGATTTTCTGGAGACCGTGCCTTATTGCGACAACACCAACTACGAGGGTCACTGGCAGCAGACGCTTTATATAATCTTTGCCTTGCTTACCGATTACCGCATACAGGTAGAGCAGCACACAGCCAAGGGACGCATCGACATCACGCTCGAAACAGCAACTACCATCTATGTGATGGAACTGAAGTTGAACGGTAGTGTGGAGGAAGCCCTCGCACAGATAGATGCAAGGCATTATGTCGATGCCTTCAAGATGCAGTCGAAGCCAGTAGTTAAGGTCGGCATGAATTTCATGCTGAAGGACAGCGTGAACACACTTGAGTGGAGAGTGGTGGGGTGCGATTGAAGTGTCGGTGAGCCAGTCGGAATATGTCCGCCCTGAAAGGGTGTTAGTGATTCTGTAGGTGTGGATTTGAACGACAATAGGGTAACTACTTGCGATACGAGTTGCCTTAATAGTAGGTGACGTGTCTCACGTCACAAGGTGGCAATGATGATGGCAAAGATTGTGCACTGCTGGTTGAGTTGACATGAGACACTTCAGTTCCTGCTGTTGTGACATGAGACACTTCAGTTTCTGTTATTGTGAAGTCGAGCCGTGACAGGTTCTTCAGTACGTACAGCCACTTGTCGTAAAGCGTTACCAGCTCGTCCTCCTTTTTGTTGAACTTGGCAATTTCAACGTACTTGAACGTCAACTTGTCATTGCCATGATGTTTCTCCTTTATAATCATTATTGCGCAGACAAAGTTACGAATTAGAATCCAATTTGCCAAGAATTTTTGTGAAAATAATATGCAAATGTTTGTGTGGTGATAAAAATCATGTATATTTGCAGTTGGATTGCAAGTGAATCTGTTTGTTGGGTGTCATAACTCATCATCGGACGAACAAGCATTCCTGCCTCAGCACACGCCGAGCCTTTAGTGGGATACACGTTCCATGACAAGGCGGTTGGGTGGGTAACGAGGCTCGACATAATAAAGGCGTTTACTTGGCGCTCTGTTTGAGACCCATCGAATCTAGCAAATTCACGGAATTATTGTCTTGAACTTAGCAACGGTAGATGTCCCGGGTGTGATTATATCAATCCCGAAGAGACCTTGTAAGCATGGATTGTACCCGGTAGGGCGCAACATCATGTGTTATACAGGTCTTTTGCGGAACGGTTCTTCATATCGGCGTGGGCTCTGACGTTGTCTGTTCAACAATAATAGGCAATTGCTAGAGCCTCGATGGGTGGAATGGACAACAGGTAAGTTCTCCACGCTTTCCGTTTAATTTAACAGCCGCATTAGGGGGACAAGTCGGCATGGAGAAAAAGTATTATGGGTAAAGCAGAGGTATTATCCACAGTTAGAAAATCGCTTGTTACAGCGGCGTTTATGCTGTTTGCTTGTTTGTCTGCCATGGCGGATGGTGTCTCAAAGGAAATCACATTGACCGAGGCAGGCACGTTGTCGACAGCGGTTGGCGATGCGAAGAACACTATCACCAGCTTGACAGTCTCAGGACCTATTAATGGAGCTGACATCCTCTGTCTGCGTGAGATGGCTGGACGCAATGTTAATGGAGATTATACAGAAGGTAAACTTGCAGAATTGGATTTGACTAATGCTATCATTGTAGCAAGTGATGACATTTATTACAATGATGGTAGTTCTTGTAAAACTGAGAACAACGTTGTCGGAGAGTATGCCTTTTATCGATGTAGCCAGCTGAAGAGCGTAAAGTTGCCAAATACCGTGACGGGCATAGGGACTTCTGCGTTTTGGCTTTGCGACAACTTGAAATCCGTTATCATTCCCAATTCTGTGACAAGCATTGGTGATAAGGCGTTTTGGAATTGTTCTGCATTGACATCTGTCACCATTCCCGATTCCGTGACGAGCATTGGCGATGAGGCGTTTTACGGTTGTACCAATTTGGCAACTGTCACCATTCCTAATTCTGTGACAAGCATAGGAGATGCTGCATTTTACGGTAGCAGTCTGTCATCAGTCACCATTGGCAGTGGCGTGAAAAGCATAGGCGATCTTGCGTTTGCTAGTTGCCAACTACTGTCTACGATTGAAGTGAAAGACGGAAATACTTTTTATCATGTGGTCGACAATTGTCTCATTGAAATTGCAAGCAATATACTAATAAGAGGTTGCAGAACAGATTCAATCACGATTCCAAATTCCGTGACAAGCATAGGTGGGTATGCATTTGATGGTTGCATCAGTCTGAAAAACATCATCATTCCTGATGCTGTGACAAGCATTGGTGATAATGCATTTCGTGGTTGCTACAATCTGACATCCGTCACAATCCCCAATTCTGTGACAAGCATAGGTAAACGGGCGTTTAGCTATTGTGAAGGCTTGTCATCTGTCACCATCCCCAATTCCGTTACGAGCATTGGCGAGACTGCGTTTTGGTTTTGTACCAAATTGTCATCTGTTACCATTGGCAGTGGCGTGACGAGTATTGGTGTTGGTGCGTTTTATGATTGCTCCAGTCTGTCTGAGATTGTAGTAGAAGACGCAAACACTTATTATCATGTGGATGGCAATTGTCTTATTGAAACTGCGAGTAAAACCCTAATAAAAGGTTGTACTGTAGAGTCAATAGTGATTCCAAATTCTGTGACAAGCATAGGAGATGCTGCGTTCAAAGGTTGCTCCAATCTGACATCTGTCACTATCCCTAATTCTGTGACAAGCATAGGTAAAATGGCGTTTAGCTATTGTTCCGGCTTGTCATCTGTCACCATCCCCAATTCTGTTGATAGCATTGGCGAGACTGCGTTTTCGGGCTGCTCCAATCTGATATCTGTCACTATCCCCAAATCCGTGACAAGCATTGGCATGGCTGCGTTTGCTGATTGCACAAACTTGAAGGAGGTGACTCTGTTGGGCGACAAACTGCCCAATTGTGAAACGTATGCTTTCGGTAATATTTCGTCAGACGCAACACTTTATTGTAATGCGTCATTGATAGAGACTATTAAAAATGTCTCTCCTTGGTCTGACTTTGCAAAAAAAGTGGAAATCGAGTCCTCAAATGTTATAACCCTCACCGATGCAGGTATCGCTACCGCTTGCTTTGATAAAGACCTTGACTTGACATCTTTGGGTGATACTGTGAAGGCTTATATTGCCTCCGGGTTCAGTCCTAGTGGCGGTACAGTGCTGTTGACACGTGTAACACACATACCGGCAGGAACAGGATTTGTCGTAAAGGGTGCTGCGGGTACATACGACATTCCTATGGCTGAAACAGACTACATGTACGTCAATATGCTTGAAGGTACACTGGTGAGCAAGAGTCTGTCAAAAACAGAAGGCTCTTACACCAACTATGTGTTGGGTAATGGTGACAAGGGTGTCGGCTTCTACTTGCCTGGTGATGACTTTACGATTGATGCCAACAAGGCTTATCTCCAAATTCCTACCAGTACCGAAGTTGCCATGAGAAGCATCGGAATCAGCTTCGAGGACGAGGATGGCACCACCACTGGTTTCATCTCTGTCAAGGAGTTGAAGGAAGATGTGAGCGGTACGTCCGCTGTCTACGACATCAACGGTCAGCGCAAGTCTGGTCTGTCCAAGGGACTGAACATCGTTGACGGTAAGAAGATATATATAAGGTAACATCAATGTAATCAATCAACAAACAAAATGGAGATGAAGAAGAATTATGTAAAGCCAACAGTGGCTGTAATGAAACTTAACTGTGAGGGCATGCTGTGTACATCCGCAAATATACGCTATGCTGACCCAGAAGAATCTGATGCCTACGATGAAGAATACAGCGGACCCGCATTGTAATCGGATTTCTGCCCTATGAGAAAAGGAGCAATGTCGGTCTCAAAACCCACATCGCTCCTTTGCAATTTATATAAGTACGCTGCAAAAATGAGGAGAGGCTGAAGGAAAAATGCAGCGCGCTGCATTTTTAGTGGGAGTATTTTGTATATTTGCGCTGCATTTCATTTTTTTTGATGGGTGAAGCTATGGTTGAACGTAGGGAATATATACAGACATTGGAGAAGTGGCGTGACAAGAAGGTCATCAAGGTGGTGACTGGTATCCGCCGTTGTGGCAAATCGTCTCTTTTGAGGATGTTTCGGGAAAAGTTAATGGCTGAGGGTGTACTTGAACGACAAATGCAGAACCTGAATTTCGAGGATTTGGCGAATGATCAGTTCCTCGATTATAAGGTCTTGTATGCTCATGTCAAGAAGCACTTGGTTGCCGATGGCATGAACTACCTTTTTTTTCGATGAGATTCAGATGGTGGACAACTTTCAAAAAGCCATAGACAGTCTGTTCCTCTTGGATAACGTGGATATCTATGTGACAGGTTCCAACGCATATCTCTTGTCGGGAGAGATTGCAACGTTGCTCACCGGGCGGTATGTTGAAATTAAACTATTCCCTTTCTCGTTTAATGACTTCTATGGGACGCAAGATTGCGTCACATACAGTCGAGAACTATATTTCTGCACTGATAGACAGCTACATTTTCTATTCAGTGCAAAGGTATGACGCTAAAGGCAAGCAATTGCTTAAGACTGGACAGAAACTGTATCTTGCTGACATAGGTCTGCTGCTTGTCATCAACGGCACTAAAGGCGGAGACCTCGGACATGTCCTGGAGAATGTGGCCTATCTGGAGCTGGCCCACAGAGGAGGAGAGATATATGTCGGGAAAGTGGGAGATGCTGAAATTGATTTTGTAGTTGTTAGGGGTGAGCAGAAGGCGTATTATCAAGTGGCGTTGACGGTGCGGGATGTCGCGACTTTGGATCGTGAATTGTCACCCTTGCAGAGCATCCCCGACAACTATCCCAAGTTCTTGTTGACTATGGACAATGACCCGACGGTTTGGCATGAGGGTATCAAACAGCAATATGTACTTGACTGGTTGCTGGAGAAACTGTGAACAGATTGCAGTTAGGTCAGGGTAATGGGTGGGAACTGAACAGTTGCCAAAGGAGAAAAGTGCTCGATAACATAATTTAATACATTTTGCAGGCAAGGTTTTGCCGAATGTGAGTTTAAGTAGCAGACAGGGACGAAAGAATGCGGCCGGTGCACAGACCGAAATTCCCGAGTTCCATCCAAAAAAAGAAAATGATTGTACAACTTAAACAAAACAAATGAAGACAATGAAAACAGTGAATATCTTAGGATCAATGTTATTGATGGCAACTCTGCTCGGTTCAGTTACTTTCGCATCATGCAGCGACGATGACGATGATGACTCAGGTAAGACGACAACTCTCAAGTTCAGCAAGACCAGCGTGACGGTGGAGGCAGGAAAGATTGATACTCTGAAAGTGACCAACGGAACACAACCGTTCACAGCAAAGTCCGGCAATGAGGCCATCGCAAAGGTAGCAACTAAGGCAGATTCTATTTTCGTGACAGGCGTGAAGGCAGGAACAGTGGCGATAGTAGTGACTGACAAGGACAAGAATACAGGGCGTTTCGCAGCTACGGTTAATAAAGTGTCAACTACCCTTACGTTCAGTAAGTCCAGTGTTGAGGTTGCTGCAGGAAAGACAGAGACCCTGAAGGTGACAAATGGCACACAGCCGTTTACAGTGAAGTCAAGCGATACATCCATTGCAACAGTAAAGGTGGATAAGGACGAAATCACCATAACAGGTGTGAAGGCGGGTTCTGTCAGCATCGTAGTGACTGACAAGAACAAGAACACTGGTAGCGTGTCTGCCAAAGTGAAGTAAGAAGGCAACTGAACCGAAAACAAGAAACAGACGGTGCTTTTTAACTGGAACAGTGACAAGGAGGAGAGAGAAATCCTCCTGGTGAAGCAAGGTAATGCTGCGGCTATGAGAAACCTATATGAACGGCATATAGGTTATCTCACCGCCGTCTGTTCCCGTTATGTGGCAGAGGAGGACGATGTGAGGGATGTGCTGCAGGAGAGTTTCATCAAAATCTACGACAGTGTCGGAGGGTTTGAGTACCGGGGAAAAGGTTCAGTAAGAGCATGGATGACCCGGGTGGTGGTGAACGAGTCGCTCTCGTTTCTGCGACGCACCGATCGGCCGGAAGTATCCTATCCTGATTGGGAACTGCCAGATGTGGCAGAGGAGGACGAGACGGATGCCCTTGACATCACGCCAGAGACCATACAGGAGATGGTGAGGAAACTGCCCCAAGGCTACCGTACCGTGTTCTGTCTCTATGTATTCGAACATAAGAGCCACAAAGAGATAGCCGAGTCGCTCGGCATCAGACCTGATACTTCAGCTTCGCAGTTCCATAAGGCGAAGGGCATGTTGAGAGGATTCATAAACGAATATAAATTAAGGAACCATGGATGACGATAAATGGATAAAGGACTTGGAGCGTAAAATGGAAGGCTTCGAGATGTCACCCCCGGAGGGCCTGTGGGCTGACATCGAGCACCGGTTGATGCAGAGAGGCAGTCAGGGAATACATAACCCTGCACGACATGGAACGACCAGTATGTCACGACGAGTCAGCATCCACCGAAGAGGCGTATGGATGGCCGCGGCAGTGTTCGCAGCCTGTCTGGTGGTAGGTAGTAGCGTTTGGCTTGGCACCAGGCGGTCGGACACTCCTGTGACATACACTGAACTTGCCACGGTTTCAGAACCCTCTCAACAAACCTCGCCTGTGGACACGGAGCAGACTGCCCTTGTGACGGATGATGCGCCAACTCCCTACACAGACCATGTTGCGACAGTCCGCAATGCTGCGGCTGTGCCTTCGGTATCAGTGGAAGACGGTGATGAGGCACTTGACGGTAAGAATACCGTAACAGTTGAACATGAATTGACGGACACAGTGGAGCAACTGACTCCACAGACAGCGCAACCCCAGTCCAACAGACCGGAGAGACGCAAACGAATCTATGATGCTGGTTCATGGGACGGTTCGCTTCTCGCATCCAACCGTTCAAGCGAGAAAGGACTGTCGGTGTCGCTCGTGGCACAGGGTGTCATGAACTCCAGTATACAGCGTGCCGGGTATGACGAGCTGTTAGTCGGCAGTATATGGCAGTCGGGTTCTGACGATGGGGTGAAAGGTGACGGAGACGTTTCTGACGAGTACGGTGCATTGGAGGAGGTTATTGTCGGAAATGTCGACAAGTCTGTGTATACACGGAAGTCGCATAGACAACCTGTTCGCATCGGGGTCTCTGCCTCTTGGAACCTCGGTATGGGATGGTCGT
The DNA here is from genome assembly GCA_963626085.1 of Alistipes ihumii. Lineage (GTDB taxonomy): Bacteria > Bacteroidota > Bacteroidia > Bacteroidales > Bacteroidaceae > Colivivens. The sequence goes on along the minus strand of CAVFVJ010000002.1, from coordinate 12,247 downwards.
TCGGGACAGGCGTGACCTACAGCTATCTCTCTTCTGATTTGGTGTCGGGTACTACAGAGTCCCACTACTCAACCCACCAGAAACTGCATTATGTGGGTGTCCCGCTGAACATTGGCTACACCTTCTTCAGTCACCGTCAGCTGAGTCTTTACGGTACAGTAGGTGGTATGGTGGAGAAATGTGTGAAGGGCGAGTCGACCACGGTATTTTCGGTCTATGGCAAGGAGGAGTCTCCGCAGTATGATGAGATAAACGAGAATCGTCTCCAGTATTCTGCCAATGCCGCCCTCGGTATTCGCCTGGACATTGCAGACCATGTGGGGTTCTATCTCGAACCAGGTGTGAGTTACCATTTTGACAACCATAGTGGTGTGACCAATATATATAAGGACACTCCGCTGAACTTCAGTCTAGGACTTGGTCTCAGGTATTCGTTCTGAACACGGTCCGTAAATAGACATACAAACAAAATAAACGAAGACAATGAAAAAGACAGATAAATTGATTTTGCGAGTATTTTCACTTATCGTGTTTGCGATGACGATAGCAGTTCTCTCCTCTTGCAACACATCGGAGAAGACTGTCGGTTACACAGAGGTCTTGCACTATTTCGTGAGGAACGATGTGGCGGACTTCTCCCCACGTGTTGTCACCACGAGCGAAGAGATGAGGCAATACTTTGGTATGGCAGCAGTGATGGGACCAGGTGGCTTGCCAACATCGGTCGACTTCAACAAAGAGAACGTTATAGCTGTCGTAGAGCCTCAGACAAACATGGACACTGAAATCAAAATTGAGAGTATACGGAAACAGAACGGACAGGTTGTAGTGACATACAAGACCATCGTGTCGGGTGAGCCTCGTTCCTATCAGACGGTGCCATGCCTCTTGGTTAAGGTTAGCAAGAAGCACGGCGACAGTTTCGAATTCGTAAAGCATTGATGATGTAGCACTCTTGAATAGCCATACAGATGGTTTGATAACCTCTTTCCTGTAAACAGCGAGTCGCAACTTATTTGGTTGTTACGAATAAATTCCGTAACTTTGCGGCTGAAATTGTTTTAACAGGAAATATACTATGAGGTTTAAAAAACTAACATCATTGATGGTTATGGCTATAACATTAGGATCATGCCAGAATAATCAGCTTGGCATGGGTATCAAGTTGGAAAACATGAATGACTCTGTGGCACCTGGTACGGATTTCTACCAGTATGCTTGCGGAGGATGGATGGCGTCAAATCCACTGAAACCCGAATATTCGCGTTTCGGTAGTTTTGACGCCATCGCTGAGAACAACAGGGAACAGATAAGAACCCTAATTGAGGAGCTGGCGGAGAAAGACAACGAGAAGGGTAGCATAGCCCAGAAAATAGGTGACCTCTACAAGATGAGGATGGACTCTACGCGCCAGAATACAGACGGTTGTAAGCCTATTATGGCAGACTTGAAGGAGATTGAGGCACTCGACTCTCGTGCGGCAATCCTCAGTTATATGAACACCCGGCAGATTTATGGTGGCTCTCACCTGATTGCATCAGGTATCGGAGCTGACATGATGAACAGCACCATGAATATGGTGGAGATAGGTCAGGGTGGACTCTCGCTCGGAACAAAAGACTATTACGTAAGTACTGATCCGACCATGGAGAACATTCGTAAGGCGTTCAAGGCACATATAGTAAAGATGTTCAGTCTGGTGGGTGACGATGATGTGACTGCCGCAAGGAAGATGAACTCGGTATGGAACTTGGAACACCGTATGGCAGTGGCTTCCAGGAGTAGGGTGGAACTGCGCGACCCTGCTAAGAACTACAACAAGATGTCGTTTGCGGAACTCAAACGTGATTATCCTGGAATGGACTGGGATGAGTTCTTCGAGTCAATGCTCATCACTGGACTTGACTCCTTGTCTGTAGGACAGCCTGAAGCAGTGAAAGAGGCTGTGGCTATTCTCAACGAGACACCAGAGAGAGAACTGAAGGACTGGCTTGAGTGGCGTTTGCTCGATGGTGCGTCAAGTGTGTTGGGTGACGAGATCTATGCTGAGTCTTTCGACTTCAATGGAAGAGTGATGTCTGGCAAGCAACAGATGCAACCGCGATGGAAACGGTCGGTGGCTTCCGTAAGCAGTATCCTCGGTGAGGCTGTCGGACAAATGTACGTTGAGAAATACTTCCCCGCAGAAAACAAGGAACGTATGGTGCAGCTTGTGAAGAATCTGCAAGTGGCTCTCGCAGAACGTATAGACCAACAAGACTGGATGAGTGACTCCACGAAACTGATGGCGAAGGAAAAACTGAATGCTTTCCGTGTGAAGATAGGATACCCGGACAAGTGGACAGACTACAGTACCCTTGACATCAACCCGGAGAAAACCCTCTACGAACTGATGAAGGATATCTCAGTATGGTTCGTGAAGGACGAGGTGGCAAAGAACTATAAGAAACCTGTAGACCGTGACAAGTGGTATATGACTCCACAGACGGTCAATGCATATTACAACCCGACTACCAATGAAATCTGTTTCCCTGCAGGTATCCTCCAGTACCCGTTCTTCGACATGGGTGCGGATGACGCATTCAACTACGGAGCTATCGGTGTTGTCATCGGACACGAGATGACTCATGGGTTCGACGATCAAGGAAGCCAGTTCGACAAGGAAGGAAACTTCCATAACTGGTGGGCTGCCGGTGATGATGTCAAGTTTAAGGAGCACACGAAGGTGATGGTTGACTTCTTCAACAATATCGAAGTACTGCCAGGATTGCATGCCAACGGTGAACTGACACAGGGCGAGAACATCGCAGACCACGGAGGTTTGAAAATAGCGTACACGGCATTCAAGCACGCCACTAAGGACAATTCGCTGCCGACAGTGAACGGACTCACGCCCGAACAGCGTTTCTTCATTGCTTACGCTGGTGTGTGGGCACAGAACATCACACAGGAAGAGATGCGCAGACTCACCACTGTCGACCCTCACGCACTGGGCGAATGGCGCGTGAACGGTGCACTGCCGCAGATTGACGCTTGGTACGAGGCTTTCGGAATCACGGAGAAAGACCCTATGTTCATTCCGAAGGACAAGAGGGTGAACATTTGGTAAGGGAGGACTCGGCATGCCACTTAAACTACCCGATCGATTACCGGCAATAGAACTGCTCAAGAAGGAGAATATCTTCGTGATGAACACCACGCGTGCTCTCAACCAGGATATCCGCCCTCTCAGAATTGCCATACTCAATCTGATGCCGATAAAGATAACGACAGAGACCGACTTTGTCCGTATACTGTCGAACACGCCTCTACAGATTGAGATTGAGTTCATGAAGATAAAGAGCCACACGTCGAAGAACGCACCTGTGGAACACATGAGGGCGTTCTACCATGACTTCGAGGACATGAAAAACAAGAAGTACGACGGACTGATCATAACTGGAGCTCCCTTGGAGGGGATGGACTACGAGGAAGTAACCTACTGGCAAGACCTGCAGGAGGTGATGGACTGGGCACACAGTAACGTGACATCCACTCTGTACATCTGTTGGGCTGCCTTCGCCGGACTCTACCACTTCTACGGAATACAGAAACATCCTACTTCGGAGAAGGTGTTCGGAGTGTTCCGCCATCATGCACTCGACCCCCAACTGCCTATATTCAGAGGATTTGACGATGAGTTCTATGTGCCGCACAGCCGACACATAACTCTTGACGCAGATGAGATAAAGTCAGTGGCCGGACTGAAGATAATATCCATGGGGGAGGGTGAGGCCGGAGTACATATCGTCACCGCCCGTGGTGGACGCGACTTCTTCATCACTGGCCATTCTGAGTACGCACCATTTACCTTGGATGCGGAGTACAGGCGTGACTTGGCTAAGAACCTGCCGATACTGATGCCTAAGAACTACTACAGGGACGATGAACCCGACAAGGGACCGGTAGTCAGGTGGCGTTCGACAGGCAACCTGCTCTTTACAAACTGGCTCAACTATTATGTGTACCAGACGACACCTTACAACATAGACGATATCCATGACTGAAATAGAACTGCTGGCTCCCGCACGCAATGCGGATATAGGAATCGAGGCGATAAAGCATGGTGCAGATGCCGTGTATATTGGTGCTCCTCGGTTTGGTGCACGCGTGGCAGCTGGCAACAGTCTGAAGGAGATACAACAGTTGGTGGCCTATGCCCATCAGTTTGCCGCCAAGGTCTACGTCACAGTGAACACCATACTGAAGGACAGTGAACTGAAGGAAGTGGAGTCACTCGTTCGTCAGCTCTACGATATTCATGTGGATGCACTGATTGTACAGGACTTGGCTTTAAAAAAACTCGATATACCACCAATCCCGCTTCATGCAAGTACGCAGATGGACAATCGAACTCCTGAGAAGGTGTGCCAATTGCACGACTGGGGCTTCGAACAGGTGGTGCTGGCACGTGAACTGTCGCTGGATGACATACAGACCATACATCAGAAATGTCCGGATGTGAAGCTTGAGGCATTCGTGCACGGTGCGCTCTGTGTCAGCATGAGCGGACAGTGCTACGCCAGTGAATGTCTGTTCGGCAGGAGCGCGAACCGCGGAGAGTGTGCGCAGGTGTGCAGGATGGCATTTGATCTCATACAACGTTCACGAAGAGGACGAGATGTCAGGGAGACAGTCCTGGTGAAGGATAAGCACTTGCTGTCGCTCAAGGACTTGTGCCATATTGGTTCGTTGCAGAAACTGATTGATGCAGGTGTCTCATCGTTGAAGATTGAGGGTCGGTTGAAGGATGTGGGTTACGTGAAGAATGTCACTGCTGCATATAGCGAGGCATTGAACATGATTGTCAGTGCGCAACCCGACAAGTATGTGCGTGCGTCCATGGGACAGGTGGAACTGAAGTTCCAGCCAGACGTAAACAAGAGTTTCAACCGTGGATTCACGAGCTACTTCCTTTATGGGCGCAGTGAACGCATATCCTCATTCGACACCCCCAAGGCAATGGGTGAGGAGATGGGGGTGGTGAAGGAAGTCTATCCCAACAGTTTTACTGTAGCAGGACTCAAACCGTTTGCCAATGGTGATGGACTGTGCTTTGTAGACAGTAAGGGCAAACTCTTTGGCTTTAGAATAAATAAGGTGGAAAACGGCAGACTATACCCTCGTGAGATGCCGCATGCGTTACAGCCGAAGATGCGTATATTCCGTAATTTTGACAAGACGTTCGAGGATATGTTGCAAAGAGACAGTGCGGAGAGGTTTATACCCGTAGACATGACGCTGTCGGAAACCCCAAGCGGCTTTAGACTGTCGATGGCAGATGATTATGGAATGAATACTTCTGTGGATGTCGTTTGTGACAAGGAACTGGCACGCACACACCAGTCTGCTGGTATTGAGCGTCAACTGTCCAGATTGGGCGGAACCATTTACAGGTTGCGGACACTGGATATAAACTACAAGAAGAACTGGTTCATTCCTGCTTCACTGCTGGTGGACTGGAGAAGGCAACTGGTTGCAAGTGTGCCACAGATGACGGACAGACGAAAAACAGACATGCTGTCTGCAAACCAATCGTTTGTACACGAATCGTCAGGGTGTATGTCAGCGGTAAAGGACTGTAAGACATCAAACATCACTTATCTCGGTAATGTGTATAATGACAAGTCGATGGAATTCTTGCATGAACAGGGCTATGCGCAGGTTGACTGGGCTTATGAGAAGACACATCCGCAAGGTGTTCCTGTGATGTTCTGCCGACATTGCATAAGGTATTCGCTCGGGTGGTGTTACAAGAATGGTCGGAAGACCTTGGATAGTGGACGTTTTGTCGATGTAGACCTTTACCTGCAACTTGCCAACGGACGACGCTTCCGGTTGGACTTCGATTGTCGGCAATGTTTGATGAAGGTGGTTGACGTAAATAGCGATACTATATAAATAAGGTGTAGGTATGAAGGTGTTCAGTGTTGTTGTTTTGCTGGTGCTAGCGGCACTCTACGCCTGCAACGATGCAGGGGAACGCCGAGATATGCCAACGACAGACTCACTGATAACTGCCATTGAAGAGTCGGACACCCTCTACGAACTGACCCGTCAACAAGCGGATAGCTTGGAATTCAGACTGCTGCACCATTATACCAACAACTTTAATTTTATGGTCAAGGCGGATTCGCTTGTGTTGTTGACAAGTGAGGATGGCATGACTGATACGTGTGTGGTGCGCAAGAATGATGTGATTGCCGTGGCAGACATACGTGTGGACGAGGATAACGATACGGTGTGGGTGAAGGTGGCGCGAGACCAGTTTACCATGGGCTGGACTAGAGAAGATTTCTTGTTGAAATCAACAGTGCCAGATGACCTTATTTCTCAAATGATTGACACTTTGACCGGTAGCCGCTCAGCGTGGATGTCTGCAATCGTGATGGTGGGACTTGCTTGTTACCTGTTCAGACGAGGCACGAAACATACACTGCAGATATTCAGATTTGATGAGATGGACAGTTTCTATCCTATTTTCTTACTTATATTGGTTTCAGTAACCGCCTGCCTTTATGTGAGCATACAGAAGTTTGCCCCAGAGTTTTGGCAGGAATATTATTTCCATCCAACACTCAATCCCTTGATTCTTCCACCTGTGATGGCGACACTCGTGGCACTGGTGTGGCTTACGCTTACAGTTTTCATCGCAATGGTAATAGAAGTGTACCATCATTTCTATTTCGTGCAAGGGGTGTACTATATTTTTGAACTTCTTGGTGTATCCATGATCTCTTATCTTATCGTATCGTGGACTACTGCAGTCTATATAGGTTATCCCATGACACTGGCTTATGTCGTGTTGCTGCTGTGGATTTACTTTCACCGTATCCGTTGTTGGTATGTCTGTGGCTACTGTGGTGAGAGGATTAGAAGTAAGGGACGGTGCCCTCATTGTGGCAGGTTTAACGGGTGAACCGTCTACTGGACTTGACATAACAGTCCGTCAGCACACCTTAGAGGCAATCAATTATCCGTTGGCTGCCTTTTTTATGCTCTGAAATTTGATTGTTAGGAAAATAAACCGTTAATTTGTGTGCTCATTAATAATTAATCAAAGACTATACAAACTGAACATGAAGAAGATCTTTCTGACAATCGCTCTGACACTCACTTCCGTTTCCATACTTCGGGCTCAGACTGCACGTGAGGAAATATATGCGAATCCATTACGTGCCGGTGGCAATTATCTGGCTTATCTTGACCCTGTGAAACCGCTTACGAAAGCTCCTAAGGGATATGAACCGTTTTATATAAGTCACTACGGACGGCACGGCTCGCGCTGGCTCTTGAGTGATTGGGACTACTCTAACTTGATTAAAGAATTGGAGAAGGCTGACAGCTACGGAAAGTTAACTCCGAAGGGGCAACAGGTACTGAAGGACATGAAAGAATTCTACCCAACGTCTTTCGGACGTTTGGGCGATCTGACTACCGTGGGTGAACGTCAGCATCACCATATCGGAAAACGCATGACAGAACGTTTCCCGAGTGTGTTCAACGGGACTCCAGAAGTGGATGCCCGTAGTACCGTAGTTATCCGCTGTATCCTCAGTATGACTGCGGAGTGTGAGGAAATTATGGCGTATAATCCCAATACCAGGATGCATAATGACGTGAGTGAGAGTTTCCAGTACTACCTCAATCAAGGATGGAGCGGTGAGGTGTCACGGCAGGGAGGTAATCGTGTCAGACAGGAGGCAGTCTCAAAAGCCAAGCAGGAGTATACCCATCCGGAACGGTTCTGCTCGGTTCTGTTCAATGACTCCAAGTATGTGGCAGACAGTATCAATGCAGGCAGTTTCATGCGTCACACTTTTGAGATGGCAACCAATATGCAAAGCCACGATACAGATATCAACTTTATGGACTTGTTCACTAAGGAGGAGATATACGACCTGTGGAAGATAAAGAACATCGACTGGTACTTGGGATATGGTGCGGCTCCGCAGACTGGTGGTGTGATGCCTTTCAGTCAAGAGAACCTGTTGAAGAATATATTGGCAACAGCTGATACCATAGTGGACAAGAAGGACTGGAACGGTGCCACTCTGCGTTTCGGACACGAGATATGTGTGATGCCGCTGGCTTGCTTACTTGAACTGGACAGCTGTGGCAGACAGGTGGAAGACCTCTCAACTCTCGACCAGAAATGGGTCAACTACCGTATCTATCCTATGGCGTGCAACGTCCAACTGGTGTTCTACCGTCCGAAGAAGGGTGACGGGGATATACTGATGAAGGCACTTCTAAATGAAGATGAGGCTACGCTGCCGTTGCCGACCGACAACTTCCCATATTACAAGTGGACAGACTTCAAGCAGTATTTCGAGAAGAAATTGGCAGACTTCGATGCCAAGTACCCAAAATCTCAAAGGAGACGTAAATGATGTGGCAAGTCAACCTTATGAATGATTAATGTAAAATATTACCCAAAGGTAACTTACCTTTGGGTAATATTTTGTACTTTTGCGCTCCAATACGATTGTAAAAAACAGAAAGACACTCCAGAATAAAGATATCATAGAAAAGGAGATGAATCACTTTGTTTTTGTTGACCCGATCTATCGTCTATGGTTCAAGGATGTGTATTGCTGACGCTTAGTAGGTGCAGTGTCTCACTGCACGCTCAAATAGTAGGTGCAGTGTCTCACTGCACGCTCAATGATATGTGACGTGGGACACGTCACCTACTATACCAGCTCGTCTCATGAGTGGCAGAATCATTTCATTTGCACCCACACGCTTCACTCGTAGACGGTTGCCACAATCTTGCGTTCACCGCCATAGTCGCGAAATTCACACAGGTAGATGCCTTGCCATGTGCCTAAGTTCAGTTTTCCGTTTGTGATGGGGATAGTGAGACTTACACCGAAGATCGAGCATTTGGCGTGTGCCGGCATGTCGTCCACTCCTTCGAGAGTATGGGTGTAGTAGGACTCGTTCTCCTTTACTAGATGGTTTAGGATTTGTTCCATGTCACAGCGTACATCTGGATCTGCGTTTTCGTTGATGGAAAGAGCGCATGACGTGTGTTGCACGAACAGGTTGAGTAATCCCACCTGTGGCAACGGTGCCGGTATATGCTGCAGAATCTCACGTGTGACGAGATGACAGCCACGTCGCTTGGCTGTCAGACTAAAAATGGTTTGCCGTACCATATCCTTGCCTGTTATCTGATGAAGTGAGTTGCTATCCTCTCCTCGTGTTTCGGTAATCCGTATTTCTCCTTTCCTAATTGTATACTCTTCACAAGGAACGCCATGTTACGAGCTAATTGCCGCATGGTCTGCAGTCCTTCTCCGTCCTGAACAGCCTCGCCTGGTGTCCGGCCATGTACACTGTTCCAGTACTGTGATGGAACCACTGGCATATTCGAGATGGTGAAGTACTTATTGAGCACGTCGAACGTGGCTGTTGTGCCACCACGTCGTGCTACTGCAACCGCAGCTCCCACTTTCATGCTTTTGTCGAACTGTGCAGAGTAGAACAGACGGTCGAGGAACGCAATCAGTGTGCCTGCTGGTGATGCATAGTAGACTGGTGAGCCGACAACGATGCCGTCGGCTGTCTCAAACTTCTTGTTTACCTCATTCACAAGGTCGTCGAACACGCACTTGCCTTGTTCACTGCATTTCCCACAGGCGATGCAACCATGGATATCCTTGTGTCCTACGTGTATAATCTCAGCTTCGATACCTTCGGCTTCAAGAGTCTTTTTGACCTCGTTCAACGCTATGAATGTGTTGCCTTCGCTTTTAGGGCTTCCGTTTATCAGTAGAATCTTCATGATGTTTCTGTTACGCTTGGTTTTCCTTTTTTTTGTGGTCTGACATCAATAACCATGTGCAAAGATACACTTTTTGCAGATAGATTGGCATTTATTTTGCATCGAAAAGTTTATAACGTTGGATTCATAAGGTGAAGCCAGTAACCTGTATTGCTAATGAATGCATTCTAATTCTCTGTTCCGAAGTACGGAACCGCCGTTCCGTACTTCGGAATGCACATTCCGTACTTTGGAACGGCCGTTCCAAAGTACGGAACGGAACTTTCAATTTGCCGTAAAGGCGATAAAGGACTATCGTGGGGGCTATTGCTACTATGTCGTGTCTCAGAACCCACATTGCTCCATTTTTTTTACTACAATGAATCTTTCCTGCACTACACAAGTCCTCACTTAATAGTTGCTGGTTACAGTAACATGGCACTTCTACCTTTCCCTTGATGTTTCTCCTTTATAATCATTATTACGGTGGCAAAGGAATGAAGAACAATCTTGTTTGCCAAGGATTTTTGTAGAAACAATATGCATATGTTTGTTGCAATATAAAATTTGTGTATATTTGCAGTTGGATTGCAAGTGAATCCGTTTGTTGGGCGTAATAACTCTTCATCGGACGAACAAGCATTCCATGCCTCAGCACACGCCGAGCCTTTTTGTGGGGCACAAGTCCTACATTCTGGCGGTAGGGTGGGTAAAGAGGCACGACATAATAAAGGCGTTTACTTGGCGCTCTGTTTAAGACGAACTGAAATCTTCCAAAACCTTCAGAATCAAAGTCTTGAACTTAGCAACGGTAGATGCCCCGGGTGTGATTATATCAATCCCGTGTGGTTCATTGTAAGCCATTATTGTACCCTTTGGGGCGCAATGTATGTTTGCGTATATACTCCACATGGATTCGATTTTTCATATCGGCGTGGGCTCTGACGTTGTCTGTTCAACTTTGATAGGCAGTGGAAGAGCCTCAGTTCGTGGGACAGACAACAGGTTGGTTCTCCACGCTTTTCATTTCATAAAAAAGAATAGAAAGTCTTTCTGGAGGGGACACATGAGAGACAGTTGATGCAGTATGAGCAGAAATGATTTGCGTTCGCAGAGTTTGGATTTGTTGCGTTTTCCTTTGGCGGTGGTCGTTTTGACCATCCATACATTCAGCACGGGAGGCCTTACGGTACAGGGAGTTAAGTTCACATTTGACGGGTTGCCGTTTTTCTTGGAGTTAAACCACTTTATAGACGGATTTCTCCGGGGGCAGAGCGTACCTATTTACTTCTTCATTTCCGGCTATGTCTTTTTCCTTGGAGTGAAACTGACCAAGGAGAAGTATGCCCAGAAACTAAGGAACAGGGTGAAGACGTTGCTGATACCTTACCTGATATGGAACACTATAGCAGTCCTGTACTCGTTGACCAGGATTATTCCTTGTCTAGCTTTCCTTTTTCCAAACGGCAGCAAATTTCAATTGGATGTTAGCCTGTCTAACGTGTTGGGAGCCTTTTGGAATTATTCAAACGGAATACGTGTCAACCCGACTGCATCGGTTGAAGTCGCAGAGTCACTTAACACGTATCCTGCAGATGTCCCGTTATGGTTTGTGAGGGATTTGATGATCGTGGTACTGTGCACGCCATTGTTGTATTGGCTGTTGAACCGTACACGCTACTATGTGGTGCTGATACTTGGTATCTTGTGGTTTGCGTTGGGCTATTTGGAGCTTGGGCATGCTTACCAGTTGCTGACGGCATTCTTTTTCTTTTCCTGGGGAGCATATATGAGCGTTAACGAAAAAGATATGATGCATGAGTTCAACAGGTTCTTCAAGCCTTCAATGGTGTTGTATCCGTCGCTGGCATTGCTGTATGTGTTGTCCGTCCATTGTTTTCCGTCGCTGTCGGATACCATCAAGAGGGTGAATGTCTTTGTCGGACTGCTGTTTGCCTACAATCTGTCCTCCTGGCTGTTGAGGCACAAGGTCTGCAAGGTAAGCCCTTTCCTTGCCTCCTCCAGTTTCTTTATATATGTGGCTCATGGCATATTCTGTGGCGACTGGCTGAAGGTGTTCTTTGTTGTACTCCGTCCTACCGGTGAGCTGGGATTCATTTCTGTCTATTCCTTGGCGGTTGTAGCAAACGTAGGTCTGCTTCTGCTGGCTTTTTACCTTCTGAGACGTTTTGCTCCTGGCTTGTTGAAGGTGGTTGCAGGAAGGAAATAGAAGTGAATCGACCTACGATAGTCCGGCATTGTAACCAGTCTTTCGACTAACAAAGAGGGCGCAACCCACATTGCTCCCTGTTCCTTTTCTGCAGAAATTCTTTTCCGACTCTCTTGGCGGTCTCATGGTTTTGTCATATATTTGCACCGAGAAAACTGTTTGAAGTATGAAGGCGAGATTATACCCTATAGGAATACAGACGTTCG
>CAVFVJ010000001.1:0-3276 GCA_963626085.1 Alistipes ihumii | reverse complement strand
TGTTTTGGGGGGCTTTTTGAACTCTTTTCAAATCCATTGTTGAAGTTGCCAAAATATAAAGTATCTCTACCGACAAGTACTCAAAGTAGCCAGGGATATTTTGACATGAATACCCATGGATTGGACATGAATTTTCCAGAAATAAGAAAATGATGGAGACAGGATGCCAGAAACAACAACGGCAGGTTTATGCTTTTGCCCCTTCAGGGCGATATTCCCCACATAAACACAAACCCAGGGCGTCGCCCTGGGCTATGTGCCGGTTACCTTGTCAAGGTGTACACGTCATGACTAATCTGTCAATGTCATTTCAGGGCACACATGCCCTAAAATCCCCATGTACAATCACGAATCCTTACTTAATAAGGTCGTGACCAGTCATCTCTTCCGGTTGTGGGAGTCCCATTATGTGCAAGATGGAAGGAGCCACGTCTGCCAGTACTCCGTCTGTCACCTTAGCCTCTTTGTTTTCCGTCACATAGATGAACGGTACAGGATTGAGTGAGTGTGCGGTATTTGGAGTGCCGTCGGCATTGAGCGCATGGTCAGCATTGCCGTGGTCGGCAATGATGATTGTCTCGTAGCCTACAGCTTTGGCAGTCTCCACCACTTCACTGACACACTTGTCGACTGCTACCACAGCCTTCTCTATGGCTTCGTACACACCGGTGTGGCCCACCATGTCACCATTGGCAAAGTTGACCACAATGAAGTCGTACTTGTCCTCCTTAATTGCGGCAACTAACTTGTCCTTCACCTCGTAGGCACTCATCTCTGGTTGCAGGTCGTAAGTAGCGACCTTAGGAGAAGCTACGAGTATACGCTCCTCGCCCTCGAATGGAGTCTCACGTCCGCCGTTGAAGAAGAAGGTTACATGCGCATATTTCTCTGTCTCCGCTGTATGCAGCTGCTTGAGTCCCTTGCCTGAGAGGTATTCACCCAAGGTGTTTGCCACGTTCTCCTTCGGGAAGAGAATGTGTACGCCCTTAAACGATGCGTCATACGGAGTCATGCAGTAGTACTGTAGACCGGGTATGGTCTTCATTCCCTGTTCCGGCATGTCCTGCTGAGTGAGCACCACTGTCAGTTCCTTCGCGCGGTCGTTGCGGTAGTTGAAGAAGATAACCACGTCACCCTCTTTGATAGTGCCGTCCACATTGGCGTTTACCAGCGGTTCCATGAACTCGTCGGTGTCCTTATGCTCCTCTGTATGGGCATCGTAACAAGACTGCACGCCTTCCACCATGTCAGTCACCTTACGTCCCTTGCCCTCGACCAGTTGGTCGTATGCTACCTTGATGCGGTCCCAGCGTTTGTCGCGGTCCATCGCATAGAAACGTCCGATGATGCTGGCAATTGCGCCCACACCCACCTCGTCGATGTGCTTCTGCAGGTCCGCTATGAATCCCTTGCCCGACTTCGGGTCAGTGTCACGACCATCCATGAAGCAATGCACGTAGCAGTTCTTCACGTCATACTCCTTCGCGATGTCCACCAACTTCAGTATGTGGTCAAAGCTTGAGTGAACGCCACCAGTTGAAGTCAGTCCCATGAGGTGTACAGCATGTCCTGTCTTCTTCGCGTAACCATAGGCAGACTGTATCTCTGGGTTCTGCAGTATGCTGCCTGAAGCACACGCACGGTTGATCTTCACCAAGTCCTGGTATACAATACGTCCCGCACCTATATTAAGGTGTCCCACCTCAGAGTTACCCATCTGTCCGTCGGGCAGACCCACGTTCTCGCCAGAGGCAAGCAACTGTGAGTGAGGGTAAGTAGCATTGAGGTAGTCCATATAAGGAGTCGGAGTGCAGTAAATCACGTCCGACTTAGTCTTGTCACCGATTCCCCATCCGTCGAGAATCATCAATAATGCTTTCTTTGCCATATTATAATAAACCGTTTATGTCTTGTATGTCTTACTGACAGATAATCAGATTATAGCTCTTCTTGCCCCTCTGCACAAGCAGGTACTTGCCATCGATAAGGTCATCGGCAGTAATCACCTGGTCAGGCTGCGTCAGTTTCTCCTTGTTGACACTTACTCCACCGCCTTGGGTCATCTTTCTCATCTCGCCCTTGGATGGGAAGATTGCAGTCTTCTCCGTACACAGGTCGATTGCCTTGATGCCAGCAGCCAACTCGTCACGTGACACATTGAACTGTGGCACACCATCGAACACCTCAAGGAAAGTCTTCTCGTCGAGTTTAAGCAGTGACTCCTTCGTGGACTTGCCGAACAGGATGCTCGAAGCCTCGACCGCCATGTTATAGTCCTCCTCAGAGTGAATCATGACCGTCAGTTCCTTGGCAAGCCGTTTCTGCAGCACACGCTGCCCCGGGTCTTTGTCCTGCTCAGCTATGAGAGCCTCAATCTCTTCCTTCCCTATGAGAGTGAATATCTTGATGTAACGCTTAGCATCCTCATCGCTCGTGTTCATCCAGAACTGGTAGAAAGCATATGGAGATGTGTATTCAGGGTTGAGCCATACATTTCCGCCCTCTGTCTTGCCGAACTTGGTACCGTCAGCCTTCTTCACCAGCGGACAGGTGAGGGCATAGCACTCGCGTCCGTTGGTACGGCGAATCAGTTCCGCTCCCGTGGTCATGTTGCCCCACTGGTCGGCACCGCCAATCTGGAGTTTACATCCCTTATGTTCGTTGAGGTAGAGGAAGTCATAGCCTTGAAGCAACTGATAAGTGAACTCCGTGAACGAGAGTCCGTCGCGAGCCTCACCGTTAAGTCGTTTCTGCACCGACTCCTTTGCCATCATGTAATTCACCGTGATGTGCTTACCTATGTCACGCACGAAATCGAGGAAGGAGAAGTCCTTCATCCAGTCGTAGTTGTTGACCAGTTCAGCTCTGTTGGGCGCATCGCTCTCGAAATCGAGAAACTTATTAAGTTGTTTCTTTATGCATGCTACATTATGACGGAGAGTTTCCTCATCGAGCAAGTTACGCTCCTGACTCTTGCCCGACGGGTCACCTATCATGCCCGTAGCCCCACCAACCAGTGCCAACGGTTTGTGTCCGCAGTTCTGCAAGTGGCGCAACATCATCACTCCGCACAGGTGTCCTATATGAAGCGAGTCCGCTGTCGGATCGAAGCCGAGGTAAGCTGTCACCAGTTCCTTCTCAAGTAGTTCCTCCGTTCCCGGCATGATGTCGTGAATCATTCCACGCCACTGAAGTTCTTTTACAAAGTTTTTCATCTTCTTATTGTATAACACTTTATTTCAAAGGTGCAAAGATACACCAAATATTTGTCATGAC